>CAYLNH010000117.1:0-17520 GCA_964384625.1 uncultured Lentisphaerales bacterium
TCACGCCTTCAGCGTGAGGAGTGGCGGCTACAGAATAGCTTAAAACGCTCTAGCCAACGGCGAAGGAGGAAGAGTCGGCATTGCACAATGTCTCAAGACCTGCCATCTGACGTCGCCCTTATGGTACAACGTCGACGCCCGGCTCGCAGCCGTACGGCCATGGTCTCGGATATACTGTACTGCTATCCTGCAGATTCTTGTCTTTTGTACGGGGTCTAAATTGTAAAGTGCTTTTTTCAACGATCTACAACTTACGAAAATCTCCATCGTTGGCGCTTCGCTGCTGCCTGGGGCAGCAACGAAGTGGCACACCGTCAGATGAGGATCAGTTGTGGTTGCGGCCAGCGGCCGCGCCACGTAGTCTGGGGCCAGTGTGCCGTCCCATAAAACCGAGTCGTGATTCCGCGCCTCTTCACGCTCTGCTTCGCTAATCGCGAACCACGATATTCATATCGCTTTACCTCAACTGCCTGGCAGAGCAGCGAAGATCCAGCGGAATCACCTATGTTCCCGGATTTCCGGGACGACACCCTGGGGGCCGGGGCATGCACCGGTTTTCGGCGTCGGCCTCAGTTCCGGTCCAGATAATGCGGCGGGGCGCAGTCGCGTAATTTTCGGGCGGCCATTTCGGCGGTGATGTCGCGTTGGGGTTCGCCGCTCATCTCGTAGCCGACCAGGAACTTCTTCACCGTCGCGCTGCGCAGCAGCGGCGGGAAGAACGACTGATGCAGTACGACGCCGGCATGCTCACCGCCGTCGGTCGGCTTCTGGTTCAGTCCCATGGAGTAGGGGAAAGATGTTTCGAAGACGTTGTCATAGCGGATCAGGGCGTCCCTAAGCACCGCGGCCCAGTCGTTGCGTTCGGTGTCGCTCAGTTCGGCAATCGTACGTACCGGGCGTTTCGGCAGGATCATCATTTCATAGGGCCAGGTCGCCCAGAAGGGGACAAGCGCGACGAACGAGTCGTTCTGCCCGATGATGCGTTCTTCCTCGGCGAGCTCCCATTCGAGGTAGTCCAGCAGCAGGGGCTTGCCGTTGGCGGCGAAGTACTGTTCCTGCGCGTCGATCTTGCGGCCGGCGATGCTGGGGATGGTTTCGGTGGCCCAGATCTGGCCGTGCGGGTGCGGGTTGGAGCAGCCCATGATGCCGCCCTTGTTTTCGAAAGTCATCACATGGTTGATGTATTCCAGGGCCGCCAGCTCGCGGTATTGCTCGTCCCAGACATCGATGACGCTGCGGATATCGGTCACGGCCATGCGCGGCAGTGTCAGGTTGTGTTTCGGCGAGAAACAGATGACCCGGCAGGTGCCGCGTTCGGCGGCGGCGCGCACCAGGCCGCCGCAGGCGTTGTACTCCTCCGGCGGGCCTTCGCCGGGGAGCAGCGCGGCGAAGTCGTTGGTGAAGACATAGGTGGCCTCATATTTCTCGGTTACGGCGCCGCCGGCACGGGTATTGCCCGGGCAGAGGTAGCAGCTTTGCACGTAGTCCGGTGTGTCGGCGGGCGCCTGTTTCTCGACCTTCCCCTGCCACGGGCGTTTGGTCCGATGCGGCGAGACCAGGATCCAGTCCTGCAGCAGCGGGTTATAGCGGCGGTGCGGCTTGTCGTTCAGAATATCCGGGATCGGCATAGATGGTTCCTTTGTTTGGTCACCCACCACAATACTGCGCTCCCGCTTCTCCTCAACCGCATCCCGATTTGAATCGGCCGTCCGCCGGCAGCGCCCTTGAAGATCCGGCCTCCGGCAGTAGTGTGAAACGGGGTGCGAAAGCGGGACCCAGCGGAGAAGTTCATGGTCACCACTCAGATTCGATTTCCAGTTGAGCCGTGGCGTCTTTCCGAGCGTGAATTCCATCGCTCGACCTATCGCCGCATGGAAGCCACAATGGCCTTGGCCAACGGCTATATGGGGCAGCGCGCCTCGTTCGAGGAAGGCATGCCCGGCGCCCACTCCCTCGCCGGCACCTATGTCGCCGGCGTTTTCGACGCCTACCCGAATCCGAGTATGATACAGCTCAAGGGACGCCCGGCCGAACCCCGGCAGATGGTCAATCTGCCGAACTTCCTGCCGGTCAGCATCTCCTTCGACGGCGATCCCGTAACCCTGGCAAACTGGGAGATCGAGGCGTATGAACGCGTGCTCCATCTGGACCGCGGTGTGCTCACCCGCGAGGTCATCCTCTCAAGCTTCGGCGGGCGACGCCTGCAGCTGCGCTTCTGCCGGTTCCTCAGTCGGGCCCGGCGGCATATCGCCGTCAACCGCGTGGATGTGACCGTGCTGGACGGGCAGGGCACCCTCGAGGTGTCGGGCATGATCGATACCGAAGCGGCGAACGCCGGCGGCCGCCGGCACTACGAGATTACCAGCCAGTGGAGCGACGGCCTCTGCTGCCGGACGCTGAAGACCGGTATCGCCGTCGCGATCATCTCGAAGTCGTCGCCCCTGGCAAAATCCGTCTCGGCAGATGAAACCTGCAGCTTCGTCAAGGTCACGGCCGTCGGCACGTCGCGGGATGTCGATATCCACGGCGACCTGTCGAGCACGACGCGCGGCTGGCTGGATGACGCCTGGGCCGCCGGCTATGACGCGCTGCTGGCGGAACAGGAAGCGGCCTGGGCCGACCTCTGGAGCCGGGTGGAACTGACGATCGAGGAAAAGACCGGCGACAGCGTCCTGACCCAGGGGCTGCACTATTCCATCTACCAGATGCTGCAGAACGCGCCGCACCAGGATCCGACCGTGAATATCGGCGCCAAAGGCCTCACCGGCGAGCACTACTTCGGAACCTACTTCTGGGATACCGAGGTCTTTATGCTGCCGATGCTCGCGCTGATCTCGCCGGACGCCGGCCGCGACCTGGTGAAATCACGCGTGAATATGCTGCCCGGCGCCATGGGCAAGGCGGCGGAACTCGGCCTCGAAGGAGCGATGTATCCGTTCATGTCGGACGCCGACGGCAACGAGAGCTGCACGCTCTGGCAATTCGGCCTGATGGGCATCCATGTCACCGGCGCCGTCGCCTGGGGCATCTGGTTCTACTACTGCGTCACCGGCGATCTCGACACCATTGTCGAGGGCGGCATCGATGTCCTGGTCAAGATCTGCCGGTTCTGGCTCTCGCGCGTCTACTACCGACCGGAACACGATGACTACGCCATTAACCAGGTCCTGGGGCCGGATGAATACCACCAGGGCGTCGACAATAATTTCTACACCAACGCACTGGCTTGCGACAACCTGCTGAAAACCGTCCGGTTGCTGGCTCTGCTCAAAGAGCAGCGGCCGGAAGATTACGCTGCCGTCGCCGAACGCCTGCGCATCCGCGACGCGGAGATCGAGCGGTTTGCCGAGATCGCGGACAAGATCTACCTGCCGCAGGATCCCGAGCACGACTACCATCTGCAGGACGACCATTTCCACCGGCTGGAGCCCTACGATCTGCGAACGTTCCCGGTGGAGGGCGCCCTCAATCAGGTCTGGTCGTATGACCGCATCATGCGGACGCGGCTGCTGCGGCAGGCGGATGTGCTGGTTGCCGACCTGCTGTTCGGCGATCAGATGACGCCGAGCCGAATCCGTCGGGATTTCGAAATTTACGAGCCCATTACCACGCATGATTCATCCCTGAGCTTCTGTCATCATGCCGTCATCGCGGCGCAGTTGCGCAAGGGCCGCAAGGCCTATGACTACTTCCTGCGGACCGCGCGCCTGGACCTTGACGATCTGCACCGGAATGCCTGGATGGGCGTGCACACCGCCTGTCTCGCCGGCGCCTGGCAATGTGTCGTCCTTGGCTTCGGCGGTGTTCGCTGGTATGACGGCAGGCTCAGCCTCTCCCCGTGTCTGCCCGGTGATTGGGCCAGCTATCGTTTCTCAATCTGCTGGCACGGCACGCGTTTGACGGTTACAGTGCGTCCGGGTGAAGTCGAGTTGGAAACGGACGGAAACGAGTTGGAGTTTTGTTTGGGGACCGACACGGTCACGGCATCGGGTGCGGCACAGGTTGTGCACTGCGATACCCAGTTGCCCGAGTGGTAGACAAGCCGCAACGCCGGCGATCGGTCCCGGTTGGAGCCAGACCATGATTGATGTTGAAAGCCGTGATCCGCGGCAGCGCTACTGGGTGCAATGCACCCGGCCCGAGCTCGAAGGCAAACTGGGAAGCACGTTCGCCCTGGCCAACGGCGTGCTCGGGATGCGCGGCGCACATGAGGAGTGCCCGTCGTGGGGACGCCCGGAATTCTACGTCGCCGGCACCTACGCCGGCGGGTCCGCCGACCTGCTGGGCTTCCACGACCCCGACCATATCCTGACACACCCGGACCGGATCAGCCCCGAAGCCCTGGCAAAACTCGATGAAGACGTCATCTGGACCCTCCCCAACCTGCCGTTCCCGGTCGCCGTCGCCCTCAGTATCAACAACGTGCCGTTCTCCAATGTGACCTCGCGTATCCTCTCCAATGAGCGCGTGCTCGAAATGGATAACGCCGTCATGCGCCGCTGCATGGTCTTCCGCGACAGCAACGGCCGGCGCACCCGGATTGATTCCTGCCGGTTCGTCAGTATGGCTGACCGCAACCTGGTCTGCCTGCGCTACGTCGTCAAACCGCTGGACCATGACCTGCCGGTCAAGGTCAACGGCTATCTGTTCCGTGATGTCGCCAATACCAACGGCGTCGAGCTCTGGGAGCCCGGCAAGGAGATCAATGAAACCGAACGGCGCGCCCTGGAATGCGTCACCCGCGAAAGCAAAATCCGGGTCGCTGTCGCCCAGGCGCAGACGTTGACCGAATACGAGGGCAAGATCTATCTGGATCTGTTCGCCGCTGCCGGTGTCATGTCGATCGACGACGCGCTGGAGAAGGCGTCCGCCGCTGCCGGGAAGGGCTACGAAGCCTGCGTGACCAGGCATAAACGCGCTTTCCACCGCGAACGCGCCGCGGCCAAGGTCGAGTTCGACGGCAATCCGGATACCGTCCAGGGATTCAACTTCAGCCAGATGCACCTGCACCTGGCCGTCGGTCCCGAGACCCATAAGGTGGGGGTGCCGATCAAGGGCCTCACCGGGCACGGCTACCGTTTCCTGAATTTCTGGGACATGGACTTTCATATGTTCCCGTATTACCTGATGACCAAGCCGCTGATCGCGAAGAAACTCCTGGAATACCGCTACAGCCAGCTTGATCAGTATCGCCGGAATGCTAAACGCTGGGGCGCCCGCGGCGCCCAGGTGCCGTGGGAAACCAATACCCGCGGGGATGAGGAGACCGCCCCCTGGCTCTGCCTCCAGGACCGTGAAATCCATAACTCCGCCGAAGCCGCCTACATGTTCATGGCCTACGCCGAGATCACCGGCGACGACAGCGTCATGCTCTCGATGGGAGCTGAGTTCGTCCTGGAAACCGCCCGGTTCTACGCCTCCCGGCTGCGGCTCGACAAAGACAAAGACCGCTTCGAACTGCGCGATGTCGGCTGTCCCGATCAATACCACACCTTTGCCGACAACAACGTCTTTATCAGTCTGTGGGCCAAGTGGAATCTCGAGGCCGCAATCACGATCTTCGAGGACGACCAGTATGCCGCGGCCTGTTCCAAGGTCGGACTGCGCTACTCAGATGTCGATCTCTGGCGCGAAATGGTGGACAAACTGTATATCATCGAGCCGAACAACCAGGGCATCATCGAAGAGTTCGACGGCTACTTCGCGCTCGACCGCGATATGGAGGGCATCAGCGAAACCTACTGTAAGCATTCGCAAGCCGTCAAACAGCCGGATGTCCTGGCCGCGACGGTCGCTTTCGAAGAACTGTATTCCGAAGAAATCCGGCGGCAGAACTACGAGTTCTACAGCGCCCGGACCCGCCACGGTTCGTCGCTCTCAAGACCGGGCATGGCCTATGCCGCCGCCCGCTGCGGGCTGCTTGACGAAGCCCTCTACAACCTGCACAAATCCTGCCGCCTGGATCTGGACGACGTCAATCTCGATACCGAACGCGGCATCCACGTCTCCGGCGGCGCCGTGCAGTGGCTCGCGGTCGTCTTCGGTTTCGGCGGCCTGACGCCGAAAGGCGACGGCCTGTATTTTAACCCCCGCCTGCCGCGGCAGTGGTCGCATTTGAACTTCAGCGTCTATTGGCACTTCAACCGGTTGACCGTGAAGTTGACGCACCAGACCATCGCCTTCGAAGCCGCCGGCAGCAACCGCGGTCCCATCCGCGTCCGTGTCGGCAATCACAACCCCCTCCGTCTCCAGCCCGGCGCCGTCTACGACATGGAGTACTAGCCCCGAATGGCGCTGTTCTTAAGACGTGTTTGGGCGTTTGGCCGCCCCTCCCTCAGCGCCAACGGCGGTGCACACAGCAGCCCGTGGCCGTCTGTCCCCGGGCTGCTGTGTGGCAGCCTCTTCAGGGCGCAGAGCTCAACGAGATGCACTACATCAACGGTCCTCGCAAGCCGGGACCCACACACGGAACAGACATTGCCTGTGCCAACTCCCCTGGAAGGTCTTGAGATTGCGCAAAATCACGGCTCGCAGTAGAAGCCTTCTGAATTATCCATTATCAAAGCCCAGGCACGTCAGGAATAGTCATAGCCGTTCCTTCCGGAAATAATTCTGCCCCCGAATGATTCTGCTTTTCCTCTTCCTCCTGCTCCTCCTCCTCTTTCGTCTATTGCCTTCCGGAAATAATTCTGCCCCCAAATGATTCTGCCTTTCCTCTTCCTCCTCTTCCTCCTCTTCCTCCTCTTCCTCCTCTTCCTTCTGTTGCCTTCCGGAAAGAAATCTGCCTTCCCCCTTCAACCGCCGCTCGGCTTCGTCAGGCAAAAACGATTCAGTGGCTGCGACGGTAGCCCGACGGCGAGACGCCGACGCGCTGCTTGAATTGCCGGCTGAAAAAGAACTGGTCGCGATAGCCCAGGGAGTCGGCGATCTCGGCAATCGACAGTTTCGTGAACAGCAAATGCTCCCGCGCGGCGTCCAGGCGGCATTGGATGACGAATTCCGCCGGCGTGATGCCCTTCAGCCGGCGGAACAGCCGGATGAAGTGATCCACGCTGCAGTGCATCCGGCCTGCCAGATCGGCGACTCGCCAGCGCCCCGCCGGATGCCGGCGGATGACCCCGCACATCGCTTCGATCCGCTCCGCCTGATCCTGCTCAAGACCGCTGCGGGCCGGCCGGTCCGTTTGCCGTTCGATCTCAAGCAACATCGACCGCAGCCAGTGCCGGGCCCCGAACCCATCCGGGCCCTCCAGTTCTTTGGCCTCAATGCAGCGCTGCGCCAGTTCGTCGAGGAAATCCGGGTCGCGGACCGTGAACCGCTGCGGCAGCCGCCGGGGCGGTTTCTGCGGCGTCCCGTTGACGTCGACATAGTCGAAGATGAACCAGGGCACATGCAGCGGGTCGGCCGGGTTATGGCGGCCGCGCTGCCGATCCGTGAACTGCAGCAGGAAGCACTCGCCACGGCGCAACTCAAACTCGTGCTCGCCGCTCTGCAGGGCGCCCGCTCCGCGCAGGATCACCCATAGCAAAAGACTGCCGCGATGCTGCCGGCCCGGTTCATGATCCCACTGCCAGGACGGCGAGAGCACGCCGTACTGCGCTTCGTGAAGAACAAGGTCGTATCGGGTCAGATCATTGGTCATTGACGAAGTTCCTGAGCAAAGTTAAAGGGGGCATCGGCCGTCCCGGTCCTCTCTTCCCGGTAGCGGCATCCTGTTCGGATTTTCCTTTGCCGAAACGATTCTGCCTCTTCCGGCTGTTGCCTTCCGAAAACAATTCTGCCCCCAGATGATTCTGCCTTTCCTCTTCCTGCTCCTCTTCCTTCTTCTGTTGCCTTCCGGAAATAATTCTGCCCCCGAATGATTCTGCCTCTTCCTCCTCTTCCTGTTCCAACCTGTCTTTCCGCCGATGATCCTGCCTTTCCTCCTCCGTCCGGTCTCCGGCCTGCCATCGCCGGCAGTCGGGATCTCAACCGCGCATGCCTGCTGTGTCGTGACCCCCTTTCAGCGTGTCTCGCTTTCCGTACCGGCTTGGGCTGCCGCCGGCACGCCTTGGCCGCAGTCAGAATCCTGTCGTATCGAAATAATGCATATCTTTGTCGAATCTGTCAATGGCGAATGGCCTTTATTTACCTATCTTTACTGGTGTTTGCCCGGAATTGGCGAGAACTGCAATGGAATTCAACAAGTCGAGAGACTGCAAACGGAGAAGGACCCCCAGCATGAGTCATCGTGACAATGTACTGAACTGTCTGAACCGCCGTAAACCGGAACGCCAACCGCATGGCGACGGACTCTGGGGCGAGACCTACCGGCGTTATGTCGACGAAGGATACATGGAGGACGGCGAGGACGCGACGGAGCACTTCGACATGAGCTGGCGTTCGGGCGGCTGGTTCAACTCCGTTGCCCGCGTTGGCTTTGAACCGGAGGTGATCGAGGAGACCGATGAATGGGCGTTGCGGCTGGACGGCAACGGCGCCAAACTGAAATACTGGAAGGGCAAGGCCGGCACTCCCGAGCACGTCGATTTCGAGATCAAAGAACGCGGACCATGGGACGAGAAGATCAAGCCGCTGCTGATGGAGACGAACCGCGACCGCATCCGTTTTGAAGGGTATCGAGACGCCAAGGCCAGAGCGGCCGAGGAAGGGCGCTGTTTCTTCTGGTCGGGCGTTGCCCCGTTTGAGCAGGTCCACCCGTTGTGCGGCCATGAACATATGCTCATGGGCATGGCGCTGGATCCGGACTGGGTGCAGGACATGTTCGAGACCTATGCCGACATGACCTTGCGGCATATGGAGATCCTGTTCGAGGAAGAAGGCGCGCCGGACGCGTTCTGGTTCTACGAAGACATGGGGTTCAAAGGCAAGCCGTTCATGTCCGCCGCGATGTATGAGAAGCTGCTGCAGCCGAGTCACGCCCGTCTGTTCGAGTACGCCCACAGCCTGGGCTGCAAGGTGCTGGTTCACTCCTGCGGCTTCGTCGAAGCCTTCGTTCCGGGTCTGATCGATGCCGGCATGGACTGCCTGCAGGCGATGGAGGTCAAAGCCGGCATGGACCTGAGAACACTGGCCCCGCAGTTCGGCGACCGCATCGCGTTCTGCGGCAACCTGGACATCCGGATCGTCGCCGGCAACGACCGCAAAGCGATCGACGAAGAACTCAAGCGGAAGATCCTGCCGGTGTTCGAGGCCGGCTCTGAATTCATCGTGCACTCCGATCACTCGATCCCGCCGGAAGTGGACCACGACACGCTGAAGTACTTCTTCGAACGCGGCGCCACGATTCGCGACTGGGCCTGAGGCCGTCAGCCGGCCGGTCCGGCAGCGGCTTCCCCGCGACAATCCCTTACGCTCCACGCGATCTGACCCGGGTGTGAGCGGTTCGCGTGCCCCGCTTGCCCGGCATAGCTCGAAGAGCGACGACGGGTGTCTCGTGTCACGTGTCTATGCGGTGTATATTGAGCGCGATTCCGCCGCCAATCCGACAGTACTCGAGGTGCCCGATGAATACCGCTCCCGCGCCCTGCGGCCCGACCCCCAGTGAACGCCAGATGCGCTGGCACCAGCTAGAGTTCTACGGCTTTTTGCATTTTACCACGAACACCTTCACCGACCTGGAATGGGGCTTCGGCGATGAATCGCCGGAGATTTTCAACCCGAGCGAGTTCGACGCCGAACAGATCGTGACCGTCGCTAAGGACGTCGGGATGAAAGGACTCATCCTTACCTGCAAGCATCATGACGGGTTCTGTCTGTGGCCGTCGAAGTATACGGAACACTCGGTGAAGAGCAGTCCGTGGAAAGACGGGCAGGGCGACGTCGTGCGCGAGATTGCGGACGAATGCCGGAAGCAAGGCCTGTTGTTCGGCGTGTACCTGTCGCCGTGGGATCGGAATCATCCGGACTACGGCACGCCGGAGTACGTCGACTACTATCGTAAGCAGTTGCGCGAATTGCTGACCGAATACGGCGATATCTTCGAGGTCTGGCATGACGGCGCCAACGGCGGCGACGGCTACTACGGTGGCGCGAATGAAACGCGGACCATCGACAAGGAAACCTACTACGGCTGGCCGGAGACCTGGCAGCTTGTGCGCGACCTGCAGCCGATGGCGGTGATCTTCAGTGACGTCGGTCCGGACATCCGCTGGTGCGGCAACGAACGAGGGGAGGGCAGCGAGACCTGTTGGATGACGTTGAACACCGATGATTGGTGTCCGGGCAAGGCGGATCATCAGGAGCTGGGTCCCGGCCATGAAGACGGCGACAAATGGCTGCCGCCGGAAGTCGATGTCTCGATCCGGCCCGGCTGGTTTTATCATCAGCGTGAGGACCGGACGGTCCACAGCATCACCCGGTTGCTGGATATCTTCTACCAATCCATCGGCCGCTCCGGTTCGTGGCTGCTCAACCTGCCGCCGGACCGCCGCGGCCGGATCCACGAAATTGATGTGGACCGACTCCAACAACTGAAGGAGATCCTGGATGCCACCTTCAAGGACGACCTGGCGCAGGGGGCAACGGTTACGGCAGAGAGCGTCCGTAGCGGCTTTCCCGCCGCCAATGTGCTGACTCCGGATCGGGACGAATACTGGGCCGCGGAAAATAATGTGACCAAGACATTCCTCGAACTCGATCTGGGGCGGGAGACGACGTTCAACCGTGTTCTCATCCAGGAATACATCGAGCTCGGCCAGCGTGTGAAACGGTGGTCGTTCGAAGTCTGTCAGGGCGGCCGCTGGCAGATCATCGACGAGCAGACCACGATCGGCTACAAACGGATTCTGCGCCTGCCGGATACCACGGCCAGGCGCGTGCGGGTCGGCGTTATCGAAGCCAGGGCGTGCCCCGTGATTTGCACGGTCGGTTTGTACCGCGAACCGGTGCATGCCACCGAACCGAGTATCCGCCGTAACCGCGAGGGCAACGTCGAAATCTGCACCCGTCAAAAGGTCGTGGTGCGCTATACCACCGACGGCACGGTGCCGGATGATGAGTCCAGCATTTTCGACAAGCTTATTCCGTTGCCGCAGGGCGGCGAATTGCGGGTTGCGGTCCTGGCTGCGGACAACCCGGAAGTGCTTGTGCCCGGCGGCCGGCTCGACGTTTGCAAACGTTATGGAATGGCTAGTGATGCGTGGACGATCCACGATGCCGGACAGTCGCCGGTGGGCGTGCTCGAGGAGGACCTTGGGTCGTGGTGGCAGACGCAGGAACAGTATGACTACCCGCACCGGGTCGTGATTGATCTGCATGATGAAATCCAGATTGCCGCAGTGACCTACCTGCCGCTGCAGCACAGCAACTGGACCACGGGGATTGTCAGTCACTGCCGAATCTATGTCGGCAATGATCCCGACGACCTCGGTGAACCCGTTGTTGAAAAGAAGTTCGACAACATCCTCAACAACCCCATTGAACAGCTGATCGAACTGCCGGAGCCGAGAACCGGGCGTTACCTCTGCTTCGAAGCCCTGGCCGCCGCTGACGGCGGTCGTGTCGCCATCGCTCAGGAGATCGGTATTATTCCCCTGAAGCAGTGAGGCGCCTGCAGAGCTGGCGGTGCACGGGACACCGGATACGGGACACGGGACACGGGACACCGTGGGTCCGGTTACTGCTTCGCGTCATTATTGACGCGCTCCTGCCCTCGCGCGAACTGTGCTGGAATGCCCCCTTCCGCCGTTTTCATGGAACTTCCCCTTGTTTTGCCTGTCTATAGCAGTATAATAGCAGTTGTGAAGCAATAATGACTGCTGAGGAGTTGGTCGATATGGCGACGAAAGCAAAGACGTTGGGGCGCGGGTTCATTGGCGATCGGCTGGAGGCGGACCTGCGGGCGTTTGTGCGGCAGGCCGAGGCGCATCAGCCGCTGACATCTGAGCGGCAACTGGCGAAGGAATACGACATCAGTTACGGCACGGTCCGGCGGGTGATCACCGGGCTGGTGGATGCCGGGTTGATCTATAAGGAACACGGCCGTGGCGCATTCGTGGCGCCGACCGCCGGCGCGGCGAACGAAGCGATCACCGGTACGGTTCTGTATGTCGATGATTGGGGTGAGTCAGGGCATCCGTTCTGTCTACGCAAACTGCAGGGGATCCTGGACGTCGCGATGGAAAGCGAATTCCGCGTGCAGGTCATGCGCGTCCAGGACTTCAAGGACTGGCAGGCGCATCCGCGATTTCTGCAGGAGGCGACGCAGGACGATGTCGTCGGCGTTATCCTGCCGTGGCTGACATCCGAGTTGTACCGGGTGCTGAAGGATCGGAGTCCCGGGTTGATGATGGTCTCATTTCATGATCTCCAGGGGTATCCGGATACGGCCGGAGTAAAGCATGAGCCGGCGGTCTTCGGCCGCATGATTATCGACTACTTCACTGATGTCGGCGTGAAGTCACTGCTGCTGCTGCACAAGGACAAACGGCTGCTGCACAGTGCTGAAGCGCAGTTGCGGTCGGCCAAAGCGAAGATCAAGATTCTGAATCAGCCCTGGGCCAACGGCGATCCGCTGGACGAGACAATTGCCTTACTCAGGCGTACTCGGGCCAAGGGAGTCTTCTTTCCGGACGACCGTCTGACGCTGGCCGTGTACAACCATTTCCGCGATGCCGACCCGCGATGGTTGGAGAAGCATGTCCTCCTGACCATGGCGAATGCCGGCGAGAACATCCTGCCGCCCGAGATCGCGCGGATCGATATGGACGGTTACGATGTCGGTTCGATGGCGATGATGATGTTGAAGTCGCTGTTGAGCGGCAATCAGGAAGCCGGACCGATCGCCTACCTGGAACCTCGATTTCGGAGGCCGAATCATGAGTAACAAGATCGCTGCAGCAATTCTTGGTTTGGGCCGGATGGGCGGCTGCCATGTGAAGGCGGCGAAGGACTCTCCTTTTGTTGATCGCGTCGTCGGCTACGAACCGGATGCGGAGACGGCGGACACACGGGCGAAGAGGTTTGACATTGAAACGACCACAGACTTGGACGCGATCCTGGATGACCCGGCGATCGGGTTGGTGTGCATTGCGTCACCGAACGAGTTTCACTGCGACCAGGCGTGCCGGGCGATGCGCGCCGGTAAAGCCGTGCTGTGCGAGAAGCCGATGGGCATTTCCATCGCCGAGGCGCAGACGATGATCGACGTCAAGAACGAGACCGACAGTTTTCTGCAGATCGGGTTCGAGCTGCACTACTCGACGCTGTACGAGCGAGTGAAAGCCTGGATCGACGCCGGTTTGATCGGCCGGCCGCTGAACAGTCACTGCACGTATTTCTGCAGCGAGTTCCACACGAAGCACACGTGGCGGGCGCGCAGCAAGGGCACGCTGATCGGCGAGAAATTGAGCCACTACCTGGACTTGCCGCCATGGTGGTTTGGTGATGCAGTCGTCGACTGCTACTCCATGCACGCGCCGAACTTCGTACCGTACTTCAACCATCCGGACAACCACCAGATCAACTACACCTTGCCGGTGGCGCGGTCAGTTCGTTGACGTTCTTTATGGGTACGGCGGAAACGGACAAGGGCGATCCGCTGGCGGACCTGATCGAGAAGCAGGCGGACGACGGTCATGCGCTGCGCTATCTGATTTACGGCACGCAGGGCGCGATCGAGACGGACGTGTTTCGGCGGCGCCTGCGGCGTTGGGAGTTCTGCGACGGTGCGGACCAGTTGGAGAGTACCTTGGTGGAAACCGTCACTTGGGACAAGAGCGAGGACGGCGTCTGGTTCCACAACACGTACGGCCAGAATTTGAAGGTGATCGAATTGGCGGCGGCCGGCGAAGCGCCGGACTCGCCGCCGGAGGACGCGTTGGCAACAATGAAGCTGTGCTTTGCGGCGGAACGTTCCGAACAGGAGCGCCGCGTCGTGCGATTAGACGAATTGGGAGAATCATGAAAAGGAGTAATCCGATGCGAAACATAATCATTGCGGGGTTCTGTTTGATGGCCTGGATCAGTGCCGGGTGGACTGGTGAAGTCGCACTGGACGACATCGTCCCGAAGTACATGGGCGACGGCTTGGAAACGGCGATCATCCCGACGCCGAAATCGACGAAGTTGAAAGACACGGCGGTCGAGTTGAGTAAAACGCCGGTGTGTGTGGCGCCGGCACTTTTGGTGCAGGCGGCGGATGCGCTGGCGACCAACGGCCTCCTGAAAAAACGCCTGGAACTGGAGCAGAAGACCTTCACCAAACGACATCTGCAGCGTCGCGCCTGGACCGGCTTCCGAAAGCAATGGACGCGGGCCAACGCCAAGTTCGCCAAACCGGGCTGGCCCAGTCCGTTCGGCACAATTATGGAGATTCGGGACCTCTTCCCGGGGATCCAGTTTGTTACGAAGATGCCCGCCAACCCCGAGGGCCCCGTGCTCGTGCTGATCGCGCAGGGAGTGAACGAGAACGTGGTCAAGGACCTCCCGGACTTGCCGGACGTCAAGGACAAACTGGCTGCTGAAGAACGCTATGCCCTGCGCGTCACGAATGCCGGTGTGCCGATGATGATTTCGTATGGGCAGACGCCGTGGGGTATGCTCTGGGGCGTACAGACGCTGCGCCAGATGGTGTTCGCCAAGGACGGCAAGCGGTACGTTCGCCTGGGATTGGTACAGGACTATCCGACGCTGGTATTCCGCGGCGGCAAGCGCTGTAAGGACTGGTGGGTGCGCTACAAGGGCAACGGTCAGTTTGAGCGCTGGGCGTTCGAATTTCCCATGCGCAAGATCCCGCGCAGTCACTCTCACGTGCCGTCGGCCAAAGCGAAGCATGTGAAGATGCACAGGGAACGATTGCGTGCAGCCGTAAAGGACGGCGCCCAGTTCTTCCTGTTGGACTTTAACGACGGCCGCTTCAAGACCAGCGAGTCCGAGGACGAGCCGTTTCCCGGCGATCCCGCAAAGACCGTAAAGTATCTGCTGCAGGAGATGTACAAAGAACGCGACGCCCTGAACAGTGACATCCGGATCGGCTACATGGGCGTGGCCTACTCGATTAACCGCGGTACCGACAAGGAAGGTGCGCTGCTGCGGGAAGTCAACGCCCTGGACGGTGTCGGATTCGTCATGATGAACGGGCTGGAAGTGTTTTGCGGCAAGTTCCCGGAGAAAGGCGCGGCAGCGTATCGCGAAACCTTGGGGACCAAATCGAAGCTGATGATGTACGACTGCCAGGGTTGCGTGCGGCTGATGTGCACCCCGGATTACCAGGACCAAGAGTTCTACAAACACCTGCTGGGTATTTCGGCGCAGAAGTCGTCGCCGATCTTCTTTATCGGGTTGGCGGATTTGACCTGGAGTCCGGAGACCTACGACAAGGACCGCGCGTTGAAACTGGCCTGCCGCGAGTTGGCGGACCGCCGTCCCGAGTACTACAAGCCGCTCTATGACCATGTCCGTTTCTTTGTGAAGAACGACTACATCGCCAAGTTCCTGCCGCGCGAGCAGATGCTGAAACAGCACAAAGCCAATACGGACGGTATGCTGGCGCGATTGGCGAAGCTTGAACCCGTGCTGACCAATGGCAAGATGGCGCAGTTGACAGAGCTCAGGGGTGACGTAACCGGTCCCGTGCGGCAGCGGGCATCGGCCTGGGAAATGACCCATGAACATGGCTTCAAGGACTATCACGTGGGCAAAGCCGTGGGCTTGAAGGTGGACGGCAAAGTCGATGAAGCGGCATGGAAGAAGGCGCCGGTCATGGAGACGTTCTTCCCGCCGAAGGGCATCAAGAAACTGAGTACTACGCCGCTGCCGGAAGGCGATCGTTCGATCAAGGCTCGGGCGTTGTATGACGACAAAGCGTTGTATGTATCGTACGAAGTCACCGGTGCGGATGCGGCTACGATGACGTATCTGAAGGAGGTCCTTACCGCCGGCGAGAAGGCCCCTGCCGGCAAGGTCGCACCGGCATTCGAGATGTTTATCAAGACGGACCTGTCGCAGCATCTGCGCTGGCAGTTGATGCATTTGGTTCCGGGTGTCTGCCGATCGTTTGTCCTGCACTACTTCGATCCGGCGAAACCGATGGCCGGCAACCAGTGGGAGCACGCATCCACGGTGTTGGGTGCGGTGACCGGCGACAACAGTTATACCGTCGAGGTCCGCATTCCGTATTGGCAGGAAATCCGGGCGCCGCAGAAGGGTGATGTCTGGGGTGTGCAGTTGCAGTTGAACCGCGTTCTCGGCGGCCGCAAGACGCCGTACTGGTTGTATCACTGGAGTTATGCGTATGACAAGACCGAGCTCTGGGCCTATGAATACCAGTACGGCCGCTGGATCTTTCAGTAGACGGTTCCGATGCGAAGTTCGTTTTTGAGTACAGCCCTGTCGGCAAGGCAGGGCTTACTGCAACGCCTTCAGCGTTGATTCGTATCGTTACATATCCCTGGGGTAGACTTCGCCAACCCCAGGCCGAACACGATCACGCCTTCAGCGTGAGGAGTGACGGCGACAGAAGAAACGATGCGTTCGTTGCGGTCCTCGACGCCAACGGCTTTTCGGTTTGGCGTTGTCTGTTACCTGCCGGCAAAAAGGGGTGCGTCAGTCGCTGCCCTCGACGCCAAGGGCGTTACGGTTTTGAGCCTGGGGTTTGACGTTATCGGCCTACCCCAGGTAAATGACGGTTGATGGACAACTCTGAAGGAGTTGTAGTAGGCGTTGGCGATTCTGCGTGACCATGTGGCAGACGGGCCTCTTCGTGGTACTGGTAAAACACAACAACGGAGACCCCATGCTTTTCGAGACGAGCGAGATCCGGTGGTTTCAGCCGGGACATGTTCCTGATGATATTGCTGCCTGGTTTGCCGCGGCGGTGCCGTCAGCGGCTCCTTCTCCGGTGCGGACGGATCAATACCTGCGGCTGCCGGGCGATGACAGCCTCGGTATCAAACTCCGCGAAGGCCGGATCGAGATCAAACAACGCACGGCTGTGGTGGGGGAAACGACGCTGACGCAATCGCACGCCGGTATTCTAGAGCGCTGGTGTAAATGGAGTTACGCTCTCGATGACGTCGAGTCGCCGGTTGCCGAAGCCGAAAACACCGCTGCCTGGATCGCGGTGCGCAAGGCACGAAGCATGGCTTCGATCGGCGTTGGAGCGGCAACCTGTAATGTTGAATTGACGCAGGCCTGGTTCGATGAGGACCCGTGGTGGGGGATCTGCCTCGAAGCGTTCGGCAGTTCAGAGAATAATGATGCGGCACTTGTGCAGGCGGCGAAGAAAGTACTGAAAACCGGCCCCGTACTCAAGGGTGAGGATTCGCTTTCCTACGCCGGCGTACTGGCGCAACTGAGATAGGAGGGGCAAACAATGGCAAAGGGGCTGCAGCTTCAAAAGGATGTAAAGATCAAAGCGGTAATTGCGACAGGCGCCATTCGCGAAGGAGAGAATTACGCATATCTCCGGTTACTGCGTCGCGTCATTATTGACGGGTTCCTCCGTTAACGGGACACGGGCATCGATATCTCCGGTTACTGCGTCGCGTCATTATTGACGGGTTCCTCCGTTAACGGGAC
>CAYLNH010000117.1:17620-20931 GCA_964384625.1 uncultured Lentisphaerales bacterium
ACGGGCATCGATATCTCCGGTTACTGCGTCGCGTCATTATTGACGCGTTCCTGCGTCCGACGGGACACGGGACACCTGATTCCCCTGACCGATAGAGATTAAGGCCGGACCGCGGAACTGGACTTCAACGGAACCGCAAATAGGGTAGGGGAATCATGCAACCATGGAAAGGTACACCGATGACCACTCGCCCGAATATACTCTTCTGCCTGGCTGATGATGCCGGCATGCATTTCGGCGCCTACGGCTGTCCGTGGGTGAATACTCCCGCCTTTGATCGCGTCGCGAAACAGGGACTGCTGTTCAACCAGGCCTACACCTGCAACTCGAAATGCGCACCGTCACGCGCCGCCATCCTGACCGGCAGGAACTCCTGGCAGTTGAAAGACGCCGCGAACCATCAGTGCTTCTTCCCGGCGGAATTCAAAACTGTATTTGAGGAACTCATCGATCATGGCTATCACGTTGGCCACACGGCGAAAGGTTGGGCGCCGGGCGATCCCGGAACGGTTGACGGCAAACGCCGGGAGTTGACCGGCAAAGGCTATCACGAGAAGAAGTACGAACCGCCGACCAAGTGCATGAACCCTACCGACTACGCGGCCAACTTCGAGGACTTCCTGGATGACAAGCCCGCGGACACGCCGTTCTGTTTCTGGTATGGCTGCACCGAGCCGCACCGCGCCTATGAATGGCGTTCGGGCGTCGAGAAGAATGGGCGGCACCCTGACGAAGTCGATCATGTCTACGGCATCTGGCCGGACAACGAAACCGTACGCACGGATCTGTTGGACTACGGTTTTGCGATCGAAACCTACGACAGCCATCTGGGGCGCATGCTGGCGCTGCTGGAAGAGCGCGGCGAGTTGGAGAATACTCTGGTGGTGGCGACGTCGGACAACGGCATGCCGTTCCCGCGGGCGAAGGGGCAGGAGTACTATTACTCGAACCGCCTGCCGCTGGCGATCATGTGGCCGGCCGGCATCAAGAACCCGGGGCGCACGATCGACGACATGGTCTGCTTCATCGACTTCACACCGACGTTCCTGGACGTGGCCGGCGTGGAGCAGGGCGCTGCCGGCATGGCGTCAATCACCGGCCGCAGTCTGACCGATATCTTCGGCGCGGCGGACGGCGGGACGGTTGGTGCCGCACGCGACCGCATCCTGATCGGCAAGGAACGCCACGACCTGGGGCGCCCCGGCGACGTCGGCTATCCGATCCGCGGCATCTTCAAAGGCGACTACCTCTATCTCCGCAACTTCGAAACGGACCGTTGGCCGGCCGGCAATCCGGAGACAGGCTATATGAACTGCGACGGCAGCCCGACGAAGACGGAGATCCTCAAACTGCGGAACGACCCGGAACTGGGTAAGTACTGGAAGTGGTCCTTCGGCAAGCGCCCGGATGAGGAGCTCTACAACGTGGCAAACGATCCGGACTGCCTGGAAAACCTGGTGGAGGATGCGGAGTTCGAGCCGATCCGTCAGGCGTTGGCGGAACAGATGGTGACGGAACTTCGCGAGCAGGGTGATCCCCGCATCACCGGCGAGGGTAAACCGCTTGACGAAAACCCGACAGCCAGTCAGGGGCTCGCAAACTTTCATGAACGCTTTATGCAGGGCGAACTCAAGATCGGCGCTGCCGGTTGGGTGAAACCAACTGATGTCCAGGAACCTTGAGGCTGCCCCGCGGGCGTCTTCGCGATTGCGGAGCAAAGAGGGGGCTTTGCCGGCCGGAGCATCGCCACACCGGCCGCGAAAAGAACAGGTAAGCGGCGCTGTTCGGCCTGAAGCTTGCGGGGACTGTGTGCGGTTCTGAGAAAGACCACGGTCAGCTTGTCTGACGGGTGAATACGTTGTTTAATCAGGCGGCGCCACCCTCACCGTTCCCCTCTTGCCCGGCTGCGGCTCTTCCTGTCGGCCGCCGCCGAAGCCGTTTTTGAAATCATGCGACGGTGACAAACTCTGCCTGTCTGCCTGAATGTATGGATGACAATGCGGAGGACTGCGTATGCGATGGTTTATTGTCTGTTTGCTGGCCCTGGCGGGGCGTGGCGTGATACATGCCGGGACGCCGGAAGAGCTCGGCGAAATCGAATGGGGACGGGATTACGCGGCGGCTGTGAAGGCCTCCCGGAAGTCGGGAAAACCGCTGCTGGTCTTGTTCGATGAAGTCCCCGGGTGCATGACCTGCAAGCGCTTCGGCCGTGGACCGCTGTCGCATCCGTTGATTGTGGCCGCGGCCCGGGAGTTCGAAGCCGTAGCCGTATACAACAACGTCGGCGGCATGGATCGACAGATCCTCAAGCGCTTTCGCGAACCCAGTTGGAACAATCCGGTCGTGCGTTTCCTCGACAGCGCCGGCAACGATTTGATCCGGCGCAAAGCCGGAGTCTACGATACCGGCGAACTGGCGTCGCGCCTGATCCTCGCGTTGAAAGCCGCAAAACGCCCGGTCCCGAAATACCTTGAATTGCTGGCCGCGGAGTACAACGCCAAACAGCAGCAGCGAGCGACGTTTTCGATGTACTGCTACTGGACGGGTGAGAAAAATCTGGGCGCCATCGAAGGCGTGACCGCGACGAAGATCGGGCATCTGCAGGGCCGCGAAGTCGTCGAAGTCGAATACGACGCGGCAAAGTTGACATTCAACGACCTCCTGAAACGGGCCAGCCGGATGCGCTGTGCCCAAAACGTGATGGCGCGCTCGGACAACCAGGCGAAGGCGGCCGCAACCGTCGTCGGCGCCAGGCGGGTGATCCGAACCGACGCCGCGGTCAATACGAATACAACGCAGCAGTACAACCTGAGTTTTCGCCCTGAGTACTACTACTTGCCCTTGACCCGGCTGCAGGCCACCCGCGCCAACGCTGCCGTTGCGGCCGGGCGTTCCGCCGACTCGCTGTTGTCGCCCGGGCAACTGGCCCTTAAAAAACAAATCGCCGGCTTGAGCCGGACGCAAAAGGCGAAACTCAAACGAAACCTGCAGCCCGACCGCTCCCCCGGCGGCATTATCGCCTATCGCAAGGACCTCCTGAAGTTCCTGGACTGACCTGCCGTGGCGACGCCCGCAGCCGCGGCCGGGACGGCGTCCGCGGGGAAGACCGCGGTTGTGCCGGCGGCGGGGCGCGTTGACGGGCGCATGTCACTTCCGTAGGCGTTTCCTGCCGACAATTGGCTCGATCATACGACCCCAGGCGGTTTATCCGCCTGGTGAAGAAGTTCATTAGTGGCTGCAAGCCCTCACCCCTCATCCTGCTTTTCGGGCGCTGGGAAGCCGGCTTCCCAGCGCCCGAAAAGCAGGATCGT
>CAYLNH010000118.1:0-20659 GCA_964384625.1 uncultured Lentisphaerales bacterium
CTGGTCCAAAGAGAGTGAGTTTGTCCAGCAGGATTTGTGCGTAAAGGCCAGGCCTCGTGCCGTGGGTGAGCGAGATGTTTGATTCACATCAGACAAGTGCCTTGTGTACCCCGCTGATGCGGGGCTGATGGGGTCTTTCTCAGAACCGCACCTCGACAATCCGCGGGGTCTGTGAGGCTGAATTGCCCCGCCAACCCTTTTCGCGCGGGGTGTAGCTGCATCCTCCGCGAAAAGCCCTCCTGACCCCCATGGCCTCGTGCCGTGGGTGAGCGAGATGTTTGATTATCGCGCCAATGCCGCCTCAACCCCACTCTCCTGTGCTGCTTGGCTCGCCAAGCAGCACAGGAGAGTGGTCGTGGGGGGCGGTTGTTAATCAAACATCTGATTCACAGGCATCCCATGGAGTATTGGAGTAGTGGAATATTGGAGTGTTGTCGGACAATGATTTACAGCTCCAGAGAGAATGAACAGGAATGCAAAATGCCTTTCGACGTATGCCTGAATCCGTTCCGGCCCTCTGAGCTCAAACCCATCATTCCATCACTCCATTACTCCACCATTCCGTTATTCTGTGGGATGACTATGCATCTGATTCACCCATCAGACAAGTGCCTTGTGTACCCCGCTGATCTGATGCGGGGCTGATGGGGGTCTTTCTCAGAACCGCACCCCTCGACAATCCGCGGAGTCTGTGGGGCTGAATTGCATCGGCAACCCTTTTCGCGCTGGGTGTAGCTACTGTGGCAGCACCGAGTAGATCTTCGGCGAAGTGGAAAGGGAACTGGGGTGGCCGACGATGTCCAGCGTGCTGAAATTGCGCCATTCCGTGTGACCGTCGTAGAATGTCGTGGCGGCGCCGTCAATCGAGTCCGGCGTATAGCTGACCTTGAAGGTGTGGCTCGGGTTGATGTCCGGCTTGTAGTTGGTGTCCGGACCGCTGCCGTGGTTGAAGCGCCAGACCCCCATATTGCTCATGTAGTCCCCGAGGAAGTCCGCCATCATCACTCGGTCGGCCCCGCCTTCACGAAGCTTCAAAGGTGATTTTTCGCCCGTATTGAAGTCCGGATGGCGGAAGTTCGGGAAGTAGTAGTATTCGCCATAGCAGGCAAAGCGCGTGTTGTTCGGATCGGTGATCGGCGTGCCGGCAACGGAGGGGCAGTCCCAGACCTTGAGATCCAGCAGGTACTCCTCGAGATCCGGACGAATGTCATAGTGTTCGCCGGCGTTGTTCAAATAGAAGATGGCGATGGGCCAATGACTGTCGAGTCCCGGGATCAAATCGCCGTCATGGTCGTCGGCCCGGCTCATGGAGGCCATGACGCACTGGCGCTGGTTGTTGATGCAGACGGCGCGGCGGGCAGTCTCCCGGGCGCGTCCAAGCACGGGCAGCAGCAGGGCCGCCAGGATGGCTATGATGGCAATGACTACCAGAAGTTCGATAAGTGTAAAACATATCGAACGCTTCGCTCTTCGAGCTGCGCCTTGGCACGCGAGCAGCTCGATCAGCGTAAAACGCTCTCGTCGCAACGGCATCACCAACTCCTGTATTTGATTATTTGATATTTTATTTGGCAATATGCCTGGAATTGCCGCTGATGTCAAGCTAATGTCTTGATAGATTGAGGATACTGCCAATGAATCGGCCTACGCGCAGACAGGAGATCGGCCAGGATCTGGCCGCACGTATTTGCTCCGGTGAATTCGCTGTGGGCGACATGTTGCCCAGCATGGCAATGCTCGCCGCTGATTATCGTTGTTCGTCCCAGACGGTACACAGCGCCATCCAGGATCTGGAAGCCCAGGGCATTGTGCGTTCCCGGCGTAGCCATGGCGTTCGGGTCACGGCGCCGCCGGAAGAGGCCACCCGCAATGTTCGTTTGTTGGCCGTCTTTCCGAACTGGGCGATTGACGATGAGACGTCGTTTGCCTCGTGCTTTGCCCGCGGCGTCACGGTGGCGGCAACAGAAGCCGGCGCCGGCGTCGAACTGCGGCCGACGCGGAATCAGGGGCAACTGGACGATCTGTTTGCTACGTGGCCGACCGGGCAATTTCAGGGCGTGGTCTGGAGTTACTACTGCTGTCGCGAACTGGCCGTGCGCCTGGAGGAACGCGGCATCCCCCAGGCGTCGGTGGAGCTACCGCGGGCCAAGGTGTCGATTCCCTGCGCCGCGGGTAATTGGGAGCAGGCGTTGCGCGACATGGTGGACATGTTGAAGCGCCGTGGTGTGCAGAAACTCGGCGTGTTCCAGCACAACGACACCGAATATTTTCGGGCCCAGTACTTCGATTACTTCGACCAGTTGCGCGCCGATGCCGGGCTGGGCGGCAACGAGATGAAGTTCCATGTGCCGCGCGTTGGCGACGACGAGAAAGCCGCGTTGATCCGGCACTTCCTGCCGGCTGCCCGCGAAGCCGATGCCTGGTATTTCTCGGCCCCGCCGATCCTGCGCGAAGTGACTGCCGTTTGCGAAGCTGAGGGTGTCGCGCCGACGGACGAACACCTGATCGTCTCAACCGGCAGCGGCACATCCGCGCTCGCCCCGGCGCACATCATCCTGCGCTGCAACATCACCGAGATGGCCCGTCGCGCGACCCAACAGGTCCTCGACTGGATCACCACCGGCGAGAAACCCGAGTCCTGCACCGTCGACCTTGCGATCGAGGAACGCGGCTGACTTCCCACCCCGGCTTTACCGCCTCTCCGAGGCGGATCCCCAGCGTAGTGCACCGCCGGACAAAGTAGCCCGCCTCTCCGAGGCGGATCCCCAGCGTAGTGCAACGTAATTCGCCGCGAAGCGGTACCGCCGGACAAAGTAGCCCGCCTCTCCGAGGCGGATCCCCAGCGTAGTGCAACGTAATTCGCCGCGAAGCGGTACCGCTAGACAAAGTAGCCCGCCTCTCCGAGGCGGATCCCCAGCGTAGTGCAACGTAACTCGCCGCGAAGCGGTACTGCCAGACAAAGTAGCCCGCCTCTCCGAGGCGGATCCCCAGCGTAGTGCAACGTTAGCCCTCTCCTCTCCTCTCCTCTCCTCTCCTCTCCTCTCCTCTCCTCTCCTCCTGGATTGTTAGAATCCGTCATTTCTCCTCCTGGATTGCTAGAATCCGTCATTTCCTGAAGACGATCATCAATCGGCTTGGTGACGGGGCCCGTTCTGGGTCAGGCGGAGGCAGTGGTGAAGGACTGGCAAAGCGCGGCGGACCGCTTCGGTTGAACCGCCTCGGAGAGGCGGGCTACTTTGTGATGAATAATCGGTAGGTTAGTGGCGCGGCGGACCGCTTCGGTTGAACCGCCTCGGAGAGGCGGGAATGACGGACTCGCCAGAGTCCTATGCCGGCCGTAGACCGGAGCGAAGCGGCAACTCTGTTGACGGCCAACCGGTCCTATAGGGCCTGACGGTATTGGGTTGGGGTGACGTGCAGGACCTCTTTGAATTGGCGGCAGAAGAGGTGGACGCTGTTGTAGCCGAGTTCGTCGGCCAGTTCTTTGACGCTCAGGGAGGATTCCGCCAGACGGTTGGCGGCGTGGTGGATGCGCGTGCGTTTGATGTAACTGCGCGGCGGCTCGCCGTAGGATCGGACAAATACACGGCTGAAATAGTCCTGGGATAGACGTAGTGTCCGGGCCAGGTCCGCCGAGGAAAGCGGGCGGTTGATGTGATTACTGATGAATGTCTCAATGCGTCGCTTTTGCCGGGGCGTCAACAACGTTCCCACTGTGGCCTTCGTATCGGGCAGGCGGAAGAAGAGAGCCGCCAGCACATGCAGCACGGACCGTAGCTGATGGTCCTGCCACGGCAGGTCGGAACCGTATTCGCTGACCAGCATCTGGAACGGCAGCAACAGGTCCCAGGCCTGTTTTCGCACCGCAATGACTTTGGCAAACGTCAATTCACGGCGTCGGCACAGATTGAACCGCATCTTGTAGTAGCGTAACGGCGCGTCGAGTTTTTTACCCCACAGTTCGCGTTCCGCGCCTGGTGGAACCCAGACCGCCATGCCCGGACCGACCAGCGTCTTCGTGCCGTCCAGTCGCGCTCGCAGTCGACCCGACTCGACGAGGAAGACCAGGTGTTCGGTCATCGTTTTGTGCGGGATACGCCAGGCCTGTTTGATCTCGTCACAACGGCAGGTGTTGATCTGAAGATCCACAGAAGAGTCCAGCAGGTGCTGTAGCCACTTGGTTTTCGATAGTGTTGCCATTCGAACACGACACCGAATGTTGTCGGTCCCAGCCTATGCCCGGCGATTCCGGTTCGGACAACGGCTGGCGCTTCCTTTCTATTTGTAGCATGAGGGTAAATCTTCGCCGATCCACGTCGGCCTCAGCTTCTTCGATCCGGCCTCCACGGGGCAAGCCCGGGGCAAGCCCCGTGGAGCCGTTGGGACGTCACAGAACATGATTCGTCGAGCACTTACGCATGAGCAGGCCTTCGACAGTGCTCTTCAGAGGATGCTCATGATACATTCGGAACGACCAGGAAACCGGTCTCTCAACGCTCGGATTTGTCGGCTGCGTCATACCACAGTTTAGTGCAATTAATATACAATTAATGGCCATTGTTTTAAAGGTGTCCAGCGTCTACTCTGATACAGATCAATGCAATTGTGATTAGTCGGCATGGTGTTGCTTGACGACAGAGAAGGAGCCCAGATGGAATTGAAGATGCTTGATTCATTCACGGAGAAAGTTCTCCGTATCGAAGCCCGCGGTGCCGGTCTCAGCCGCATCATGCTGGTGATTCCGACGATCCTGAAACCCGGAGAGCCGTTCGACGTGAACGTCGCTGCATTGGACGAGAACGCCATGCCGGTGTTCGACGGCACGGACGAGTTTGTCGTCGAGGGCGCTGACGAAGCTATCAGTATTCCGGCGGTTGCGGCCGATGCGGCGTCAGTCTGGCGGGTCAAGGGCGTCACTGTTGAGGCCACCGGTTTTGTGCGGCTGCAGGCGACGTACGGCGACCGGACGTTTTTCAGTAACCCGGCGCTGGTAACGAAGGACGATCGCCCGGCGATTGTCTGGGGTGACCCGCATATTCACACCACCGTTGGGGACTGTCATGCCGAACGCTGCCGGACACGTAATCTGGCCTATGTCATTGCGCGCCATGTCTACGGACTCGACTTTGTGGCGATTGCCGATCATGTCTCGTGGGCGCCGCGGGGAACGAAAGGCAAGTGGCTGGACAACCTGGCCAAGTGCGAACTCTACGATGACCCGGGCCGTTTCAGCGCGTTGATCTGCTATGAGACCTCGATGAAGGGCGGCCACGGCGGCGATAACAACGTCTATCTGCGCGAGCGGCAGGATGACTACGTCGACCCCTGGCCGGAGGAAATGCATGCCGGCCAGCTCTGCGAGGCGTTGTCCGGTAATTTCTTCATTGTGCCGCACCACACGACGCGAACCGGCAAACACGGTGAGATCCCGGCGGACATCTATCCCGGTCCGGAACGCATGCCGGTGGTGGAGATCCACTCCAAGTGGGGCTGCAGCGAGTACCGCGGCAACCCGAACCCGTTGCACAAAATTCATGACGGCCCAAGCTATGTGCAGGACCTCCTGGCCCAGGGATACCGCCTCGGGTTCGTCGGTGGTACCGACAGCCACACGAGTATGACCTTCTGCCAGGCGTTGGAGAACGACATCCATGATCGTCTGCCGGGGCTGACTGCGGTGCAGGTACAGAAGAATACACGGGACGCCGTCTATGACGCCATCGCGGCGCAGCAGTGTTATGCCGCCAGTGGCGAACGCATCTTCCTCGATGTGACACCCGACACGGATCCCTTCGGCTTGCGCGTTGGCTGCGCGGCCAAGAGTCAAATCAAACAAATTGACATTGTCTGCAACGGCGAAGACGTTTACACGGTCCGGCCGGATGACTGGAAAGCGGAGTTCTCCTGGCAGGACGACCGCGATCCGGCCGACATCGCCATGACGCCGACGGACGGTGGCGAACCGTTCACGTACTACTACGTCCGCGTCACGACAGATACGGAATGCCAGGCTTGGTCCAGCCCGATCTGGCGGTGAGTCGGTGAGGAGCCAGCGGTACCCGATCCACGATGCACGGTGAGGCAGTATAATACCGTCAAGGGGATCCTGTGAGCTGGATCTTCTTCCTGCCGGAGTCCCGCCGGGAGGAGGTGTCGGTTTAATCGCACCGAAGCCCTCCGACAGCGCCAACGGCGTTGTACAACGTAGCCTGGGGTAACACCCCAGGGATCGTTTTCGCATCCGAATTGTTCCCTGAAGGGGAACTACAACCATCCGATTGGCAGCAGGTTGTAGAACGCCTTCAGCGTTCGAACTTCTCCTTTCACATTTCCTGGGGTGTTACCCCAGGCTACGTTATGGCAGCCCATTCAGGGCGCAGAATTTGACGAAATGCGACTAAATCGACAGTCCCGGGAGGCGGAAGCTCTTCGAGGCGGAAGCCCCGCCTGAGCGCTCGAATTCGGGGCCTGCCCTGAGCTTTGTTGGAGGGCCTGTGGCGACAGCAAGGAGCGAGGAAACTGTGAGCTCCAACTCCAGGCCAAGGCCAGTTGCCGACGGCGGCACGACTCAAACGGCGTCAGCAACGCGCTCAACGTAGACGTAGTACGCCCCGGTGATCGGTTCGTTGCGCTTATCCAGAAACCAGGTATGCAGCAGGGTCGGGCCGGCTTCGAGATTGATAGTGAACACCGCGGCGCTGTCTGTTGGTTCCGTCGTCAGTCGATGGTCTTGGCCGCCGATGAGCAGACGGGCACCGGCGATCGGCAGGGCAACTCCTTCTCCGACTTGGCCGTCGGTAAGCTCCGTTGCGGAGCAGGCCGCCGTCAATGCCAGGCCCGCTTCCCGCGGCCAGCGGCGCAGTTCAAAGCGATAGCTGCCGGGACGGTCTACCTGCACATGCCAGTAGCTGTTCTTCCGGGTGCCGCGGCGTACCTGGTTTTGCTGGTCCAGGAAAACATCCCACCACTCGCAGCCGGTCAGCATCATCGGATTCTCCGCATCGTTGCCGATGATCACCCGTTGAGCTTCGTTGGCAACGGGCTCGACATCGGCCCACCAGGCATCCAGAGCTTCCGTCATGTCGGCGGCAACATCCGGAAACTGTTCGATGACGTTGTGTTCCTGTTCCGGGTCGTCATCGAGGTTGTAGAGAGCGGTCCCTTCGAGCAGGCGCCAGCGTTGCCACAGCACGGCGGCGCCTTCACGGCGAATGACGGCTTGGCTTGCGGGTGTCGGGTAGTCGAAATTCGGCATGCGACTGTAATTCACGCAAAGCATGCGATCAGGGACGTTCGCCTGGTTGCGCAAGGCGTCGGCGAGAGAGATTCCATCGAGTTCAGCGTCCGGCAGTTCCAGCCCGCACAATTCGGTCAGGGTCGGAAGGAGGTCCTGCATCTGCGTCAGGCCGTCGATGTCACGCGGATCGCCGAGGTCGCCGTTGGGCCAGTGGATGAAGCAGGGCACCCGGTGGCCGCCTTCCCAGAGCGTGCACTTGCCGCCGCGCATGCCGGCATTGAAGTAGGACGGGCCGAACGTACTGCCGTTGTCCGTCATGAAAATGACGATGGTGTCATCGGCAGCCCCCGTGTCCTTCAGGAACTGTCGCAGCCGGCCGACTTCCGTATCGACATGCCGGATCATCGCCAGGAAACGGATGACCGCCTGCCGCCGGTCCGCGGTGAGTTCGGGCAGCTCTCCTTCGCCTTCGGCAAAGGCCTCGGCAATTGCCTCACGATCCGCCGCCGGGACGAACAGGGGGTAGTGCGGCGCGTTCGTGGGCAGATACGTGAAGAACGATTCGTCGTTCTCGATGCATGACGCCATCCACTGCGTTGCTTCATGGAAGAATACATCCGTGCAGTATCCTTCGACCCGTCCGCGTTTGCCGTTGCGGCAGTAGACGTCGTCGAAGTAGTCGTTTTCCCAGTAGTCCGGCAGCGAACTGATGTGGGACGACGGAAACCAGAGACTCTCCTCAAAACCGCGATCCTGCGGGCGATACGGATAGTTGTCCCCCAAGTGCCACTTCCCGAACACCCCGGTGCGGTAGCCGTTGTCCTTAAAGACATCCGCCATGGTCGGCAGGTCGGCGCGCAACAGAGTCCGGCCGCTGCTGACGTTGACGGCGCCGTTGCGGGCGGCATCCAGGCCGGTCAGCAGTTGCCCGCGCGTCGGAGTACACATGGGCGCGGCGTGAAAATCGGTCAGCCGCACGCTCTGGTTGTGCAGCGCATCGATGTTCGGCGTACGGGCAACGGGATTGCCGTGGCAGCCCAGATCGCCATAGCCCTGGTCGTCGGTCAAGATGATGATTACGTTCGGCTTCGCTCGGCCCATCGGTGATCTCCATGAAAATGTATTTTTATATCAAGTCGGATTTTCGTTTCCTTTGAATTGTACCTATCGATGCGTAATTGTAAATGGATTTCACTTACTAAGAAATGGATAATTGTATGCTTCCGATCTCATATCGGTTTGAACGGGCCGGTGCGGAGGGGCGCCGGATCAACTATCGCTCGGGCTGGCGGCGGTTCGGCAATACGCTGATCACGCAGATTCGCGACGGGCGCTATCTGTTGGAAACGGAGTCGGCATCCTACGAGATTGCCGCCGGCATGGGGTTTCTGGTGCCGCCCGGTGTGCGCACGTGTGTGTCGGTGCCCGGCGACCGCAGTGCGACGACGGTCTTCTCGCATCTGCACTGCCGGATCTACGAATCCCAGGGGTTGTTCACCGTGCTTCGGGATCCCATTGTTTTTCCGCCGGACGTTGCGGCTCGCGTGGGCGCCTGCAACGACGCGCTCATTGCCTTGCAGCGCGAGGGCGTCACGCTCCGCAGATCCGTTGGGGCATCATCCCTGCTCGCCGAACTGGTGGGGATCGCCATTGACAACTGTCCGGAGCTGGAGGCCGCCTGGAACAACCCGGACCGGCAACGGTTGTTGCCGGTGCTGCAGTATGTTCAGGACAACATGAGTCAGCCGCTGTGCCGTACGGACCTGGCGCGGGTGGCCGGCATGTCCGTGCCGCATCTGCATGCCCTGTTTGTGCGCGCCTTCGGCGCGGCGCCCATGGCGATGGTCATGCGTGAGCGGATGCAGCATGCCCGGCAACTGCTGCATTGGTCCGACCTGCCGATTGCCGAGGTGGGGCAGCAGTGCGGCTTTGCGGATCCGTATTACTTCAGCCGGGCTTTCAAGCGCGAGGAGGGCGTGCCTCCCAGTCGCTACCGCCAGACCGTGCGGCGCTGACTTACACCGTGCGCCAAGTCAGGAAACGGAAGTCCGCTGCGTCTGGAATGGTGAATTCGACCCGGCCTGCAGCGTCGACGTCTGCCGTCCGCTCGGCGGCTGTCAGGAGGTCTTTGAAGACCACGCTCTTACCGGCGCAATCCGGTAGGACAAAGGTGTGCGATTTGTCTTCGTTCCATGGCTCGCGGAAGATGGTCAGGACCCCCTTGTCGCCTTCGGGCAGGGCGCATTCGAAGCCGGTCCACTGGGTGCCGTCCGGGCGGTTGCCGATGGGGTGGATGGTGCCGCGGAAAATGTCGTGGCGTACGGTTTTGTAGGCGGCCAACAGCGGCCGGATCTGCTGGCGTGCGGCTTCGTCGTAAAAGTGTGTCTCACAGAAGAACAACGGTGAACTCATCAGTGTAATCGCGACGCAGTAGGCGTGGTTGTACGCCGCGGCGTCAGAGTACAGCCGGTCGACGCGATCGATATTCTGTACGGACCCCTGGAACTTCAAGAGGTTGCAGTAGTGCGACAGTTGCCAGAGATCGCGCAGCACGGTGCCGGGGCGATAGGTGACGCTGCGCGGCCAGACGGGCTTGCGGTTTTCGAGATAGATGCAGCCGAACTCGCGGGCGAAATAGTAGCCGTAGCGCGGCGCCACTTCCGTCAGATCCCAATTGACCCGGACACCATGATTCCGGCCTTTGACGAAGGCGCGGACCTTGTTCATCAGTGCGTCGATCTGATGACGGCTTTTCAGAACGGCGAAGTCCAGTTTGTATGAGACGAAGCCGCCGTCGTCCGCGTTGCGATCGAGGTCTTCAAGGCTGGGGGGCAGGGCGGCCAGCCACAGTCCGAGTTGGACGTTCTTCTCTGCCGCATGCGTTCGCACCGGCGCCCAGCCGTTCGGGTAGCGGTCCGCGACCGGGGTCCAGGTTTCGTACTGGTTGCCTTGCCAGCCGTCGTCGATCTGCAGGATGTCGATACCGAGATCGGCGCAGCTGTCGATCTCGCGCAGCACGTTTGCTTCGCCGGCGGCGTCTCGGTGCTCCAGGTAGCCCTGGGAACTGCCCCACGTATTGGCTTGTACATAGACGTCCCGTTCGCGGACCGGGTAGCGATGCTGGTCGAACGTCTTGAAGGCCTGTTGCCGGGCGCGGTCGTTGGCGGCGTAGGCAACACACCAGTTCGCCCAGGTCGGGCGCCACTCACTGTCAATCTCCGTCGGGGTGATGCCCCAGCCGTGGCTCTCCAGGCCACGCCCCGGCAGACATAGAAACGCGCCCGTGTCATGGCCTTTCTGGTTGGCGCATTTATGGGATTCCTTCAGCAGTGCGATGCCCCAGGAGTCGTCTTCCACACACATGGCGTTGGACCAGTCGCAGACTTCCGGGTGGGTCAGCGGCTTGTTGCTGACGGACTCCAGCAGGAGGTCCTGCGCCGGGTCGTTGCGTTGCTGTGTATCGGCGTAGTAGCCGAACACTCGGCGCGACGTGCCCGAGAAATCCACTGGGATCAGGTCGTGTCGTTGATAACCGCGTGACAGCCGCACAGTCTGCAGACTGGCATCCGTTGTTTCGTGTTTGTGCAGCGTGCCGTCCCAGGCGAAGCCGTCCAGCGCCTTGAGCTGCAGTGCCGTGCGCAGGCCGGCAACGTCAGGATAGGCCCAGATCACAAACCGCAACGCGAGTTTTGCCTCTGGGTATTCCATCTCTGCGGTGACCGCCAGGTGTTCGGAAGTGAAGCCTTCGTCATCCGAAATCGCGATGGTGACGTCGCTCAGCACTGCATCGGGGTTGTTGTCTTCACAAACCGGCAGCAGCCAGTCGGACTCGCGGTCATCGTCGTTGTCGAGTTTCCAGGTTTTGTCCTCTCCCAACGAGACGCTTTGGGTCAGGAACCCGCGGCCGGTCCAGCGCCAGATGCGGGTCAGTTTGCCGGTTTGCACAGTAAGGAGTTCGCCGTCGAACGTGGCGGCAGCGTTGCCAAGTGTTTCGCGAAGCATCGTACTGGTCATCATGATTCAAGTCCTTCATGCTTTCCTTAGAGTATCTCACTTTGTTGTTAATGTGATTCTTGTATTTGCAGTCAGCAAAGGATCTATTGTTGTTTAATAATCACAATATGTTGTTTTTTATCTGGCTGGGATACAGATTGGGAAAGGCCCAAGATGGCGATTGAACGGACAGGGGAACGCGTTGCCTTCAGCCGGACGGGGGCGCCGTGCCCGACGTTGTTGTATGCCGGCCAGCGTTATGGAAAGGAGTCGCGGGGTACGGTGAACCGCGTGCCGCCGCATTTTCTGATCCATTACATCACGGCGGGCAGTGGGACCGTGCGGCATGACGGCGGACCCAAGACGCCGTTGTCGGCCGGGGATCTGTTTGTCTGCTTTCCGGATCAGCGGGCGGCGTATCGTGAGCACCGGGACGATCCCTGGACGTATCTTTGGCTGGGCTTTCAGGGAGACGGCGCCTGGGCGATCCTGCGGCGCGCGGGGTTGTTGCCGGAAGCGCCGGTGCGGCACGGCAAACTGAAGCACCGAGACATTCGACTGCTGGAGGGGATCGTCGATGCCTTGACGGGGCAGGGCAGGACGCGGGACATTCGGGGGAATATCCTGTTACTCCAGTTTCTTGAGCGGCTGGTGGATTCGGCGCCGGCTGGGCCGCGGCCACGACGAACGTCGGCAACGGCGCTGCAGGAGCGGGTGGATCAGGCCTGTGTGTTCATGGTGAACCATTACGTCGAGGGCATTCAGGCAGAGGATGTTTCACGCTACATCGGGCTTGAGCGCAGCTATTTCAGCAAGGTCTTCTCGGAGCTGGCGCAGACAACGATCCGGGAGTACCTCAGCAATCTTCGGCGACAGCGGGCGGAGGAGCTCCTGCGTGAAAGCAGGCTGTCGGTTGCCGCCATTGCCGATGCCGTGGGGTTCAGTGAGTCCCGGACGTTTTCACGGTTTTTCAAGCAGCAGACCGGATTGTCGCCGCAGCACTGGCGGGAGCGGGACTGAGATAGCAGTCGCTGTGGGTTGGGACGCTCTGAAAACCACCACCGGCCCTGCGCGGATTGGCACCAAGATAAGCCCTTTATTGCCTCTTTCTGGTGCCCCAACGGGGCTGCTTCAGTTTAGCCCAGGCCAACGGCCTGGGTTTGGGGGGCTCCTCGATTCCAGCCCCAACGGGGGTGCTCAACCCCAACGCTAACTGGTTGATGAGACCCTACGGGCCTCGGAGTGGGGGAGAAAACGGTTCCCCAGGCCGATGGCCTGGGCTAGGTTGAGGCCGCCCACTTCGGGGCAGCGGAAACGAAAATATCGGTCCCTGACTCAGTGGCATTCGGCGCGGGGCCGGTGGTGATCATCCGAGACGCGCCCAATCCCGTGCCAGACGGGCGATTCGATTGGGCAGTCCGACATTTCCCCACAAAACATGCTAATATTCCCTGGCCTCACGCATTAACTCGGATGAGAACGGAAATTCAGAGTCCGCCAAAACGTTTTGGAGCGAGATGGGATCGACCCCCGAAACAGGAAAGTGGATCCTGGAAGCACTGGACCGGTATGAAGGGCCCCTGCTGAGCTGCGCCCTGCGGTACATGAAAGACCTGGACCGCGCGCGAGACGTCGTGCAGGATACCTTCATCCGGCTGTGCAAACAGGATCGTGACAACGTGGAAGACCACCTGGCCGAATGGCTGTTCGTGGTCTGCCGCAACCGGGCCCTCGAGATTCTGCGCAAGGAGAAACGTATGCAGCCGCTTTCTGAAGGTGATCTGGCCGCGACCCCGACCCGCGAGCCGGGGCCGGCGGCAATGGCTGTCCGACATGATGATGCCGGGCGGGTGGAGAAGATTATCAAAACCCTGCCGGAGCGTCAGCAGGAGTTGATTCGGCTGAAGTTCCAGCATGGACTGAGCTACAAAGAAATGAGCCGGGTGATGGATATCACCGTTTCGAACGTGGGGGTTATCCTCCACACGGCGATCAAGAAGGTCCGCCGCCAAATGGCGCAGGAAATCAGCGCCCCGGCCCAGGAGGGCATCTGATGAGTATCACGAAAGACGACCATCGCCTGTTGGCGTTTGCCCTTGAGGAACTCGAGGGCGATGAGCAGAAACAGATTGCTGCTGCCGTTGCCGCCGATCCCGAGCTGCAGCAACTGGTCGATGAATATAGAGAGCTTGGCCGGCAGTTGACCGATGAACTCGGGTCGGCGCCGACGCCGGCACTCGAGGCGGCCCAGCGTCGGGCCATCCTGAAGCACCTGCCGGGTGAACCGCAGCGGCACCGGCCGCGCACGCTGTATACACTGATTGCCCTTGGTGCTGCGGCGCTCTTTGCCTTGGGAATCGGCGGGCTCCTTTTGTTCTCCATTCTGTCGCAGGCGCCGTCCACGGAACCCGAAACCGCATCGGCTCCGGAGATCCTGTATTTCAAGAAGCGACCGGCGGCGAAGAAGGACTACGAGATTACCGAGAACTCCGAAGTCGTCTTCGCCCATCCGGAGGCCGAGGACTCCGATCTGATGCGCGATGTCGACAAGGCAACAAGCTCGACGTATACCGTCAAAGGCGGCGAGGGCACTGCCGGCAGTGAACGGCCGGCCGGTCAGTACGGTTACTACACCTTCCAGCCCCAGAACAGTCCGGGGGTCAGCGACCGCACCATCACAACTTATTACGACAATCTTGAGCAGCGCCCGGCGACGGCCGGAGACATTGTCAAGCGGCTGCAGGTCGGCAGCCATTCGCGCCTTGTCGACAACGATTTCAAAGCTGCCTGGACCGCACCGTTCTCAACCTTTTCGGTTGATGTGGATACGGCCGGCTACAGCATGGTCCGGACCCAGCTCAACCAGGGGCGACTGCCGCATGCGGATTCGGTCCGTGTTGAGGAGATGGTGAACTACTTCGACTACTCCTATGCGCCGCCGCCGGATGAGATGCCGTTCGCCGTGCATGTGGAGGTGGCAAGCTGCCCGTGGAATCGGCGGCACCGCCTGGCGCGGATCGGGCTGAAAGGCAAAGAGATCCCCTGGGACAAGCGGCCGTCGTCGAACCTTGTCTTCCTGCTGGATGTGTCCGGCTCCATGGCGCGTCCCCGGAAACTGGACTACGTCAAGGAGTCGATGAAGAAGCTCGTGGCCAAACTCGGCGAAAGTGACCGCGTGTCGATCGTCGTCTATGCCGGCGCCGCCGGATTGGTGCTGCCCTCGACGGCCGGCGATAAGCAGGACCTGATTGTCGAATCGTTGGAGCAATTGAACTCGGGCGGTTCGACGGCCGGCGGGCAGGGGATTGAACTGGCGTACAAGACGGCCGGGGCCAACTTCATTGAGGGCGGCATCAACCGCGTTATCCTCTGCACCGACGGCGACTTCAACGTCGGGCTGCAGAACCAGAACGACCTGGAGCGGTTGATTGAAGAGAAGGCGAAGTCCGGTGTCTTCCTGTCGGTCCTGGGATTCGGAATGGGTAACTTCCGCGACAACAAAATGGAAGCGCTCTCCAATAAAGGCAACGGCAACTACGCCTACATCGATACGTTGAAAGAAGCCGAGAAGGTTCTGGTCAACCAGGCCAGCGGCACGCTGCTGACCATTGCCAAGGACGTGAAGATCCAGGTGAACTTCAACAAGTACAAAGTCCATGCCTACCGGCTTATCGGCTATGCCAACCGGATGCTGAAGAAAGAAGAGTTCCACGACGACAGAAAGGACGCCGGCGACATCGGTGCCGGCCATACCGTCACCGCACTATACGAAATTGTTCCGGTCGGCGTTGAGGATGTGAAGGTCGCTGTGGCTGACGACGACAAGTACAGTGCCAACCCGCCGTCCGCGGAAGACATTCCCGAAGACGCCAGGCGCGAGTTAATGACCGTGCGGTTGCGCTTCAAAGCGCCGGACGCCAAACGCAGCAAGTTGCGTGAGTATCCGATCCCTGACAAGTTCCTGAAGTGCGCCGATGCATCCGGCGATTTCAAGTTTGCCGCGTCGGTTGCGGCCTTCGGCATGCTGTTGCGCGACTCGAAGTTCAGTGGTACAGCGAACTTCAACACGGTCCTGGAACTTGCCGGCGAAGGCGTCGGCAAAGATCCGCAGGGCTGCCGCAAGGAGTTCCTTGAACTCGTCAAGCGGGCGCAGACGATCAAGGCGTCGATGGCCCGGTCTGCCGCGGACCGTCCCGAAGCCGGCACGAAGACGCGGCAGTAGTCGGCGGAGTGGCTCATCCGTCTGCCGCGATCACAGGGGGTCGATGTGTCTTCCCGCCGTTATCCCTCACGCCGGCAGGCCTGCCGCCGGCAACGGGTGGTTAATGGGCAGCTCTGAAGGAGTCGTTGTCGGCTCGATCCGGCGTTGCATGTTCGAGCCGGCAGAAAGCGTATTCGTGAGTTCAGGCCCGGGTCCGCGATGTTGTTTGGACGTAACCCTGGCGCAACGAAATCGGTAGGATACTACAATAAGACAGCTCCGGCACACGTTCTACGGGCAAGCAAGGAGGTCCTTGCCCGACAGGCCGCGCCGACCTTGAAAAGTGGCCTCAAATATGGTATACTTTCTAACATCTGGAACGGGACGGCGTTACGCTTGGGTCAGAGGAATCGGAACCGCGCATGATCATCACGTTTGAATGCCCGAGTTGTCAGTCCGCTATCGAGGCAGACAACACCCTGTTCGGCACCGTCCGTAGTTGTCCGAGTTGTGAGATTGAGGTGGAAGTGCCCGCCGCTCACGTCGGACCCGGGGTGGAGTTGGGTGGATTCCGCATTGAAGATCGTCTCGGTCGGGGCGGCATGGGCGAGGTGTTTCTGGCCGAACAGCTTTCCATGAGCCGGACGGTGGCGTTGAAGGTGCTCCCGCCCGAAATGACCACCAATAAGGAAGCGGTGGAACGGTTTCTGCATGAAGCCCGGATGTCGGCGCGCCTGGAGCATCCGAACATCGTGACGGTCCTGGATGCCGGCGAAGACTGCGGCTTCTACTACCTGGCGATGAATTACGTCGACGGCTATACGTTGGACGACCGCGTCAAGCGCGAGAAGACCATTCCCGAAGCGGAAGTCCTGGCATACGGCAAGAAGGTGCTGGCCGCCCTCGACCATGCCTGGACGCATCACCATATCCTGCATCGCGACATCAAGCCGGCGAATGTCATGATCGACAAATACGGCGAGGTGAAACTGCTGGACATGGGCCTGGCCAAGGCGATCCTGGAAGACAGCCACCTGACGATCTCCGGCACCATTGTCGGCACCCCCTACTACATGAGCCCCGAGCAGGCGAAGTCGCAGAAGCAACTGGATTTCCGGGCGGACCTCTACTCGGTCGGCGCGACGCTCTATCACCTGCTGTGCGGTTCGCCGCCGTTCGAGGGGGACAGCGTGGTGACGATTCTGACGCAGCATGTGCTCGAGGACGTTCCGCCCGTGCAGGCCCGCAATCCCGAGGTCTCCGATGCGTGCGCGTCCTTGATGGAAGTGATGCTGGCGAAGAAACCGGAGGACCGCTACGACAGCTATGCTGCGGCGATTTCCGACTTCGACCGGGTGCTGGCGGGAGAGATGCCGGCGGCGGAAACGCCGGCGGCCCAGCCGAAAAAGAAAGGCGTGGCATTCAAGCGGAAGCCGTCCAATCTGGTCCCGCCGCCCGCTCGCCCCGTTGATCAGGGGGCCGTGACCATGGACGCATCGGCGCCGCAGCAGCCGGCCTTTGCCCGCGGCAAGAAGAACCCGCTGGTCGCGGCCATTGCCGGTTTCGTCACGATCTTTGCGGTGGCCGCGCTGGCGATCGGCGTGATGATGGTCGTCTTCCAGGGACCGGACGGCGGGGAGAACGGGACGGATGACCAGCCGCCGGATGACCTACCGCCGGTGGTTGACACTTTGCCGGACGACGACGATGGGCCGCCGCCAGGGTGGGATGATCATCACCAGCCGGACGCGGATGAAATGGCCCGGCGCGCCGCGGAGGTCGCCCGTGAGATCAGCGAAATCCGGCAGTTTCAAAAGGCCAATCCGCTGCAATTCGACGAAGCCTTGCACCGCTACCAGGGGCTGGCGGCCATGGCCGCCGGTACGCCGCATCACGAGGCCGTGCTTACTGAGATTCGCGAAGTGCGCCGGGAGCGGGAAGCCGCCGTTACCAAAGTGATGGGCCGGCTGGTCAAACGGGTGCGCGATAGAGTGGAAGCCGGCGAGACGGAAGAAGCCGCCAGGATGTTGCAGGAGTATGACGGGCCGTTTGCGGCCATCACCGAACGCAAACGCCAGGAAGCCGCCGAACGGATTCTGGACAGTAAACGTCGTGATGACGAAGCCCGTGCCGCGGCCGAATTCCGCCGCCGGGAAGAGGCCATGGCGCATTTCGAGAGCAGATACCTCGAGATCACTGAGAACCTGATTCGCCAGGATTTCGCTGCCGCCCGCAACCAGCTCGTTGGACTGCGTCGCGAGGCAGAGATCAAACCGGTGCGCCGGGAGGTCCTTCCCCTGATCGACCTCGCCGCGGAAGTCGCCCAGATGGACAACCTGGTCACGGCATCATTCAAGCAGAATGCGGGCAAGATCATCCCCGTGCGGCTGAAGGATGATCGCGAGCAATTGGTGATTGACAGCGTCGCGGACGGCAAGGTCAAGGCATCGCGACTGATCAAGGACAAGAGCGGCAAGGTCAAAGGCCGGATCGGCAGGAGTTTCGGCTACGGCGACTTGTCGGCCGACGAGAAGGTCCGGCGCCTCGGCCAGGCCGAGGGCGATGCGAAACACGCCATGAAAGCAATTCTTTACGTTGAGATCGGCAAGGCCGCCAGCGCCATGAAAACCCTGAGCCGGATGGAGTCGGCGGCCTGCGTCGCCTTTGCCTCGCACATCGGCAACGCCGTGCCGCTGGGGTTCCGCTACCTGCTGCGGGCAGTGCCGCTGCCGGAGGACGAAGAAGATCTGCGGGCGCTGCAGCGCAAAGTGAGCCGCATGGAATTTGACGATGCGAAAGAGCATGAGATCCGGCTGGCGGCCGCAACGTTCCTGCGGCGCCACGGCGACCAACCGGAGTGCGAGCCGTATCGCCGTTTTGCCGAACACCTGGCCCACTTGGGGGATGAAACGCCGGACCGGAGCGAGCACCGCACGAAGACCGGGGCGGTCGTGCCCGGTCCCGGCAACAACAAGCCCGGTTTGAAAGGGCAGAAACCGCACGCGGTCCCCGCGGAATTCGTCGATCCGCGACACCTGGGCCGGGGCGCCGACCAGGCCGTGGAGCTCCAGCGCCAGACCGTCAAGCTGAAACAGATGCCGCTGGAGATCCAGAACTCGCTGGGGATGCGCTTCCGCCTGATCCCGGTTGCCGCCTACTGGGGTTACCCCGGAGAAGCGCCCGACAAGGTCTACTACATGAGTAAGTTTGAAGTCACCCAGGAGCAATGGCAGGCGATCTTCAAACACCATCGATTTCAGAATCCAAACCCCAAGCACGCCGCCGACAACCTGATTTACGACGACATCCAGCGGTTCATCAAGCTCCTCTGCGAGCGGGAAGGACTGCCGGTCGGCAGCTATCGGCTGCCGACCGATGAGGAATGGACCTATGCCTGTCGGGCCGGGACCAGGAGCAAGTACAGTTTCGGCGACGACCCCGGGCGTTTCCCTGAATTCGCCAACTACCTGGACTCGACGGCCCCGCCGATGTATGGCGGCGTTGACTTGCGGGAACGACGCGATCAAGAACACAGCGACGGCAACAGCCGGGTGGCTCGAGCCGGCTCCTATAAACCGAACCCGTGGGGACTGTACGATATGTACGGCAACCTCTGGGAGTATGTTTCCGACGTCAGCAAGTATGGCAATTTCCATGCCGTCAAAGGCGGGAGTTGGCTGGATACCGGCGACCGGCTGCGGGCCACCGGCCGGCTGATGGTTGATGTCCGTGCCCGGCCGGACCCGAAACTCCCCCAGCCATATGGCTTTCGACTTGTGCTGGAGCCCCCGAAAACGAAAGTTCGGGAACCCGACAACCGTTGGCGCCCGCCTCGGGACCGCCGGCCGTTCAAACGGTTTCGGTAGCTGCAGCTTGCACACACAGTCCGGCACTGCGCGCTGTGAGAGGATGAAGATCATGAGCAAGTACAGAGGGCTCCGGTTTGTCTTGTTCGCGATGATGGGGCTGGTGGTCGCGTTCCTGGGAATGGCGGTTGTCTTGAAATGGTCGCGGCCAAGTTATTGGGACGACGCACCGCCGCGAGGCGGCAGTCGCACGGGCGCGAAAGAAGATTGGCCCGGACAGGCGCGGTCTCGGGAACTGGCCGCCGAAAAACTGGGCAAGCCGTTCGACCAATTGAAACCACTGCACCGGGTGATGGGCAAACCGAAGCCCGGCGAATGGCTGGCGGAGCATGAAGAACCCGGACGCTCGCTGGCAGACTACAAGAAGGCCAAACCGGTGCGACCGGGCAGGACCTATAAGAAGATCTACATTCAGCCGGTCGGCACCTTCTCGAAGGATCAGCAGAAGATCGTCAAACTGGCCGCCGAGTATATGCAGCTGTACTTCACGGTGCCGGTCGAGACCAAGAAGACTATTCCGCTGACGGCCGTGCCGAAAGATGCCCGGCGCGTGCATTACGGCAATAAACAGATCCTCAGCACGTGGGTGATGTACAATATCCTCAAGCCGCGGCGGCCGGCGGATGCCTTGGCCTACATCGCCTTTACGTCGAATGACCTGTGGCCGGGACGCGGCTGGAACTTCGTCTTCGGCCAGGCCTCGCTGCGGCATCGCGTCGGCGTCTGGTCTATTTTCCGCAACGGCGATCCGTCAGCGTCCAGGGAGTCCTTCCGGCTGTGTCTCAAGCGAACCATCAAAACGGCGACGCACGAGACCGGGCACATCCTGACGATGTACCACTGCATTGCCTATGACTGCAACATGAACGGCAGTAACCACCGGGCGGAATCGGACGGTCAGCCGCTGGCGCTATGCCCGGTGTGCCTGGCGAAACTTTGCTGGAACGTGAAGTGCAAGCCGGCAGACCGCTACAAGGGGTTGATCAGGTTTTGTGAACGCGAGGGAATGAAGGAGGACGCCGCGTTCTTCAGCAAATCGCTGAAGCTCGTGGAAGGCGGGTAAACGGGTGATCGGGTAAACGGGTAAACGGGTAAACGGGTAATCGGGTAATCGGGTAAGGCGGGTAATCGGGTAAGCGGGTAAGCGGGTAAGGCGGGTAATCGGGTGAGCGGGTAAGCGGGTAATCGGGTAAGGCGGGTGAGCGGGTAAGCGGGTAATCGGGTAAGGCGGGTAAACGGGTAATCGGGTAAGCGGGTAAGCGGGTAAGCGGGTAAACGGGTAAGCGGGTAAGCGGGTAAACGGGTAAGCTGTTTTGCCTCTGATGGACTTGGACAAGTCGGAGTTTTGAGTTAGTTGGTAGT
>CAYLNH010000119.1:0-20592 GCA_964384625.1 uncultured Lentisphaerales bacterium
ACGGCCATAAAGGCTTGCCAATCAACATGCCAACTGAATATTGTGGCCATAGTTTTATCTTGCGGCTTGCTGTAGCCGAGACGCTCGTTCTGCTCCCGCCGGCGGCGGGCCAGACGTTCGGCCGCGTCCTGTTTCGAGCGTTCCCACATCTCCTTTTCCGTGAAAAGATCGACCCGCCTGGCGGCAGAGCGTTTCGCGGAGCTGGACCAGAACGCAATGAAATCACGCTGAAGCGCGTCCGGATTGCAGCCCTCAAAGGCGGCGGCATTGGCTTTCTTCCAGTCCTTCTCGGTCTTCAGTTTGGCCAGCAGACGATCGCAGACGAGGTGGTATTGCCTTCCCTTCGCGGCGTAGGCCGGGCCGGCCTTGCGCAGGAAATACACCAGCGCCCAGGCCTGGGCATAGTTCGACCCGGGGTCGCCGGCGTAGAACTGGCGGTAGTCCAGTTGCACCAACTGCCGGATGCCGATCTTGTCGTCCTCAATCAGGTCCTCAACGACCTTGGCATAGCGTGGATGCTCTTCGACTTCTATGATCTTCTTGAACCGATTGGTCTTCACCGATTCAAACAGCACGGCATGTCCCTCGTTGAACCAGACCGGCACGTGCACACCGGGCAGCGCGTAGTACAGGAACTGGTGAAAGGCCTCATGGAAAGTCGTGCTCAACGTTTCCTCCAGCCCCATCCGACGGTAGCGCCCACGCCAGTTGTACGGCGATACAACCAGTTCCTTGCGGCCGGGCATCCAGACCCCTCCAGTCCAGTTGCAGTTCGGCGGGACGTAGGCCAGGTACTCCTGCCGCGTGTTGAAAACGGTTACGACGCTGACGTCCTCAATCTCGCGTACGGGCGGAATGAACACCTCATACGACCGCCGCATGATCTCGATGTCCTCCTGGATCTTCTTGACCAGCGACTTGTTGCGCGCGGTCATGTTGGATTTGATGATGTAGTTGTCGGTCTCGACGTACCACCAGTCTTCCAGATTGCCGATGCTCCGGATCACCCTGGCTCGCGTCTTCTCATACTTCGCGCTGCGCTTGGCCCTGGTAGTTCCCCGGTGCTCCTGGAACTTGTGCGACGGGCCGTCCGCCGCCTTGCCCTCGAAGAACGACATTGACTTCAACGCCCGGGCAACGGCCCGGTCAACCGTCGATTGCTTGTACCCCGGGACGAACTGGAATGAGACGAACACAAACCGGGCATCCTCGACCTTCAAGGCAAAGGCCTGCTGCTGCGTCGCCGGCGTCTCGAACAGAAAACGCCTGTAAGGATGCTTCAGATAGAGGCCGGAAACCTTTTTGCTGGTCTCCTTGATCCGGCCGTGCTTCGTCTGTGCCCACGCCTTGAGCGAGGCGTCTTCCCATTTCACCGGGAACTGCTCGACGACACGGTGAAAATCTGCCGCCGCCACACCGCGGTTGCCCCGCGACGGGATTGCCAGCTGCCACTTCATGGCGCAAACGGCAATGTGCGCGTGCGGCCCCGTGAAATGGGCGATGTGCTGATCCCGCACCCAGAGATCGCCCGGACGGAAATACTCCCTGCCGTCTTTGCCCGTACCGGAACGCGGCGTCGGCGCCGGAATGCTCTTGAGCCCGCGAAACGGCTTCAACCGAATCCCCGCAGCCGACAGCTCGACCGTCTTCCCGGGGCGTAAGCTCGGCAGTCCGGCCCGCCGCCCGTAACACCGCAACCCAGCGAGCAGAAAAAGGCTGCTCAACCAGAGTCTTGCGACCATATCAGGTCCCCCTGCATTGGTTCTAATCCCGCAAATTCACTAAGTGACTGCTTCTTCTGTTTAGAACCATAGGCAATTCCGGCCGGCGTTGCAAGGGGATTCAGGCGTTTGACGCAAGTTTTTCGGCCAACGGGAGATCGGCAGGCAGGAGATCATAGGCCGGCAGTTCAGCGGGCGGCAGCCAGACGAACTTGTCATGATCCCTGGGCTGCAGTTCGTCGCCGTCCCAATAGACGTGGTAGGCAAGCAACCGGATCGTGCCGTGGCGGTAGTCGTAGACGCTCTCGGCGAAGGCCGCACCGACCTCGACGTCGATACCGAATTCCTCATGCAGTTCGCGGGCGAGACAGGCTTCCGGGGTTTCGCCGGCATCCACCTTGCCGCCGGGGAACTCCCACTTCCCCGCGTGCCGCCCCTGCTTGCGGCGGGCAATCAGGATCTTCCCGTTCCGCTGGAGGATTGCCGCCGTCACATCCTGGACGCCGCCGCCCACCGGTTATCGCCGACGCCGCTTGCCGCCGCGCTGCCGGTACAGCGGGTTATTCTTCAATTGCCCTTTGCTGACCTTCACCTTACCCGTCTTCTGTTCTTCCAGGTGCAGGGTATACCATTCATCCCCGAGGAAGCTGTTGGAGAACTTGTTGGGCCGGTCATTGGCCAGCGCCTGCCAGTTTCGCTCCAGTTCTTCGCGATCAATCTTCTCTTTCGCGGCGGTCAGGACCTCCTGCGCGCGGTCGAAATTCTTCTTCTTAATCAGGATCCAGGCGTAGGTCGAATAGACCAGCAACGCCTTGTCGCCTTTGAACTTGCGGACGCCTTTTTTGTAGACCTTCGCCAGTTCCTCGTCGCTGCCGTCGGTCTTGTACAGACGCGCCATCTTCATGCAGACGGTCAGCGGCTCCCAGAGCAGGGCTTTCGGCAGCAGCCGGTCGACTTCGTCGAACTCCTTAATCTGGTAGTTCAGCTGCATGCGGTAGGTAGCAACCTGTCGTTCCGACAGCAGGGCCCACTTGAACAGGGGGTCGGCCTGGTCCAGAATTTCCAGGGACTCCTTGATCGCCTTGGCCATCATCTTCTCGACTTTGCGCTGCAGCATTTTCGGCGAGCCGCCTTTGCCCGTCGACTGCGCCCGGCCGATCAGTTTGTTGGCCTCGAGTTTGGCGGCTTCCAGGGTACTTTGCACCTGGTTGAAGATCGCCTGAAGTTTTTTGGTAAAAAGGCGGTTGATCAGGACGGAGCCGCCGACGAAACCAAGCACACCAAAGAAGATGTTCCAGCCATATTGCGTCGTCGCCAGCCGCGACCCGAAGCCGGCGGCCAGACCGAGACAAAGAGAGATGATCAGCGAAATCATGAAGTTGTGTTTTCAGTTCTTTCCGTTATCAATTCAGACGCGGCATCGACAGCAGTCCCGACCAGTGAATACGGCCCGGCGATCTCGACGCGGACCCGGACCAGTTCACCGGCAAGCTCGCGGTCGTCCGCGAAGAAAACCAGACGGTTCTGCGGCGTTCGGCCGCGCCAGCGGCCTTTCTGCCGGCCCTCAACGAGGACTTCGACGTCGCGGCCGAGCCACTGGTTGTTCTTCGTCTGCAGGATCTCCTGCTGCCGGGCGTCGATCACCCGGCGGCGGCGCTCCTTTTCGTCGTCAGTCACGTCATCTTCATAACGCCGCGCCGCCGGCGTGCCCGGACGTGTGGAATACCGCGCAATGTGGACCTTGTCAAACTGAATCTCCTCGATCACGCGGCAAGTGTCGTTGAACTGCGGCTCGGTTTCGCCGCAGAAGCCGACGATCAGATCGGTGTTGATCGCGGCATCCGGGATGCGCTCGCGGATTCGCCGGATCAGCCCGCGGTAAGCCGCCACGGTGTAGCCCCGCCGCATCCGTTCGAGCACGTCGTCGTTGCCGGCCTGGATCGGCACTTCAAAATGCGGACAGATTCGGGGCAATTCGGCCACCGTGTCAATCAGTTCATCGGTCATATAGGCCGGATGGCTCGTCAGAAAGCGAATCCGCTGGATATCGTCGATCCGGTGTACCTGACGCAGCAGCCCGGCAAGAGACCGGCCCTCCAGGTCATGGCCATACCGGTCAACAATCTGGCCCAAGAGCATCACTTCCCGAATCCCCTGCCCCGCCAGCGAGCGGATTTCCTCCAGGATCTCCCCTTGCGGGCGGCTGCGCTCGCGCCCCCGACGCGAAGGGATGATACAAAAGCTGCAGGCGTGCGAGCACCCCAGAACCACCGGCACAAACGCCGTCACCTGCCGGCCGCGCTCCGCCATCGGCAGCAGCAGCTCGGCATTCTGGATGCGATCCCGGATCGAACGGTCGCCCGACTCCGCCGCAGCGCCGGGATCGATCAGCCCGTGCCCCGCCAGAAAATCCAGCAGCGGCCCCGGTTCCGACGGCGGCAGGAAGACGTCGACAAAGGGGAAGCGTTCCTGGAGTTGCGGATTATCCTTTACCCCGACCAGACAGCCCATGACACAAAGGATCTGCCCCGGCCGCCGGCGCTTCGGTGAACCCAGCGAGTTGAGCCGGCCGTAGACCTTGTCCTCCGCCTGCTGCCGGACGACGCACGTATTCAGCACCACCAGATCGGCCGCCTCGACTGCCGGCGCCGGGCTCAAGCCCACCGCTTCAAGCTGGGAGGCCAGCGCCCGGGAGTCCGCCTCATTCATCTGACAACCAATGGTCCAGATGAAATAGGTCTGCGGCGGTTTCAGTTGTCGCTTGGAATCTGCCATAATTCGAGCCGGCCCCGACCCCGGCAAGCCCGTACGATAGGCCAAGAGTCGAGCCTGTCAACGGATTGGGCCTCTACCCTTTGCGAAAGACGGATTTCGAACTAGATTACAATAGCAGTTGGCCGGAGCCGGGCGGCCGCTTGCCAAGAGGAATGTTCAGATGGCTTTTTCTCTCGAACAGGAAATCTTCGCGGGCATTTGCGTGTTCTTCGCGCTGTGCATCTTCACCGTGTGCGGCATGGAAATCCGCAGCTACGTGCGCAAGAAAACCATCATCTCCGGCAAACAGCTCACAGTCCGGCTGATCGGCGGCGTGCTGATGACGATCCTGCTGATCAAACTGCTCTACGGCATCTACTGGGTCGAATATCCGCGCCGGGTCGATGTCGACTATTTCCTGCGCTATTGGGCCGGCTGCGTCGCCCTGGCCTATTTCTGTCTGATGATCGCAACGGTCGATCTCTGGTTTACCATGCGCTTGCGGCGCGCCAGTAAGAAGACCCATCAGCGCATCGCCGAGAAACTCCAGGCGATCGCCAACTGCTACGAAAAACCGACCGCACCCGACCGCGACACCAAACCACTCGCCGAGCCCTCGCCGGAGGGGAACGGGTAGTTCAGGGAGGCCGGGGTTCAGCGGTTCAGGGGGGCAGCGGTTCAACGCTTCGCTTTTCTCAGGGCTCGGAGTAGATCAGTCGGAGCGCTTGCGCTTCGGCAATCCCTCCTGACCAATAAAGAAAGGCGCCCCGCCGAAGCGGGGCGCCGTGACTCTTATCAGTCGGATGGGAGCGCGATTACATCATGCCGCCCATGCCGCCCATGCCGCCGCCGCCGGCCGGCGGAGGCGGGGGCTCTTTCTCCGGAACTTCGGTGATCAGCGCTTCGGTCGTCAGCATCAAGCCGGCGATCGAGGACGCATTCTGCAGCGCACTGCGCGTCACCTTGGTCGGATCCAGGATGCCGGCTTTCATCATGTCGACCATCTCGTCGGTCGCCACGTTGTAGCCAACATTGCCCTTGGCGTTCTCAACTTCCTGAACGGTCAGAGCAGCTTCTTTGCCGCCGTTCAGGCAGAGCTGCCGCAGCGGCTCAGTCAGGGCGCGGCGGACAATGTCGATACCGACCTTCTCGTCCTCGTCGCCGCCCTTGACCTTATCCAGCGCGGCGCAGGCGCGGATGAGGGCGACGCCGCCGCCGGGGACAATGCCTTCTTCCACGGCTGCCCGGGTGGCGTGCAGGGCGTCCTCGACACGGGCCTTCTTCTCTTTCATCTCGGTCTCGGTCGCCGCGCCGACATTGATGACGGCAACGCCGCCGGCGAGCTTGGCCAGGCGTTCCTGCAGCTTTTCGCGATCGTAGTCGGAGGTGGTCTCCTCGATCTGCTTGCGGATCAGGTTGACGCGGCCGGTGATGGCCTTCTGCGTGCCGCCGCCTTCAACGATGACGGTATTCTCTTTGTCGATCGTGACGCGCTTGGCTTTGCCGAGCTGACTGACTTCAACGTTCTCGAGCTTGATGCCGAGGTCTTCAGTGATGCAGGTACCGCCGGTCAGGATGGCGATATCCTCCAGCATGGCCTTACGGCGATCGCCGAAGCCCGGAGCCTTGACGGCGCAGCAGTTCAGCGTGCCGCGCAGACGGTTAACCACCAGCGTCGCGAGCGCTTCGCCCTCGACGTCTTCGGCGATGATCAGGAGGGGCTTGCCCTGTTTGGCGACGTTCTGCAGCAACGGCAGGAGATCCTGCAGATTGCTGATCTTCTTCTCATGGATCAGGATCATGGCGTCCTCGAGGACGGCTTCCATGTTTTCCTGGTCCGTGACGAAGTACGGCGACAGGTAGCCCTTGTCGAACTGCATGCCTTCGACCACGTCGAGGGTGGTTTCAATGCTCTTGGCTTCTTCGACGGTGATGGTGCCGTCTTTGCCGACCTTGTCCATGGCGTCGGCGATAATGTCGCCGATGGTCTTGTCGCCATTGGCACTGATGGTGGCAACCTGAGCGATCTGGTCGCGGTCTTCGACCGGAACGCTGAGTTTGGAGAGCTGGACGGTGAGGGCTTCGACGGCCTTGTCGATACCGCGCTTCAGGCCCATCGGGCTGGCGCCGGCGGCGACGTTCTTGAGGCCCTGCTTGAAAACGGCCTCGGCCAGAACCGTGGCGGTCGTGGTCCCGTCACCGGCGATGTCGGACGTCTTGCTGGCGACTTCGCGGACCATCTGGGCGCCCATGTTCTCGTAGGGCTCTTCCAGCTCGATTTCCTTGGCGACGGTGACGCCGTCCTTGGTCACGGTGGGGGAACCGAATTTCTTGTCGAGGACCACATTGCGGCCCTTCGGGCCAAGTGTGGCTTTCACCGCCTTGCTCAGCTTCTCGACACCGGCCAACAGGGAACGCCGGGCTTCTTCGCTGAATTGAAGTTGTTTCGCTGCCATACAGCAGTTAACTCCTATGTTAGGTATTTGTAGTGGTTGAAAGGGTTTGTGCGGCCGGCGGGCATCTACTTGATTACCGCCAGAATGTCGCTTTGCTTGACGATCTTGTATTCTTTGTCGCCGTGTTTGATCTCGGTCCCGCCGTACTTACTGGTAAGCACGCGGTCGCCGACCTTGACCTGGAAGACAATTTCATCGCCGTTCTTGTCTTTGCCGCCGGTACCGAGCGCGACGATTTCGGCTTCCTGCGGCTTCTCCTTGGCACTGTCAGGGATGACGATGCCGCCCTTCACCTCTTCGGACTCCTCCACGGCCTCGATCAGGACGTTCTCGCCCAGAGGTTGGATGTTGATTTTAGCCATACGTGATGACTCCTCTACTGGTTATGGGTTTATTGGGGGTTGACAGCAATAGGGCTGGCGCCGGCCCCAGGGGGACCGGCGCCGAAACGTGCTATTCTTTCTTATCGTCGTCGACCATGTCGAAGTCGGCGTCGATCACATCGTCCTCGTTCTTCGGCTCTGTTTTCGCGTCGGCGGCGGCTTCCCCCGCGGCTGGTCCCGCGCCACCACCCGGAGGCGGCGGGGCCTGCTGCTGCGCGTTCGCGCCGGCGTTCTTGTAGAGCTCCTCGGAATACTTGTGCATCTTCTCGTTGAGCTGCTCCATGATCGACTTCATCTTGTCCGCGTCGTCGTCGGCAATCGCCTTCTTCAACGCTTCCAGGTCGTCCTGTACCGGCTTCTTCACCTCGTCCGGAATCTGATCGCCGTGCTCGCTCAACTCCTTCTCCAGACGGAACACCGTCATGTCCGCCTGGTTCTTGACCTCCACCTTCTCGCGCCGCTGTTTGTCGTCGGCCGCGTTGGCTTCGGCGTCCTTGACCATCTGCTCGATCTCGTCCTCGCTCAGACCGGAACTCGCAGTGATCGTGATCTTCTGTTCCTTGCCGGTACCCAGATCCTTGGCGGAAACGTGCAGAATGCCGTTGGTGTCAATGTCGAAGGTGACCTCGATCTGCGGCACGCCGCGCGGCGCCGGCGGAATGCCGTCCAGATGGAAGTTGCCCAGTTTCTTGTTGTGCGCGGCAATGTCGCGCTCGCCCTGGAAGACCTTGATCTCGACCGACGGCTGGTTGTCGCTCGCCGTACTGAAGACCTCCGTCTTCTTCGTCGGAATCGTCGTGTTGCGGTCGACCAACCGCGTAAACACGCCGCCCAGGGTCTCGATGCCCAGCGACAACGGCGTCACGTCCAGCAGCAGTACGTCCTCGACGTCGCCGGCCAGAACGCCGCCCTGAATCGCCGCACCGATCGCCACGACCTCGTCCGGGTTCACGCCCCGATGGGGGTCCTTGCCGAAGATCTCCTTGACCACTTCAATTACTTTCGGCATCCGCGTCGAACCGCCGACAAGGACAACTTCGTCAATCTCGTCACTCGCCAGATTGGAGTCCTTCACACACGCCGTGCACGGGGCCTTCGTCCGGGCCACCAGATCATCGCACAACTGCTCCAACTTGGCCCGCGTCAGCGTCTCGGTCAGGTGCTTCGGACCGCTGGCGTCGGCCGTGATGAACGGCAGGTTGATCTCGGTCTGCTGGCTGCTCGACAGCTCGCACTTGGCCTTCTCCGCGGCCTCCTTCAGCCGCTGCAGCGCCATCGGATCCTCACGCAGGTCAATGCCGTTGGCGTCCTTGAAGGTCTGCACCAGCCACTGGATCACGGCTTCGTCCAAGTCGTCGCCGCCAAGGTGCGTATCGCCGTTGGTTGCCTTCACTTCGAAGACACCGTCGCCCAACTCGAGAATCGAGATGTCGAACGTCCCGCCGCCAAGGTCGTAAACCGCGATCTTCTGGTCCGACTTCTGCTCCAGACCGTACGCCAGCGAAGCCGCCGTCGGCTCGTTGATGATGCGTTTGACTTCGAGACCGGCAATCCGGCCCGAGTCCTTGGTGGCCTGGCGCTGGCTGTCATTGAAATACGCCGGCACCGTGATGACCGCCGCCGTCACCGTCTCGCCCAGATACGCCTCGGCGTCCGCTTTCAATTTGGCCAGAATCATCGCCGAAATCTCGGGCGGCGAAAACGTCTCCTCATTCACTTTCACATGCGCGTCGCCGTTGGCGGCTTTCACCACCTCATACGGCACCAGTTCAATTTCGCGCTCAACTTCTTCGTACCGCCGACCCATGAAACGCTTGATCGAAAACACCGTGTTGTGCGGGTTCTGCACCGCCTGCCGTTTGGCCGGCGCCCCGACCAGCCGCTCCCCGGTCTTGGTAAACGCCACAACCGACGGCGTCGTCCGCTGGCCTTCTGCATTCGGAATGACCTTGGGCTCGCCACCCTCAATCACGGCCATACAGGAGTTCGTCGTCCCCAAGTCAATACCGATTATCTTACCCATGATTCACCTGTTTGATTCGAGTTTCCACAATACTTCGCAATTCATTTAGCAGGTCAAAGGCCAATGTCCAAGCCACACACTTAAGCCGCCAGAAATGAAATTGTTACATCCCGAGATCGGCCGGCGCACCGGCGGCCGCGCACCGCCCTGGCGCACCCACTGGCACACTTCCGTGTCCCACTGCGTCACCCTGACACGCCCGTGCCGGCAGCCAAAAACGCCGCGTCCCAACCCAAGAATCTCATCCTGCCGGCTGACTTTGCGGCGTCACACCGTCACAACCGCGGATTTCGACCTATTTAAAGGGTAACACGGGTTTTTGGGCGCCGGCGCGCGCCGCAGTTTCTGCTATATGCAGATGTCTTTTCTTGGAACCTGAGTAAACCATTGGTGTCCCAATAGGGGAATGCACGGCGCCGGCATGCCGGAACCGGGAATTAGCACGAGGAACATGACAAGACGCAGAAAACAGCTCCAACGGACAATCTGCTGTCGATGGCAAAAACCGCCGGATGCTTTTTGCCGTCACCGTGGAACCGCCCGCCGGGAGCTGGTGTCTGAACGTTCAGAAAAGCCTCGAAGCCCGGATTTTCAGGCCCACGGTTTTTGGGGAAAATCCCGCGCCGGCAAAGTTGCACTCAAGCCGAAAAGCGCTATATTCATATGAACGATCATAACGGACCCCGAAGGCATGCGTCACACGTTGCGCCATAGACCATCGCGACCACCCTTGCGCCGACTGTGCCTGGCGGCGCTCGCCTGCCTGGCGGTCGGCAGGCTGCCGGCCGACGATCTGGCGCAGCTCGAAAAGCGGTTCAACAATCCCAAGATCAAGCGGAATTGGCACGAGCGCAACAAGATCGCCGCCGCCTACGTCAAAGCCGCCGCCGCCGGCAATCAGATCCGTCAGGCCACCGCCTTCCTCGCGCGTCATCAACATCCGATCGACGACGACAGCGCGGCATTGATCATCAAACATTTGAAGCCGCTGCCCCGGCAGGCCGCCGACTACGCCTGGCTCAATTACTTCTTCCGGCGGGATTTTGTCGCCTGGAAACCGGTTGACCGGATGATCACGGAATTGGAGAAGATGACCCCCACGTCAATGCGGCAGAACCTGCTGCTGGCGCTGTCGCAGGCCGCGCTGCACCAGGATGACTGGCGTCGTGCCGTGGTGCGTCAGCGCCTCCTGACACTGTGCTCGAAATATGATTTGTGGGTCAGTCTGGTGGCGTACCTGCAGCAGGAAGAGGTCGACGTGCTGGCGGGCAAAGATTTCACCAAGTTCGTCAACGGCTTGAAAGCCGACCAGACGAAGTCGCTGCTGGCGGCGATCGACCAGGCGATTGCCACCGACCCGCGGCCGGGCGTCGAACGCAAGCGGGTCCTGGCCCGGCACTTTCTCGACCGCGCCCGCAAGAACTCGGATACGGTCGCTCTCAATACGTTCCTGCAGAAACATGCGAACGTCCTGCGCCGGGCAATGCCGACGCAGTTCACAAAATGGGAGATCAACGCGGCCGTCAGCGACGGCGACCGGGAGCGGGCGCGCAGCCTGTTGGCGTCGCTCCTGGAGCAGGACGAAGCCTTTGCGAAAACGGATGAGTATCGCGAGCTGGAGAAGCGCATCTTCACCATGAAGCAGAAGTACGGGATGCCGCTGCAGATCGACCTGGAGATGCCGATGATCGAGCAGCGGTATCAGGGATATCAGAACTCCGGGAATGCAACGGGCATCCACCGCCTGATTCGCGACACCCTGGCCAAACGCGGCAGTTACGCGGTCCGCGACGAAAAGGACCAGATGCTCTACCCGGGGGTAAAGAACGTCTATCGCGGGATCTTCAAAACGCACGCCGGCGACTACCCGACGTTCCTGCGCGAGCACTTCAATCGGCTGCAGGCCGCCGGTTTGATCGACGCGGCCAGCAAGGCTGAAGAGCTGCGGCACCTGAGTCTTAAACAGCCGGGGCGGGTTGATGCCGTGGTCCCCGCCACTGGTCGGACGGACGTCCTCCGCCGCCTGAACCACCGGCGTTTCGTGCCCTGCGTCTCGCTGCCGACCGGTTTGTTCGAGCAGCGCGCCGCCTATACCCGGCGACAACTCGGCGGCCGGCGCGAGGACCTCCTGCCCGGGATCGACGGGGCGCGCACCTACTGGCAGACGTCACAGGCGATCGCCTGCCTCGAGGGCTCCCGGGTCGTCTGGTCGTGGTCCTGCCCGCTGGAGTCCTGGGGGAAACCCGGGGACGGGCAGAAGAGCTGGGAAATCCGACGGCGATTCGGCAGCATCGGCCGGCCGGCCGTGCTCGGGCGTCTGGTCCTGGCTCGCCTGGCGTCGGCCGCCGGCCTGGTACTGGCGGCACTGGACAAAGCCGACGGCGAGCTGGCCTGGATCGCCGAAACCAAGGGCTTCCAATTGACCAGCCCGCCGGCGGTCTGGCAGAATCATGTGGTTCTGCTGGCGCGCGACGAAGACAACATCACAAATTTGCTGATCATCGACGACAAGGGCAGAATACAGACCAGAATGGGATTGACCCAGAAAGACGGGACCACCTATTTCGGTCTCAAACACGGCGGCATCCTGGTTGACTTCACCGCCAATGTTCCGCCCCCCCATATCGTCGGCGATGTCGCTTTCATCCAGCAGGTCGACGGCTGCGTCGCCGCGATCAATCTGGCCGACGCCGCCATCATGTGGATACGCGCCTACCCGCGCGAGAGCAAGCTCGAACTGGTCCGCCGGCGCCGGTCGTCGACGCCCATCGTCCTGTCGCGCACGGTCATTCTGGCGCCGGCAGATTCCCGCCAGGTCATGGCCCTCGACCGCCATACCGGCCGGGTCCGGGCCCGCAGCACAGCCCTGCTCTGGGACCAGATACACCAGGCCGGGCCGGCCACCGTCGCTGTTCTGCGCGATGACGAAGCGGCATTCATCCGCCCCGCCGATCTCAAACCGATAAGCCGCGTAAAACTCCGCCGCCCGCGCTTCATCGAACGCGGCAAAGACGGCTGCGTTATCGCGGATGATACCGGCCTGTACATCTTCGCCGCCGACGGCAAGCGGAAGGCACGCAGCAAACTGGACCCAACCGCCACTCTCCTGGCGGTCGCCGGCGACCGCTTCGTCGGCGCCCGTCGCGACCAGCCGCAGGTGGTCGGCGTCTTCAGCGCGACGGCGAAGACGGAGGTGAAGACCGTCAAGACCGTTCCGGGCGGCCGTCTGACCGCCCACAACGTCGTCAAGCTCGACACCGGCACGCTGCTCTGCAGCGACAATCTGATCGCGTTCTTCAACGCGGCCGGCCGCCGCACCTGGGAGCAACAGGTCCGCTCGGAGGACAAGGTCACGCCGCTCGGCAATTACGTTCTGCTGCAGCAGGGCGACATTTTGACGGTCCTCGACAGCGCCGCGGGGCAACAGGTTCGCCGCTGGCCGCAGGCTGGATCGGGAACCACTGTCGCCCACGTTCGGGAAGGGCCGGATGCCGCCTATATTGCCGCTCACGAAGAGGACTACCGGCGGGACTACGCCGTGTACCGGCTGAGCCCGCAACTTGAGCTCAGGCGGTTGGGGCATTTCTTCCATAAATTCTGGCGGGATACGATCTTCACGGCCAATGGCGAATACGCCTACAGTTTCGATCGCAAGCGGACCAATGTGCACATTCTGAAATTCAACCCGCGCCTCCCGAAGAAAAGAGGCAAGAAGACAACCGGCCACTACGCCGGTTATGAACTGGTTCGGACGGCCCGCGCCCCACACCAGATTTTCCAGACCTTCATCCCGAACGGCCGCAGCGGCGTTCTCTTTTTCCATCGCGACACCGGCAACTGCATGCGGATTCAGGGCCGGCAGATCACCCCCTTCAAACTCAACCTCGAAAACGGCCTCGAAGCCAGGCCCCCCTATCTCCGCATCATCCGGGACCGCACCAATCTCACGTTTATCTATGAGAAACGCGTGCGCCGGAAAAAGACCAGCCAGTACATCACCTACCTCGATACGAAGCAACTGAAATCCTGGCGCAATAAACGACCGGACAACGTTCTCGCGTTCGCCGTGCTCGACGGCGGCTATCACGAAATCCGGCTCGAACGCCCCCGGCGCCAGCCCGCCGTCATCAAAACCATCTTCTTCGATCTGCGCAAAACTCCGGATCTGGCCAACGCCAATATCCACCGCGACGACCTCGACCTGATGGCCGACGACGATACCGACAGCGACGCAGCCGCCGCGATCAGCACCGTCACTATCCGCGAAAGCACCTCGAAGCCGCCGCCTGATCTCGGTGATCTCGCCGGTACCATTAAGCTGGACGGCAAGATCTACTATCTCATGGGCGGCCTCAGCCACTACAAAGGCGTCCGCACCCGGCCGCAGGCCTATGCCGTCGTCCAGACGAAGCACACGGCAAAACACCAGACGATTCCCGTGCCGTTCCTGACGCAGGCCGACAATCTGTCCGAGGACCTCCTGCTGATTGATGACCGCGTGGTCTCGGCACAGGCGTTCAAGCAGGCCCTGAACCTGTCGCAGACGGTGTTGACCGTGACCGGCACCGCCGACCGCAAACCGCCCACCGTCGACGGCTATCTGGACGAGTGGACGCCGGCGGAATTCGTCAAGACAACCGGCGGCGAAGTCGCCTTGCGGCGGCAGGGCAAACGCCTCTGGGTTGCCTTCCGCCTGACCCGCCCGGAGTTGATCAAAGAGATCGCCCGGGCCGGGCTGCAGGGGAACGTGACGGTCGTCGCCGGCCCCGGCGCCAAACTCGGCTGGGCCCAGGACCTCAAAGACCCGACCGACTGGCGCGTCCAGAAGATGATGACGCAACTGAAACGGTTTGCGCCGACCCCGCAGCAACTGGCCGGCGCCGTCACCCCGGACGCCGCCGCCTGTACCGGCGAACTCGTGGTCGAATGCAGTGACGTCACAACCCGGAGCGACGGCTCGGCAACGCCGCCGGCAGCCGCGTTCGCCGGCGACTTCGCGTTTCGCCTGCTCTGGCGCACCTCCGTCCTGACGCCGGAACGCAATCTGCTGGAAACGGAATTGAGCGGTCCCTTTTCCTATACGCGACTGCGGTTTGGAGAAAAGCAATGAGTGCCGACGCTTCAACGGAATCCGTCCAATGGCTGGTGACTCGTCTGCGCCGGGCGCGGCGGCGGTACTACACGGTGGAGTACAGTGCCTTCATGGCGCTGGCCCTCGCCGTGCTCGTGCTTGGCCTGTCGATTTACGGACTCGCTGATGTCCTGGTGCATTTCCCGTTCGTTGCGCGCCTGGTCATCTCACTCGTCCTGCTGGTCACTGGACTCTACGTCGTCCGCCGAGCGTTGGAACGCTTTATCCGCGAATTGGACGATGAGGAAATGGTGGCGCGCTTCGTCGAGAGCAAAGCGGAAGACGGCGACGAAAGCCTGCGTTCCATTTTGATTTCATCGTTTCAATTCGGCACGCGCGACTGCCCCGGATCGGTCGCGCTGCAGAATGCCACGATCCGCCGCGCCCGCGATCTGGGCATCGATCCCTTGAGCATCCGCCTGCACGATCCTGTGCACGTCAGAAAGGCAACCCGGTTCATGGCGGTCGCCGTCATCGTCGCGGGACTGGGGGGCGGCTTCTTCCCGCAACACAGCCTGATCGCGCTGAAACGCATCGCCGGCATGAATGTCAGCTATCCGACCCGCACGCAGATCACCAAGGTTGCCTATCGCGGCGACCAGCAGGATCAGACCAACCCGGAGGCCGTCCCGCTCGGCACCAAGGTGGTCTTCGAAATCACCGCCAGAGGCGAGCTCCCGGCCAGCGGCCAGATCCGTATTGAACCCGACGGCGAGAAGGACTACAGCCTCGCCCTGATGCAGGATGAAGAGGAGCCCGGCACCTACTACGCCGAACTGTCCCAGGCACTGAAAGACCTCGAATTCCAGGTCCGCCTCGGCGACGCACCCAGAGAGAACGGCGCGATCCGGGTCGTTATCCCGCCGGCCGTGACCCAGGGCAGCATCCACGTCGCCAGCCCGGCCTACACCAAGGCCCGCTCAAAAACCTCGGACCTGACGGATCTCACTGTCCTCGAGGGCAGCACCCTGACCTTCACCATTCAGACCGATCGCGAAGTCGAACGCGCTCAGCTGCTGCTGAACGCCGACAGAACCATCCCCCTCAAACGCTACGGACCCAAATGGCGCGGCGTCCTCGACCGCGTTGAGGAAACCACAGCCTTCACCTTCCGCATCATCGACGCCCACGGCATCGCCAATATCAACCCCGTCACCCGCACGATCAACGTCGAGCCGGATCACGCCCCGGAAGTCAAGATCGTCACCCCCGGAGCGCTGGTGCACCGCACGACCTTCGGCCGCGTGCAATTCAAGATCGAAGCCAAAGACGACTACGCCATCAGCAATCTGCAGCTGTCCTATCGCGTCCTGCGGCCCTCCCTGGCAGCCGACGATCTCAGCGAGAAAGAACTCCGCACCGGTAAAATCCCCCTGCCCTTCGCGAAGAATACCAATCCGGTCACCGCCGAGATCCTCCTGCCCGTGAGCAAATTCAAAGCCCTCGCCGGCGACCGCGTCGAAATTACCGCCGTCGCCACCGATATCGCGCCCACACCGAATACCGCCGGGTCTGAACCCATTTCCCTCAACGTCGTCACCGTCGAAGAACTCCGGGCCATCTACGCCAGGGAACAGAGCCGCATTATCACGCTGGTAGGCAAACTTCGAGACGAAGAAGAACGGCAGTCCGAAGCCATTAAGAAAAGACTGGAGAACAAAAAATGAGGACCCTCCTCGTCATCACCATGCTCCTTTTCAGCGCCGGCATCTACGCCAATGAGACCTTCCTCCGCGATGCCGAAGATGCCGATCGCGTCATGGCCGAGATCATCGAGCAGTACAAAACACTTATCCGCGGCATGGGCGAGAGCAACGCCTTCGACCCCTCGGAAATCAGCGATATCGACTCGCTCAAACGCCATCTCAAAACCCTCAAAGACACCAGCATGGCCGAGATCATCACGCAGCTGGAAAAGACGCTGCACGATCTCGAAAACGTCGAAAAACACTACAAAGGCGCTTACCAGGAACAAACCAAACTCATCGATAAACTCGAAAAAGTCGCCGGCAAACGACTGCGCCACGGCAACGGTAAGAACGGCATCCACCAGCAGAAGGCTCGTCTTCGTGAACTCGCTCGCGAAATCGAAGCGCTGATCAAGCCCGATACCAAAGACCTCACCACCGAAGAGATCGACAAGCACGCCGACCTCGCCGGGGAATGCGAGGCAATCGGCAAGAACATGCCCGACAAGACGAACAGCAAACTGATGGCCGGCGCCGGCGAGCACCTCAAAAAACTCAACGCCGCCAACGCCCTGGAAAACGTCAACAAAGTCCTGGAAAACCTCGAGAAGGCCTCTACCAGCAAGGAGAGCGAGATCGCCAAAGCCCTCTCGGAAATGGAGGAGATCGACGAACTCAAGAAGAAAATCGACGAACACATCGAACAGGTGAAGGACGTCATCGACGAGAAAAACTCGCAAGCTGCCAAAGACAAAGCTGTCGACGCCGCAGTCGACATGGAGAACACCAAGAAAAGCCTGGAACAACTGCAGAACAAAAACGCCGCGAAGAATGTTGCCGACGCACAGAAGAAGGTGACCGGCGAAAACGAGCAACAGAAGAAGGCATTGGACGATCTGAAGGCGGCGAAAAAGGCCCTGGACCAACAGGCACAGGAGACGCAGGCCAAACTGGACGGGCTGCAGGAGGGCCTCGAGAATGCCTTCGACAAGGCCAACCAACTCGATGCCAAAATGAAAGAGCTCGAAGGCTACATGCAGGAAGTCGATGATCTGATCGCGGAAAACAAAGCGATGCAGGGCGGCGAACAGGGTGAGCAGCAGCAACAGCAGGCAGGACAAGCCGGCGGCGAACAAGGCGAGCAGCAGCAACAACAGGCTGGACAAGCCGGCGGCGAACAAGGTGAGCAGCAGGAACAACAGGCTGGACAAGCCGGCGGCGAACAAGGCGAGCAGCAGCAACAACAGGCCGGACAGGCCGGCGGCGAACAGGGCGAACAACAGCAACAGCAGGCCGGACAGGCAGGCGGCGAACAGGGCGAGCAGCAGCAACAGCAGGCCGGACAAGCAGGCGGCGAACAGGGCGAACAGCAGCAACAGCAGGCCGGACAAGCAGGCGGCGAACAGGGCGAGCAACAGCAACAGCAGGCCGGACAAGCAGGCGGCGAACAGGGCGAACAACAGCAACAGCAGGCCGGACAGGCAGGCGGCGAACAGGGCGAACAGCAGCAACAGCAGGCCGGACAGGCAGGCGGCGAACAGAGCCAGCAACAGCAGCAGCAGGCCGGACAAGCCGGCGGCGAACAAAGCCAGCAACAGCAGCAGGCCGGACAGGCAGGCGGCGAACAGAGCCAACAACAGCAGCAGGCCGGACAGGCCGGACAGAGCGGTCAGCAGCAGGCCCAACAGGGGGGGCAGGCCGGACAACGCGAAGAGATGGCCCAGCAGATGGCGCAGCTGGGCCAACAGATGGCGCAATCCGGCGAACAGGCTGCCGGCCAGCAGATGGCAAGCGCCGCGCAGAGTACGCAGGCCGGACAGGATGCCCAGGCCGGGCAGGCCCTTGATGCCGCCAAGTCCGCCCTGCAGAATGCCATGCAGGCAACCGCCACCGCCCAGGCCCAGGTCGGCCAGCAGTTGGCTGCCATGGGCCAGACATCGCCCCAGAGCCAAAGCCAGAGTTCGAGCCAGAGCTCCAGCCAAAGCCAGAGTTCGAGCCAGAGCTCCAGCCAAAGTCAAAGCTCCAGCCAAAGCCAGAGTTCCAGCCAGAGTTCCAGCCAGAGTTCCAGCGAAAGCCAGAGCCAGAGTCAGAGCGAATCAGAGAGCATGGGTGGCGGCGGCAACGAGGGCGGCGGTGAAGTGGAGTACGGGCTGACCGAGCGCGAAGAAACGGGCAGTTGGCGCAACCGCATGCCGCGCCGCGAGCGGAACGCCTTGATCTCGGCCCGCAAGGCAAACCATTCCGGCGAGATGTCGGAAGCGGTGAAATCATACTACCTCAATCTGGGAGAATAGAATGCGAGCAACCTGCCTGATTCCAGTTGTCCTCTTCCTGGCGGGGCTGGCGGCGTCAGCCCAGGCGCCGAACCCGCAGAACTTCGACGCCACCGTTCCGCTGCATCCGAAAGTCGAAACCGCCATCGCCAAGGCCCAGCAGTGGCTTGTCGCCAAACAGAACAAGAACGGCTCCTGGGAACAGAACAACGGCGTCAATGCGATGGCCGCCATTGCTCTGATGGTGAACGGCCATACCCCCGGCAAGGGGGAACACGGCACCGCCGTTGCGAAAGCGATTGACTTCATCATCAGCGGTCAGGAGAAGAACGGCTTTCTCGCACTCGGCCGCAAAGGTCCGATGTACCAGCATGCCCTTGCGACACTGGCGCTTTCCGAAGCGTACGGCATGACCCAAAACCCGAAAATCCGCGAAGCCCTGATCAAGGCGGTCGAGTTGATCGTCTACTGCCAGCACAGCGAAGGCGGCTGGCGTTACCATCCCAAACCGATGAAGGGGGACCTGTCGGCAACGGTCATGCAGGTGATGGCGCTCAGAGCATCTGCGGAAGCGGGCATCTACGTGCCGCAGGAGACCATCGATCACGCCGTCCGGTTCATCAAAGGCTGCTGGCAGGAAAAGCAGCAGGGGTTCTCCTACATGCGCGGCGGCGGCAAGAAGAACTTCAACCGGCTCGGCGCCGGCGTCGTCTGCCTGCAGTCCGTCGGTCTGCACAAGACGCCCATGATCCCGGCCGCCATCAAGGAACTGCAGAAGATGGGCATCAAGAAAAAAGGCAGTCACTATTGGTACGGACACTACTATGCCTCGATTGCCTTCTACCATTACGGCGGCCCGCCCTGGAAAAACTATTACCCGAAGATATGCAACAAGATTCTGCGCGAATGGGGCAAATCCTCGCACTACAAATCGATACTCGACACGTCATGGGCCATCCTGGTCATGGGCGTCCCCTACCGCTACTCGCCAATCTATCATCGGTAAGCCCTTGAAATACGCGCTGACAATCTGGCTCTTTGCCCTCGCCGTTGCCGCTGCCGCCGCGGATGAGGTCGTCACGGCCAAGGGAACAAAGACCGGCGATATCGAGGCAATCCGGGCGTCCGGCGTCAAACTGAGCGGCGCCCCCGCCGTACCGCTGGCAAAGATCAAGACCGTCCGCCTCGCGGCCCCACCCGTGGTCGCCAAGGACAGCGGTATCGTCCTGCGCAACGGCACCCGGTTCGCCGGCGTCCTGCGCCGCTTCGATGACAAACAAATCGTCTTCCGGACGACCACCCTCGGCCTGCTGACGCTGCCGCTGAAACAGGTCGCCTACGTCTACTATGACAACCGCAGTGCCCCGACCACAAGCAAGAGCAAGGGCTTCACGGTGCGGCTCAAAAACCGCAAGCTGGTGACCGGCACCATCTTTGCCCGCAGCCCTACCCGGCTCGTGCTGAAAACCGACGACGGTCTCGAGAAGATCGTCACGACCGACATCGCCCAGATCATCTTCGGCCGGGCGGCGACCGACGCCGCGATCACCCTGCGCAACGGCGACGTCATCAACGAAACCGTCAAATGGCACGGCGACAATTTCACCTTCAAGCTGGCGGGTACGTCGCACAAGGTCTCCCTGGCCGCCGTCAGCACCATTCAGTTTTCACGGAAATAGAATTGTAACACAACTCTAGATTGGAGATCTGTGATGTCCGAACAAGCAACTATGGAAGACATCGGAACGCTGCAGCGGCTGACGAGCGATATCGTCGCCGAAGTCGGCAAGGTGATCGTCGGCCAGCGCGCCGTCGTCGAGGAACTTCTGGTGGCAGTTCTCAGCAACGGCCACTGCCTGCTGGAAGGCGTCCCGGGCCTGGGCAAGACCCTGTTGATCTCGTCGCTGGCCGAGGCCATGGATCTTTCGTTCAAGCGCATCCAGTTCACTCCGGACCTGATGCCCAGCGACATCACGGGCACGGAGGTGATCCAGGAGGATCAGGTCACCAAGACCCGCGAGTTCAAGTTCCTTCCCGGACCGATTTTCGCCAATGTCATCCTGGCCGACGAGATCAACCGGACGCCGCCCAAGACCCAGGCGGCGCTGCTCGAGGCGATGCAGGAACGCCAGGTGTCCATCGGCGGTACCAACAACAAACTGC
>CAYLNH010000120.1:0-20507 GCA_964384625.1 uncultured Lentisphaerales bacterium
GAACTCAGGAGCGGCGGCCAAACGTCCCAAACACGTCTTAATTCAGCGCCATTCCCGTGTAGCCGTGAACGCCTCAAGCTGCGGGTGTTGGATGAACTGCAACGAGCGCCGTTCTTCGAGTTCGGTCTCGCCTTGGTGAAATGTGGAGTTGTCTGAGGGGGTTTGCTGTGGGCTTTCGTACATCAGGGACAGGCACAAGTAGTGCCGTGACCTGTGACCGTCCTGGCGTTACTCGCCAGAACAGACGACTTGCTACAATAAAAGACTATCTATTCGCCATATCTGGCGCCAATGATTCTCATGCGTGACATTTTCTATTCCATATCAAAGTCGCCATATGCGGCGATACGTGGCTTGAAAAGACGTTTTTCTCGCCATATATTACGATTAACAATCACTGAGGTAAACTGAGGTAAATCATGCAGATCGAGAAGCAGATGTCAGATGAAGCCGTGCTTGTCGAACTCGGGCAGCGGCTGGCCCGGCGGCGCATCGATCTGGGATTGACCCAGGCCCAGGCTGCCGAGGAAGCCGGAATCGGTAAGCGAACCGTCGAACGCGTTGAGGCAGGCAACGACACTCAGGTGACCACGCTCATCCGTCTTCTGCGCGTGTTGGACTTGGCGGACCAGTTGAACCGCCTGGCGCCGGAGCCCGGTCCACGTCCGATGGATCTGCTCAAGCTGAAGGGCAAGGAGAGGAAGCGCGCCTCTTCCCGGCGAGCCAAATGGACCGAAGACGACTGGCAGTGGGGTGACAAGCAATGAGCACGGTTGCGGAAGTCAGGCTGTGGGGCAGTACCATCGGTGCGGTAGCCCTCGACGACAGGGCGGCAACGGCGGCGTTCGAGTATGACCGGGCCTTCGCCGCCAGCGGCATCGAAGTTGCCCCGCTGACGATGCCCCTCGGAGATCGCGTCTACAGTTTTCCGGGGCTGTCGGCGGAGAGCTTCAACGGCCTTCCCGGTCTGCTGGCGGATTCCCTGCCGGACCGGTTCGGCAATGCTCTCATCGATGCGTGGTTGGCCACGCAGGGGCGGACACCGGAGTCGTTCAACGCCGTTGAAAGGTTGTGCTATACCGGGACTCGCGGTATGGGCGCACTGGAGTTTGGCCCGGCGATGGGGCCGCAGCCTCGGCGCAGCACACGCCTGCATGTGGATCGTCTCGTCGCGCTGGCATCCGACATCCTGCGGCACCGGGGCGAACTGCAGACCACCTTCGCCGATTCGCGCAAAGCGGAGGCCCTTCGAGACATCCTGCGGGTCGGTACTTCTGCGGGCGGGGCTCGTGCGAAAGCGGTAATTGCCTGGAATCGCGAGACCAACGAAGTCCGTTCGGGCCAGGTAAAGGCGGGGCCGGGCTTCGAGTACTGGCTGCTGAAGTTCGACGGGGTCAGCGGCAACAAAGACAAGGAACTGGACGATCCGCAGGGCTACGGCGTCATCGAGTACGCCTATCATCGCATGGCAAAGGCGTGCGGAATCAATATGACCGAATGCCGACTGCTGGAGGAAGGCGGTCGACGTCACTTCATGACCCGGCGGTTCGACCGTCTGGCGGACGGCGACAAACTGCACATGCAGTCGCTGGCGGCGATGGCGCACCTTGACTTCAATCAGGCGGGTGCGCACAGCTACGAGCAGGCGATGCAAGTGGCGCGTCGACTGGGGCTGCCGATGGCGGATGCGGAGCAGTTGTTCCGGCGCATGGTGTTCAATATCGTCGCACGCAACCAGGATGATCACGTCAAGAACATCGCCTTCCTCATGGACCGCTCTGGCGCGTGGTCGCTCGCGCCTGCGTTCGATATGATCTACAGCTACCAGCCCGAGGGCCGGTGGACGTCGCGCCACCAGATGAGCCTCAACGGCAAACGCGATGATTTCGTGGTTGCCGACCTTGAGGCCTGCGCCAAGGCGGCGTCGCTGAAACGTGGCCAGGCAAAGACCATCCTCGCGGACGTGTGCGAGACAGTCGGTCGTTGGCGGGATTATGCCGACGACGTCGGGGTGAGCCCCACGCAGCGCGACGCGATCCAGAATGCGCTTCGCCTCGGGCCGTTCACGTGAGTGCCCAAGGAGCATTTGGGTATGTATAGCAGAGAGGAAGACAGGATTGCGGGACAGGACACTGCACCGGCGATCACTCCTGATGCAAACACGCTGCTCCGTACTGCTATCCTGCAGATTCTTGTTTTCTGTCAAGTCCAATTTGCCACGATGCTCAAGCATCGTGCTGTAAAGTTCGGCGGCTGGCATCCCCTCATGCAAGTGCTCGATAATCTTTGCGTGAAACACTCTCTCGCAGACGTCCAAGTCCGGTTCCGATTCGCAGATCTGTTCGAACCGATGTTGTTCTCCTGCGACCGCCAACAGGTCGAGAATCTGGTATAACGATTCACCGTAGTCGGATGCATCCGCTGCCAATCGTTGGAGCGGTTCAGAGATGTCGACTTCCGCGCAACCCGCCAATGCGTACTCGATCAGGCTCTTATCCAGGTAGCTTTTGATTTCCCAAAAGCGTTTGGGCGCAACCTCTTTGTAGCGATCGATGAGCCCTGCCGCTTCGCTGTAACTGCCCGCACAAGAGAGCCACGCGCAGACCTCGATGATTGCCCCCTCATCCAGACCGGAGTCTTCGATGAGTTCAGGATGCGCGTCCATCAGACCATGAACGCGCCTGAGGCAATCGTCCGCATCGCCATCGTTGAATGAAGGGTTGAAGTTGTTGCCCCAGCCCGCCAGGACATCGTCTTCGTCCGGATCGAAGAGCGGCAGCTCTCTCTTGTCGGTCTTCACGTTGTTCCTGGGTAGGATCACATGCAGGTGTTCCACGCGATCGGAGAGGCGCCGTCGCTTTCTGCGAATTCATCGTCGAGCGCAACTTCTTCTGCACTCTCTTCCTGCCGTTTGGCGATGTCGGCTCTGATGCAGCACTTCTTGTATTTCTTGCCGCTGCCGCAGGGGCAGGGCTCGTTGCGGCCGATGCTCATAAGGAGCCCTTCATCGTTGTGTCAGCTCTGCAGTTCGGAACAGTTCCAGGATCTCTTCGGCCGAGATGCCGGCGGCGGTGTCCGTGCCTTCGAGCAAGGTCTCGGCTAAGTTTCGCTTCCGTTCGTGCAGGGCCATGATCTTCTCTTCAACCGTTCCTTTGGCGATGAGCCGATATACCGTAACCGGGCGGGTCTGGCCGATGCGGTGGGCGCGGTCGGACGCCTGGTCTTCCACGGCCGGGTTCCACCAGGGATCGAGGTGGATCACGTAATCGGCGGCGGTCAGGTTGAGTCCGACGCCGCCGGCCTTGAGGCTCAAAAGAAAAAACTCGGCATCGCCGTTTTGAAAACGCCGCACCTGGCGGTCCCGCTCCGCGGCCGGCGTGCTGCCGTCGAGGTAGCAATAGCCGACGTCGCGCGCGTCCAATGACTTGCGGATAATGGACAGGTGATCGACAAACTGGCTGAAGACCAGTGCCCGGTGCCGGTTTTCGCGGAGTTCATCGGCGAGTTCAAGGAAGGCTTCGAGCTTTGTCCCGCTGGCCTTGAAGGACGGATCGACCAGGGCGGGATGGCAGCAGGCTCGGCGCAGGCGCATGAGCTGGGCCAGCATGGCCATCGGGTTGGGCTGGGCCGATTCTTCGAGCTGCTCCAGGGCGTTGCGCCGTACGGCTTCGTAGAAGGACGCTTCTTCAGTCGAAAGCTCCACGTGATGGACAAGCTCGGTCTTCGGCGGGAGTTCCTGAAGGATGTCGCTCTTGCGGCGACGCAGGATGAAGGGGGACACAAGGCGTTTGAGATCGGCCGAGGCCGCGCGGTCGCCGTCTTGAATCGGCCCGGCGAATCGAGTCTCAAACCTCTTGCGGGAGCCGAGCAGGCCGGGGTTGATGAATTGGAAGATGCTCCAGAGTTCCAGCGGATGGTTCTCGACCGGCGTTCCGGTAAGGGCCAAACGAAATTCGGCGTGCAGCTTGCAGATGGCTTTTGCCCGCTTGCTGTCGGGGTTCTTGATTGCCTGGGCTTCGTCGAGGACGATGGCGCCGAACCGCACCTTGCCGAAAGCTGCGGCATGGCTCAGGAGCATGCCGTAGCTGACGACAACAACGTTGCTCACCCGCAGCTCTTTCAGGCAGGCCTTGCCGCCGGCATTGCGATAGTCGACGATGTTGAGCGTGGGAGCGAAGCGCATCGCTTCGACCTGCCAGTTGGTGCAGACCGAGGTGGGGGCTACGACGAGGGCGGGGCCTTCTGGTTGACGCATGAGCAGGACAGCCAGGGCCTGCACCGTTTTGCCCAGGCCCATGTCGTCGGCCAGGCAGGCGCCGGCGCCCCAGGCGCTGAGTCGCGCCATCCAGCGGAAGCCGTCCTCCTGATAGTTGCGCAACTCCGCATCCAGCGACGCCGGGACCTCGACGCTCTCGCTCATTGCCTTGCAAACCCTTTTTTGCAGATCCGTGAGACCGCGGACGCCGCGAATGCACGGCAACTCGTCCGGCAGGGCCGCGGCGGCCAACTTATGAACGCGCGCCGTCTTGTCGCTGCGGTCGGCGAGGCCGGCGAGCGAATCAACGAGGCGATGGTAGTGCTCGGTAAGTTGGATAAAGCTGCCGTCGTCGAGACGGATGAAGCGGCCGAAGATGCGGTCCTTGTCCAGCAGGTCCTGGAATGCGACCACGTAGTCTGCGTCGATACGGAGTTTGCCGGAAAACTCGAACCAGTCCTGCACCTCTTTCACCGAAATCCTGAACGCGTCTTTGGACAGTTGCCGCAGGTTCAGCGGCTCGCCTTCCGGCCATTCAAGCGGAACATCCGCAGCCTTCAGCTCCGCCAAACCGTCCAGCGCCCATTCCGGCGAACTGAGGAAATAGAGGCCGGGCGCTGCTTCCCGCGACATCAACGTAGGGCACTTCGCCAGAACGGCGTCGAGATTCTGTTGCTCAAGCTCCAGGTCGCGCGTTACGCAGACGGACACCCCGTCGCGATTGCCAAGCATCTGCTCGGCACCGAAGGCAACCGCACAGTGCGGGCCATCCGGACCAAGCGGATAGACAACGGCCTTCGCGGTCAGCTCCGGGGCGTTGCGTAGATTGTCCAAGGGCTTCAGTTGAAACACAATGCCGGCATCGGCCGCACTGCTTTTGTGTGTTTGCTGGAGTTCGGACTGAATCGGAATGACAGCAGCCAGGTTGTCCAGCGTCGAGCGGAGCTCATCCCGCCCCTCTTCGGGAACAAAGAGGGGTTTCTGGAGCAGCTTCAGGCAGGCCTCCTGCTCCTCGGAGAGCGGTGTAACCGTAAGCTTGGCGGGATCAAGATGAAGCAGGAACCCATCGCACTTCTTTCCTTGGGAATGGACCGCGATCCTGTGCCCGCCCGGTTCGCTGGTCACAGAGAGCGACAGTGTGCCGCGGATCACCGGGATCGGGGCATCCCGGCACTCAGAATGAAACACCAGCGGATGCCCGATCAGCGCATCCCACGGTCTTTTTATGTAGTATGTCTCGTCGGAACCGTATCGTCCCCAGGAGACGTCGCATTGGATGAGGCTCAGGAGCCTCTCGTCCTCCGGCGAGATCTCCCCTTTAAAATCGGGTTTCCCGTACAACCGCTTCAGCGCCACCTTGCGGCCCTTGGTAAACGTTCCGTTCTTCCTCAGCATCTGCTCGTACGGATGAATCTCCAAACCCGACCCTTCTTCCACCACCCAGACCAGGCGGGAGTTCGCAGCCTTCTTCGGCTTTTTCGGTTCAGGCGGCGGCTCGGGAACCGTGATCCGCCGCAGCGCGGCCAAGCGGTCCATCCATTCCGGAGCGAATTCGACTATCGTGGTCAGACGCCCCTTGCCCTTTACGCCAAGCACGCCGGCCAGCTCGTCCGCGTACCATGTGTTGCCATTCCTGCGAGCATTGGACTCGGCCTCTTCCGCCCGTGTTCGCACATATTCCGGCAAATCCAGCCTGCCCCATTTGCGGCACAGTACCAAAAACAGGAAGTGCAGTTCGGAAGCAGCAGAAGACAATGGAAATGATAACTCCAATTCCGAAATGTCGTCTTCTGTGGGCGTTCCCATCTGGGACTTCGCAAGGGCATGCAAGCTACTCTGAACGTCACTGCCAAAGCTTGTTGCGCCAAGCTGCGTCGCCAACTGCGATGCCGTCTTTCGGTCCTTCTGGACGTCGCTGAGCGCGAACGCTGCAATTGTCAGGAGGTTGAGCAGATCGGTCTCAGGCGGTTCCAGATCGCCAGATGCAAACGTCGCCTGGAAATCCTTGAGTGCAGCCTTGTACTGACCGTTCAGCAACTTCACGCAGGCGCTGGTCTGAGCGGATGAGTCAGTCTCAACCGCATCATCGAACTCACCGCGCAGCAGATGCGCCTGCGCCTTCACGCGCCGCAAGTGGCGAGCGACATCCTCGTCCGGCCGCTTTCCCAGTTCGATTTCGATTGCGGCAATGTGATCCTTGAGTGGGCTCAGGGAGTTGACCGCCTGCCTCACCTTTTCGAGTACGGGTTTGGCAGTGAGAGTGCTCGGCAACTGAGCCGTTGCGCCTGACTTGACAGAATGCAGTAGCTTCTCCGCGCAAAGCCTCCAGTTCCCCAAAAGCGACTCGGCCTCGGCATCCTTCAGCGCCAAGTTGAAGCGTTCCCCCGCTCCTTCGGTCAGAAAGATCATGCGGGCGCGCAGCAAGAACATGTCGTAGTCGGCCCGGCTTGCCTTCCAGTAATACTTTTCTTCGCGTCCCGCTTTCAGCTTCTTGATATATTCGCAGACGCCGTCGTGCACGGCCGGGACAAGCGGGCTGCACGGCCTGCCGTGCCATGAGTTGTTGCGGTTCCCGGCCACGACCATCTCCAGAATCTCTTCGCGGACTTCCGAATTCAACTCAGGCTTATGGCGACGGTCGTGAAAGCCCGCGGCTTCGAGTTCCTCCAACCATCCGTATAGATCCGCTGACTGTACGTACCGTTTGTGTTGCCACTTCAGGTTCAGCCACCGCAGGCCTTTGAGCAGAGCCGACGCCGTTACGGACGGCATCCCCATCAACGCAATCAACTGCGCAATGACCTGAGCTTCAGGGCTCAGTTCGCCGAGAATATCCCGTTTCAAATCCGTCACCTTTTATTGCAGTTTCACGCGAATCCTCAATTTACATTCCGCCTGCCTTCCAACAAGCGAAGAAAATACATATCGAAGGAAGCTCCTGACAGCTGAAACCGAACTTCCGACGGCTCAATCTCTTTGGTGTTTTGCAGGAGACCTTCGATTTCTGCATCGAATCGCGGTCCTTTTATTGTCATGCTTCGAGGTGTTGCTGGTGTATTGATCTCGAGACCAATCCTGCATATGGTAGGTACCATACAGGGACAAGGACGTGAACCGAAAGCATCTGAGAATCCATTTGAACGTGGTTGTCGCGGCAGTCGCGGCGGCCGCAGCGGCGTGGTTGCTGGGGGTGATCGATTTCAACCGGCCCTGGTGGCTGCTCGGCCTGGGTGCACTGCCGCTGATCACCTGGCTGGCCTGGCGCAGCCGCGCCGGGCTGCCGTCGCGGGCGAACGCCGCTGCCGCGACGCTGCGCGGCCTGCTAGTCATCCTCATGGTGGCTGCCCTGGCCGATCTCCACGCCGTTAGCCGCAGCCGCCGCCTGGCCGTCTATTTCCTGCTCGACCAGTCCGCCAGCATCCCCCCGGACGTTCGCGAGCAGGCCTTGTCCTATATGCGGACGGCGGTGCGCGAGAAACAGCCGGACGATCTCGCCGGCCTGATTGTGTTCGCCGAGGACCAGAGCATCGAGACGCCGCTCGACCCCACGTTTGACATCGAGACGATCACGTCAAAGGTGACGTCGGACTACACCAATCTGGAAGCCGCGGTGGAACTGGCGGTCACCGCCTTCCCGGCAGCCTGCCGTAAAAAGATCGTCCTGGTCTCCGACGGCAACGAGAATACCGGCGAGGCCATGAAAGCCGTGCGCTACGCCCTCGGCGAGGGCGTCGCTGTATCCGTTCTGCCGGTCCAGTATACCTACCGCAATGAGGTCATGCTCGACCGCATCCAGGTGCCGGACGAGGCGCGCAAGGGCGAGACCTTCCCGGTTCAGGTCCGTGTGCGTTCCCGGCAGCCGGCGACAGCCGCGCTCACGTTGTTCTGTAATGACCGCGTCGTCGCGCCGGCGCGCCGCGTCCGCCTGCAGCCGGGGTTGAATACCTTTTCGATGGACGTTCGGCTCGAGCGCCCGGGCTTGCATGTCTACCGGGCGCAGGTGAGTTCGACAGCCGATACGATGACCGCGAACAACGAGGCCGTCGCCTGCGTCAGCATTCAGGGGCGGGCCCGTATCCTGCTCGTCGGTGCCGGCGACAGCGCGGACGCATTCCGCAACCTGTCGGCGATCTGCCGGGACCTGAATCTTGACACGGAACTCGCCACGGCGCCGCAGTTCCCAGTGCGTCTCGAGGCCCTGCAGGCGTTCGACTGCATCGTCTTGAACAACGTCCCGGCAGACCGTTTCTCCGGCCACCAGCTGGCTTTGATCCGGAGTTGCGTCAAGGATCTGGGGATCGGTCTGGTGATGATCGGCGGCCGGCGCTCCTTCGGCGCCGGCGGCTATGGCGGTACCGCAGTGGAGGAAGCGCTGCCGCTTCGCATGGAGATCAAGAATCGTCTGGTCCGGCGGCAGACAGCTCTGGTTCTGGCCATCGACTGCAGCGGCAGCATGAGCGGCGAGAAACTGAAACAGGCGAAGCCGGCGGCCCTCGCCGCCGTGGACGCCCTGGCGCCCGAGGACCATGTCGGGATTATCGCGTTCGACGGCCGGCCGCGGTGGCTGCTGCGCCTGCAGCCGGCCCGCGACCGGCGGCGGATCCGACGCGCCGTCATGCAGCTGGCCGCCGGCGGCGGCACCGATATCGTTGCCGCTGTGCGTGAGGGCTACCTGGCGCTGTCGGGCTTCCATGTGCCGATCCGTCATCTTATCGTCCTGTCCGACGGCCAGTCGTCCCGCGCCGGGCTGGAACCGTTGATCACGGCGATCCGGCAGGAACGCATCACGGTTTCGGCCGTCGGCATCGGCGAACGCAACGGCCAGCCGCTGATGCGCGAAATCGCCACTCGCGGCGGCGGCCGTTTTCACTACGTGAGAAATCCCAGGAATTTGCCGCAGATCTTCATTCGCGACGTTGATCTCGCCCGGCGCAACCCGGTGGTTGAGGAGCCGTTTCAGCCGCTGCTGGCCACGTCCAGCGAGTTGACCGCGAATCTTTCACAGCGGGAGATTCCCCTGCTTTACGGTCATGTCCTGGCCACCCCGAAAGAGCGCGCCCTGGTTTCGATCACCTCCAGTTCGGAGGCGAAGGACCCGGTGCTGGCCCAGTGGCGTTACGGTCTGGGCAAAGCCGTGGCGTTTACGGCCGATCTGTCCGAGTGGAGTCGCGACTGGATCGAATGGAACCGCTACGCGGCACTCTGGGGCAGGATTCTGCGCTGGACCCGCCGCGACCGGCAGACCGACGACCTGAGCCTCCGCGTCGAACAGGACGGCGACCGGACGGTCGTCGCCATCGACGCGATCGACCGCGACGGACGGTTCCTTGATCTCAGCACACTTGTCGGCCGCCGCGTTGATCCCGACGCTGACGGTCATGTCCTGGACGTGCGCCAGAGCGGCGTCGGCCGCTACCAGACGGCATTCCGAGCGCGACGGCAGGGCGTGCACGTGCTGAACTTCGCCTACACCAACCCACTGACCGGAACGCGCGGCGTGGTCCACAAAGGCGTCGTTGTTCCCGTCTCCGCCGAGTACCGGAAGTTGGAGAGCAACACGGCGCTGCTGCGCCGGATCGCGCACACCGCGGATCCGCGGCAACGCCTGCTGCCGGCGGATCCGGCTGGGGCCGGGATTTTCGCTTCCGACCAGCCGCCGGCGATTACCCGGCGGGCATCGTGGGAACTCCTCGTTGTCGCCGCCCTGTTCGTGCTCTTCGCGGACATCGTCGTTCGTCGCGTGCTCATCACGCGAACCGATCTCAAGGCCGCCTGGGAACAGGCCGCACAACTGCTGCAGCACCGGGACGTCGAGCCCGACCGCACCGTCGGCGCGCTGCTGAAACGCAAGGGGGAGCTGCACGCCGGCGCCGGCAGTTCCTTCCGGCAGCGCTTGCAGCAGGACGCCGCCGATACAGCTTCCGAGATCGAGGTCGCAGAAGCATCCGACGGCGGCCCCGCCCCGGATGCGCCGGCGCCAATCTCCGGCGAGCCGCAACCCGACGGCGGCGCCTACACCGTGCGGCTGCTGGACGCCAAACGCCGGGCAAAGCCGGATGACCGGCCGCAGTAAAGAGATCCGATTTCCTTGGCCGCCGCCGCCCGGCATGCCGCAGGGCTGGTGTCTGGCATAGAGTGCCCTGCGATCCAAAACCGGAGAATGCCTGCGCTTTTGACTGATTGCGGCCATCGTCCAGTTGCGATGACCGGGGGACCAGGGAATATTGATCCTTCGACGGCAATTTCGTCATCGACTCAAGTCATCTTAACCAGTGGGAGAGAATCATGAACCATGTTCTTCACACCGCCGTGGCGCTCCTTGCCGCGTTGTTCTTCACGACCGCGAGTGCAGCCGCTGAACTCGATGCCAAAGCCCGCAAGCAGGGCATGGAAGCCTGGAAACGCGGCGCTGAATTCCTGATCAAATCCCAGAACCGGGACGGCTCCTGGTCACGCGCCCGCATGCCAGGCATCACGGCGCTTTGCATCATGGCCCTGCATGAAGCGCCGGTCGACGTCAAGGCCCGCGATGCCGCCATCGAGAAGGGCGTCAAGAGCATTCTCAGTTTCGCCCGCGAGAATGGTTCCATCGCACCGGCGGCGAAAGGCGAACGCGGCGCCTACCCGACATACAATACGGCGCTGGCCCTGCTGGCTCTGGGCGAACTGAAGAAACCGGAACACGCAAAAGTCCTGCAGGCGGCCAGACGCTGGCTCAAAGCGCAGCAGGTCCTGCAGAAGGACGCTGCCAGCTACGGCGGCTTCGGCTATGGCGAAGGCCGTGGCGGGCGTGCCGATCTATCCAATACGGCGCTGGCCCTGGAAGCCCTGTATTACACCGAATACCTCGATCGCGAACCATTCGTCAAAGAGGGTGACGTCAAAAGGCTGACCGAACAGAACAAAAAGATGTGGAAGGACCTCGAGACGTTTCTGGAAACCTGCCATAACCGCGAAAAGAAGGACGACGACTCCAGCAGCAAGGCCTTGCGCAACGGCTCCTTCTCCTACATCCCCGGTAAACTGATGACGTCAACCAGTATGACCTACGCCGGGCTGAAAAGTATGCTCTACGCCAAGCTCGAACGCAACGACCCCCGCGTCAAGATCACCTGGAGTTTTGTCCAGACCAATTACGCCGTCGACCAAAATCCGGGACAGGGCCAGAACGGCTTCTACTCCTATATGCACAACCTCGCCAAAGCGCTGGCTGCCTACGGCCGGGACACGATCAAGCTGGAAAGCGGCGAGACCGCCGACTGGCGGGCGGATCTTGTCAAAGAACTCGCCGGTCGTCAGAAGGATGACGGCAGTTGGCAGAACGCGAAAGGCCGTTTCATGGAGTCCGTTCCGGAACTCGCATCCAGCTATGCCATGATCAGCATCAGGCACGCCCTGGCGGAATAGCTGAACCGGCCGCAGAAAGGGTTGGCTACGCTACGTCGCCTCAGAGGTTCGCCGGGAGGCGATGTGCTGATCCAAAGATCACGCCACCAAACTGCGGGGGGCGCATGTCAGTTCCGCAGGTCATCCGCTCGCGTCGCGAGGGGAATGGCATCCTGACTCCGAAACCTTTTTCAGTTCAGCCACCGGCGGGCCCCGCATTGGGCCGGGGTACATGAAGCACTTGTCCCGCCGGAAGCCTGGTCGGTTTGCTACCAGGCCGACCTACCGCACCTCTCTCCTCCGGCCGGCCGGCCGGAGGAGAGAGGGATAGTTGGCAACTACCCTGGTGAGGGTCACCAGACATCCAGCATTCCGAGTCATCGGGTCATCGAGACACCGCGTCCTCTCCGACTGGGAGCATGGCGTCCGTCCTCCGGACGAAGCCTCCGCCCCGAAGATCTTCCGCCTTCCGGCGGCACTCCGACCGGGGTTTTGCACATCTGAGCGATCTGGGGTAGCCAAAGCGTGGAGAGTCGGTCGGAATCGACAGGGATCGACAGGAGTCGCGGAGTATGCGCGGTCGAGACGACCGCGGCCACGATCGGAGGTCGACGTAGAAGCAGAGCTAACGGCCATGACTTCTATCAAAATGCCTCGGCTGCTGATCTTCCCGCGTTGATTTTAGATCCGATCTGCACGTCCCCCTTGACAGTCTATTGTGTCGGGATATTGTCCATAGATGTCCAATCGATTGCCCATATATGTTCGGTGCTTGGTCAATGCCGGCCGCGGCCTGGTGGTCGGGTTGATCGTGTGTCTGCTGCTGGAACTGCCGGTGGTCGTGCCGCAGGCGCATGCGGCTTCTGGCACCGGTGAGTCTGAATCGTTGTCGTTGGAGCCGGCCGCGCCGGCAACGGCACACGACGTCGCCGAGGAAGAGGGCAATGAGGAATTGCGGGAACGGCGGATTGGACATTGGCGGCCGTTCCGATCCGATAGCTATGTCCGTTCTTCTCGTGGGCGTCGTCCCGTGGTTATCGGTCGTGCCGAACTTCGCCCGACCGCGAGGTTGGCGGACCTTTTGACTACGCGGCTGCAACTCTGATCATCGTTGGTATCCACCTTCGGAACCTGTCACCACTTCCCCCACTGAACTCCGCAAAGGAGATCCTGCGATGACTCGAGAAAGACTTTTTGGCAACATGTGTGTCCGCGACGTATACCGAAGCATCGTCGAGCAGCCGGCATTGATCAAACCCGATGCCGATGTGGTACAGTTACTGCGAGCCGTAACTGCGGACACCCGCACGCGTCACGTTTATGTGGTCGACAACGAGGACCGCCTGATCGGTTCGGCGCGTCTGATGGCCATCGCCGAATACCTCTTCCCCTTTACCAGCGTTCTCAAGAGCGGCGGCGGCCTGCTCGCCCCTACAGTCGACCTGGAGGAGAAGAAGGTGCGCGACCTGATGAACGATCAGCCGGCCAGCGTGTTGGTCGATGCCCCACTGGCTGATGCAGTAACGGAGATGATGCGCGAGGGGATCACCGAACTGCCCGTAGTCAACGCCGGCGGACATGTGATCGGTCAAGTGAATATGTACGAGATCATCGAAGCCTACCTGAACTGCCTGCCAGACGATTCGGAGCAAACATGAGTGCAGGACACCTGGGCGAACTGACACTGCTTGGCGGCACGGCGATTGCCGGGCACTACTTTGGCCAACTGAGTCGGAAACTTCGGCTGCCATCGGTGGTCGGCTGCATGGTCATGGGCGTCCTGGTGGGCCCCAGCCTGGCCGGTCTGCTGAACGAGGAGTTCTTGTTCCGGGTGTCCTTCATTACTGACATCGTCCTTGGTTTTGTAGCGTTCAGCATCGGCGCGGAACTTCGGTTCACGGTGTTCAAACGCCTGGGACTGGGGATTGTGGCAATTATCCTCGGGGAGTCCTTTGCCGCGTTCCTGGTGGTCTTCGGCGTGGCCTGGCTGTTGACCCGCAATCTGCCGCTGGCGCTGGTTTTCGGCGCTGTCGCGCCGGCCAGTGCGCCGGCCGGCACGGTGGCCGTTATCCAGGAGACCGGCGCCAAAGGCAACCTGACAAAAGCGTTGTATGCCGTCGTCGGTTTTGACGACGGCCTGGCGATCGTGATCTTCGGCTTTGCGGCGGCTCTGGCGAAGGTGATCCTGGTGCAGCGCGCCACGGGCGAAGCAGCCGGTTTTCTGGCGGCCATCGGTCGGCCGTGCCTGGAGATCGTCGGCAGTCTGGTTCTGGGCGCGGCCATCGGCTTCATTTTCGCGTTCCTCGTCCGCAAAATGAAGACGCACTCCGGCACATTCGTCTTGCTGGTCGGTGTGGTGTTCATCACCACGGGCCTGGCGACCCGTTGGCATCTGTCGCTGATTCTGGCCAACATGGCGATCGGCATGGTGCTGGCCAACACGCGCCGGCGCGAGCTGGCCCAACGGGTAACGGAGCCTTTGCGCGAGTTCATGCCCCTGCTGTTCATCTTCTTCTTCACCTTGGCCGGGGCGCACCTGCAGATCGGCAAACTGCCGCAACTCGGCTTCCTCGGCATCGCATACATTCTGGCGCGGTCCGGCGCCAAGATCGGCGGCGCCTGGCTCGGCGCGCACCTTGGCAAGGTGGAGCCGAAGATCAAGAAGTTCCTGGGTCTGGGCATTCTGTCGCAGGCCGGCGTGGCCATCGGCCTGTCCCTGATCGTCCTGGCTGATTTCCGGGCGCTCAACGAGAAGTATCACGTCGCCTTCGCAAAGCTGGCTGAAGCCGATCCGCTCAATGACCCGGCCGCCCTCGCGGGCGCTGTCGTCACCACAGTCACTGCCACCTGCATCGTATTCGAAATCATTGGTCCAATCCTGACGAAGTACGCCCTGAGCCGCGCCGAGGAGATCCCGGGAGAAAGCGGCAAGGTCCGCATCCGCTGTTAATGCGGTCGGCTACGCCCCACATACCACTTGCCGCAGAGAGCGAGCACATCGCCAATACCGCCAGCAGAATCACCGTCGCGCCGGCGGGCAGCTCCGGGCCGCAGCTGGCCAGCTTGCAGCGGTGCGGTCCGGGCATGGCGGCGGATCGCCGCCATGACGAGGGTTTGCGTGAGCCTCGCAGACCGGGGTGGATGGCAATCGAGCTGGAGGAAATGGCGGTCAACGAACGCCGATCCTGAGCCGGAGCCGTGTGCGCGAAGTCACGCAAACCGAGCAGCCCTGCCTCTTCTAGATGCTCTCGGCGGAAGTCTTTCCGCCAGGGATTGCCCGGGGTTCGGGGCTCGCGGCAGGCGGTGGAAGGGGCGTGTGCTGCAGCACATGACCATTTCGCCAACGCCCCCCCGAGCCCGAAAACTGGCAACTCGGAGAGCGGGGTCAAGCATCCGGCCGGCGGCGTTGATGTCAAAACACGATGCTCGCATCGCCTATTCGACGGCGCCTTTCCGGATCGGCGCCTGGCCGCCGTCCCTGGCTGGAACACTTCCGCCGAACCCATCCAGTGGGTTCATTGACGCGGGCGCGCGGGAGGCTCAGGTCGGGCAAATCGCGCGGATTCCGCGAACATCTTTTTGGACTGCGGGAGTCAGAACCGAGAGAACACTGGCTGGAGCGGGAGATCCGGTCAATCACCCTGCAGGGAAAGGTTCGGTATGAAGCATCGGTGTGTCGCCATTCTTGGGGCTTTGTCGCTATTTCTCACGGTCAACCCTCACGCCGGCCTGGCGCCGGAGAATGTCCTGGTCGTGATCAACAAACACAGCTGGGCGTCGATGACGGTGGCCAACACGTTCATCCAACTCCGCCAGATCCCGCCGTCGAATGTGGTCTATCTGGATCTGAGCGGGCTGTACAGCTACGAGGATTGTGACGTCAACGCCTTCCCCGAACACATCCTCCAATCGGTCTTCAAGGAGATCACCGACCGCGGCTTGGAGAAACAGATCTTCTGCATCGCCTACTCCCCGGACATCCCGTACAAGATCAACGTCAAGCCGGACATGAAGACGAAGTTCAGCAAGACGACAACGCCACTGGCGGCGATCACCGGGCTGACCGTCACCTGCGAAGCGGTCCTGGGCAAAAACGGCCTCGGCGAGGACAAACGGGCGGCGGTGTATCTGTCGATGTTTCGCCTCTGAGTACCGGCAAATTGTCTTTGCCGTCCGGGAGGTGGGGCAGGGGGCGCCGAATCGTTGCAGTTAAAACGAATCACCAGCACTGAATACGTCGCGGTTCATTGCCAGGGCGGCGCCAAGTTGCCCGACTCCAAAGCGGCTGCGTCGCAGGCCTGAGGGCAAGCCAACGTGCCTCAAGGACCATGCCACATCACTGGCGCACCAGAAGCCAACCGACTTCACTGTTGCAGGACGTCACGTACCGCACTCCCGCACCGTGGTTCGTGATCACAATACCTCTGCCGTCAACACGGCATTCCCAGTCTTCGTCGCCGCGCTCGACGCGGGCGCCGGTCGCGTCGGCATCGCGCAAGTGCCAGTTGGCAACCGCGCCGTAGCTGTCCAAAGCGATTGCATGAATCGTTGTGCCTTCCGTTGCTGCGTCAGCATCCGTCCATCGCACGATGCGCCCCGTACCGGCAGCGCCTTCACCTGTCTGGCTCGGCAGCGGATGGTAGCAGTCGTGCACGAAGCTGTAGACCGGACCGGCGAACCGGCCGCCGCCCAGATGGAACAGTTTCATGCCGCACTGTCCACGGCGCGCCACCAGGCGGTCCGGCGGCACCGGCTTTAACTCCAGCAGGTCGTCGCGGTTGTTCAACAGCCAGTTGTACGTGGCCCGCGCCGGTGAAGAACTCCGGTAATGGTCAACGATGAACAGCACGTGTGAACCGCACAAGATCCAAAAACGCTCGGCTGCTTCGATCGGAGCGCCGTATGCCGCTGCCGCGTCATGGCCGATGATCCGAACGTCATCGACGGAATCAGTGATCAGCCGCGTCGCTTCAATGCTGAGCAGATTCTCAGACATATCATCCGCCAGCGGTCGGCGCTCTGAAGAAACGCTCTGCTGCAGCTGCCGACCATCAACACTGAACGTCACGGCGTTGTGCGTTTGCGTCTGCGTTTCCATGCCGTGCACCAGGCCGCGATAACAACTGTGCCCCGGATCAATCAACATCCGTTCGCGATTGTGTACCACAATGCCGCTGTTCAACGCGGCGTGTCGATGGGACTTCACGTGCAGCGGATCACAACCGCCGTAGACGGCCACGATCGTCTTGCCGTCCAGTGCATCGCGGACAATTGCATCGCCATTACTGAATGCTTCGAGTTCTGTTATTCCGGCTTCTGAAGCCGGAATTGCTTCCCCGGCCTGAGCCAACAACGGCAGTGTCAAGAAACCAAATGTGTTATAGAAACCGAAACTGCTTCGCTCGTTCGGCCCGGGCGCCTGGTCTCCGGTGTAGTTTACATCGAACAGCCAACGCGCCAGACCGGCTTCCGTCGGCAAAGACTCACGGCACCGCAGATTGATGTGCAACAGCACATCGGCCGGCGGCCGAAAGACCGCCGCGGAATCATTGAAGTTCGCCGCGCGCGGACGCGGGTACGGTCCCCAGCTTGCCAACGGCTTGTGGTAGAAATAACTGGCTGCTGACCAGCGCACGCCGCGGGCGTAGCGCTCAGGTGTCAATGTCGCCGCATACGATGGATCGCGACGGACCAGGGCCTCATAGATCAGGTACATCCCGGTCTGGGCGTAGTGCGAATACTGCAGCGACTCACCGTAGCTACCGTCCGGTTGGAACAACTCAGCGCACTTGCGATAACGTTCAGCCGCGATGTCCATCGACTCGCGATCGTCAAGTACTGCCGCCGGCACGGCAACGCCGGCCGCCAGGATGCACTGCCAGTTATTCATGTGCCGCGCATTCTGCAGGAACTGCCGACACAGCGGGATGGCGACATCACGCAACTTTGTCTCAAGCTCGTCTTGCTCTGTCTCAGAGAACACGTCACGCGCGAGATCCAACGAAACGGCACAAGCCCACGCCAGGTGCGCCGTCTCCAGATGCCCCTGCCGCGGCTCACCTGCATGATCCCGATACCACGGGCCAACCCACTCTTCGTCTGGACGCCGGAGCAGTTCCAACGTCGCGCTGCGCACCCAGGAGCCCAGTTGCTCGTCAGGCTTCAATGCATACATCATCGCCGCGTTGCTGAGCACATCGAAAGCCATGTGCCAGTATTCCTGTGTCGTCTCCGCATCACGCAGACCGGCCTGGGACGCAGCATGCTTGGCCCGGTTGTACAACGTCCACCAAACGTCGGCGAACGCCGGTTCCTGTTGCTTCGCACGGATCGCCGCGCGTTCGTCGTCGGACAGAAAGATACTCATCTAGCGCCCCATCCAGCCGCCGTCGACCGTAACCAGAGCGCCATGCATATAGTCGCTGGCGGCACTGGCCAGGAACACCGTCACGCCTTTGAAATCATCCGGTTCCCCCCAGCGGCCCGCCGGGATGCGTTCCAGAATCTGTCGACTGCGTGTTTCGTTGGCGCGCAAGGCCGCCGTATTGTCCGTCGCGATATAGCCCGGCACTATGCCGTTGACGTTCACTCCCTGACCGGCCCACTCGTTGGCCAACGCTTTGCACAACTGGCCGACGCCGCCCTTGCTGGCGGCATAACCCGGTACCGTGATGCCGCCCTGGTAGGTCAACAGGCTCGCGGTGAAGATGATCTTGCCGCTGCCGCGGGCCAGCATTTCTTTGCCGAACTCACGACTCAGGATGAACTGCGCGTTCAGATTCACCTCGATGACTTTGTCCCAGTATTCATCCGGGTGCTGGGCCGCCGGTTCGCGCAGGATTGTGCCGGCGTTATTCACGAGAATATCGACCTGCGCCACATCGGCCTTCAACTGTTTGATGAATGCGTACAATGCTTTACGATCGGAGAAGTCACAGGCATAGCCCGTAAAGGATCGGCCCAACGCCGCAACCGCGGCGCCCACTTCACTGCCTTCACTCTCCAATGTTGCGCTGACGCCGACGATATCAGCGCCGGCTTCCGCCAGACCGATCGCCATTGCTTTGCCAATGCCGCGCTTGCAGCCTGTCACCAACGCGGTCTTTCCACTCAGATCAAAGTCCTTAAGAATGCTCATCATCTATCCTTTCGCCGTGTCTCAAGTATTATCGGTTTTGATCATCAATAGGTTTCAGGAAGGCCTCAAACTGGGCGAAGACCTGCTCGATCTCGTCGTGGCCCGCGACATCGCCGGGGATCTCTACCTCCGGCGGGAAAACGTCCCGCAGTTTCAGTCCCGACGGCACCTCAACACCAGTCAGCACCCGCGCCAGTTCATCGGTGGTTATCCCGTCAGGAGGTCCTTGAAAGCACGATCCGGTTGCTTCATCAAGGAGGTCCTCATCGGCAGCATCACGCAATGCTGCGGTCCGCGGCAGCGACAGGGCATCGACGAAGAAGTCCGCCAACAGCGCCCGCCGGCTGGCGTCCCACGAGTGCCCACCAGACGGAGTGGACTCGCGAAACGCCGCTTCCGCGCCGGCCGCCACATAGACCGCACGCACCTTGCGTGCTGTCTGTCGAAAGAGGTCCCAGGGGAACAGATGGTCCTCCCTGCCGTTGAAGAGGAAGAGCGGGCGCGGCGCGAAACAGCCGTACTGCTGCCACATCTCCATGGCATTCACGATGCCGGGCACAAGAGCGCAATGACATAGGCGGCGTTCTTTCTGCGCCGTGTAGGCAATCGTACTGGCCTGGCCGGACGATGACAGTGCCGCAAGTCGGTCATCAAGGGCGGCAAGGTTCCGCGTCAGATGTCCGCCGCCGGAGTTGCCGGCGGCGCCCATGCGAATGTTGTCGAAGCGCTCGTTCGTCCGAGCCCAGGCCAGCCAGCCAAGAGCTTCCATCACGACCAACCCCTGCACCGATGTGCCGCAATAGAATGGGGCGACCGGTTCCCGGTGGCCCATCCATTCGCGTTCGCCCTGCCCGATATTGTCGGGCACCAGGACACAAGCCCCATGCCGAGCCAGATGGCGCGCCATCAGTTGGTAGCCGGGATTCTGTTTACCGCCAGAGCCGTGACCGCAGCACTGCAGGATGAACGGATTGTCACGCAGGTCTGCATCGTCCGGAATGTAGAGATACGCAGAGACCGCAACGCCCGGCCAACTCGTGCCACGCAGGTGCTCAATTCGAAAGCCGTCGTGCTCCGTGACCCGCACGGGTTCAGCGGAAATCTCCGGCATCCATTCATCCCGAATACCAAGGCACTGCTTGAGCAAACAGCGCAGGGCGGCGCGGTCACCAATCGGGTCTCGTGCCGACCGGTCGGCAACAGCACGGGCGAACCGCCGCTCATACATGTCGAATGCTTCGGTCACCTTGCTTTCAGCGGATGACATCGTTCAAACTTCCTCAAGTCAACTGCATTTCACGAGGACTTTCATCAGGTCGGCGCCGCAGCTGATTTCCTCAAACGCCCCCTGCAAACCCTCGAGTTCAACAACCTTGGAAATCAACTTCTCCAACGGCAACGTGCCGGCCGCCGCCAAAGTGATCGCCTTGTCAAAATCTTCCGCTTCATAAACGCGAGCACCAAACAACTGCAGCTCTTTCCAGAAGAACTGGAACAGGTCCACCTTCGGCGGCTCACTGATGATGCCGACAACCACAATGCGACCGCGTACGGCCGGCAGTTTGGTCATCATGTCAACGCCGGCCTGGACACCGGTCACTTCAAATACAATGTCAGCACCAACGCCGCCGGTGCGTTCTGTAACTGCTTCAAGGAGGTCCTTCTCAAATGGGTTGAGTGCGTTCCCGTTCGTTGACCATCATGCGGCTCTCTTTTGAGCATAGAGCC
>CAYLNH010000121.1:0-1456 GCA_964384625.1 uncultured Lentisphaerales bacterium
TTGTAGGGGTGTTGCAATGCGAGTGCCTGTCCTGCTGCATTGGAAGATCCGCTGGGTGTCGCGGAAGATCGCGCCGTCCGGGTATTCCGGTTCGGTGGACCAGTCGACCTTCCACATCTTGCGGCGGCGGAACTTGTCTTTGAACTTGTTCTGCAGGACACCGCGTTTCTCGAGACTGACCATGCAGGCGCGGGTACAGCCGCGAGCGCCGCAGACCGCCTGGCCGGTGTTGTAAAGGTTGCGGGGCTTTTTGTAGAACGGACTCCAATCGCCGCGACCAACGTCCTTGCCGTGCATGCCGCCGTCCATGTACTTGTCCTCGTCGGCCAAGGGTTCCTCCGACCATTCGCCGCCGCGGAAGGTGACGTCGCATTTGCTCATGTCGACGTTGGCCCATTCGACTTCGCGGCCGGCCAGCGTGACCTTCACTGGATTATCCGCATCAAAACAGCCGCCGGGACACTGCTGCACGCAGGCCATGCACTTGTTGCAGAGCTGCGGGCCGTCATAGAGCGGGTCCGGCGCCAATTCGACGTCCGTCATGATGATGCCGACGCGGTTGCGCGGGCCGAACTGCGGTGACAGAAACATCTTGCTGAAACCGATCTCGCCGAGACCACAGAGGAACGCCGCAATCCGCAACTGCACCATGATGTCCGGCGCCGCGCGCCCGGGGGCCACCGGCCGGCTGAAACGGTTCTTCAAAAACCCCTCGTTGTCGATCGCGCGCCAGTCGCTCTGGTGCCCCATCGGCACGGCTTCGTAGCCGCGGTCCTCAACGAACTTCGCCAGGTTGATCACGGTCATCGGCATATAGAGATAGGTGATGCCGCCGTAGCCCATGGCCGAGTAGTTGCTGAAGTAGGTGCCTTCCTCGACGCCGCGCATGCTGCCGCGCATGACGCGAAAGACCATGCCGATAATGGATTTGCACTCGGGCATGATCTGCTTGGGATCCATCTGGATCGGCGCCCCGTCCCAGCGGTCGATGCTGCCGATACCGACGGCGTCGGCGCCGAACGCCAGCGCCGCTTTCTTCACTGCGTTCGCGGCTTCCACCGGATCGTGGTCCAGGTCTTCCTGGCCGAATTCACGTTCGATTGCCTGTGACATGTTTGTTGCCTTTCCTGTATCAAACCTTGTCCTGAATCTCGTCTCAGATCATCCGGAATTCGTTCGCCCCCTTCGGGGACGTGGTATTCCGCGTCAGATACCCCGGGTTCCCTTTGGTCACCCGGGGCTACTCATGTTGGTACCCCTTCGGGGCACGGAAGGGCCAGAGCTCCTTCAGCCGGAGATTGTCTCGGCTGCCTTTACCAGGGCTACTCATGTTGGTACCCCTTCGGGGCACGGAAGGGCCAGAGCTCCTTCAGCCGGAGATTGTCTCGGCTGCCTTTACCAGGGCTACTCATGTTGGTACCCCTTCGGGGCACGGAAGGGCCAGAGCTCCTTCAGC
>CAYLNH010000121.1:1556-19750 GCA_964384625.1 uncultured Lentisphaerales bacterium
GGGCACGGAAGGGCCAGAGCTCCTTCAGCCGGAGATTGTCTCGGCTGCCTTTACCGGGGCTACTCATGTTGGTACCCCTTCGGGGCACGGAAGGGCCAGAGCTCCTTCAGCCGGAGATTGTCTCGGCTGCCTTTACCAGTTCGTTGAGCATTTGCTTCTTCACCTTCGCCTTGCCGTCCGTGTGCATACAAACGCCAAGGCAGGCGGCCAACTCGCCGCCGCCGCCGAAGACCGGCGCCGCAACCCGGAAGCGACCGCGGTCGTCAAACGGCAGCGCCGCGTACTCCTCCAGACGTACCGTATCGAGGAACTCGTCGAGTCTGGCCTGGTCGCGCCAGAGGTGAGCGCCGAACTCGACAAACGGATAGCGCACCAGGATCGGCTCCAGCCGTTCCTCATCCAACATTGCCAGACACAGCAGACCGGACGCGTTGGCGTAGAGGTTGAAGGTGCGGTCCGACGGCTTCTGCAGGCGTCCCGGCTGGTCCGGGCTCAGCCGCCGCGTCACCACTATCTCGCTGCCGCTGGGCCGGCCGAAGGTGACAACCGCGTCCGGCAAGACATTCGCCAGACGGCGCATCGCACCTTCCGCCTGACGCGTGATGGATGAGTTGTGGAACAGGTCGCCCAGTTGCGGTACCGCCGGGCCGAGGTAGAGTTGCGGGCCGTTCTTCTCGACGAAGCCGCGGGCAGCCAGCGTCCGCACCAGATTATGCGTCGTCGTGACATTGAGGTTCATGGTAGCGGCCACTTCGTTCAGGCGGATACCGTTCCCGGCAGCGCCCACCACGCGCAGGATATCCAGGCCGCGAATCACCGACTGCACCAGATCACTACCGGCCATAGCTTCTCCTAAATTCATCTTGGATGAAGTTTTCTTTGTTACTGATGAATCCAATATAGCCAAGGCTGGGGCTGCGTCAAGTGGATTTCCGGGATCGAACGGATTCCCTGCATGGGAGTGACGGAGGCTTCTTCTTCGGCGCAGCAGACAGACAGCTGCCGCCGCAGCAAGGGAGGAAAAGGAGCCGATCGACAAGCATCGTCCGGACGGGCGTCCCGTTGTTTATCGAGGAGACCCTGTGCCGCGCCCCGGCAGCTGCAGGGCCTGAGAAGACCTCTTGCCCACCTGCCACCTCGTGTGGCAGGACGGCGTGGTCGGTTGCTGCTGGACCGAGCTTTCCCGTTTCCTCGTTTGCTTTCGATTCTGCTTGGCTGGCCAAATAGAATCAAACGACGGTAATGGAGGCGACGCAAGCTCGCAGCATATTGAGAAAAATCATCCCCCGTTGTCTGTGCTTCTTCCCCTTCGTCTCAACCTTGTCCTTCCTGTTCCGGAGCAGGATTTGGCGAAGGCGGGAACAAAGGTGGAGACAAAGGCCGGATAGAGGAAACGGCTACAGTATTGACTAAATGCTGTAGTAGCTGCATGCCAGATTCCCCCGTCAGACAAACTGACGGGGGGCTTTCTCGGGACCGAACGGACAAATCGCGGCGCGAACCCTTTCGCGGTCCTGCAGCTACAGCATTTCAAGTCTTTCCACCACCGCTGCTGACGCTACAACCCGGCTACTCGACAAACTTCAATTTGCCGAACGCGCTCAGGTCGGCGCTCCAGGCCGAGTACCGCGTATTCAGCCGGGTCAGCTCCGGGACGCTCCCTTTCGTCTTGTCCTTCTGGTATGCGTCCGCCTTGCGATGCCGCGTGAAGTTACCGATCCAGAAGAGGCCGGCGCTGCTGGTCTTCGGGAGCTGGGCGCCGTCATGGTCCTTGAACTCGGTGAACGGGATGAAGACCTCGGCGCTCCAGAAATCCCTGCCGATGTGGATATCGCTCTTGATCCCCTTGGGTTTCCAGCCGGTCTTCTCGGCTGCGTGGATAAAGAGCAGGCCCTCGTTGCGGGCATCAACGATGATCTGGTAGAAATCGCCGCCCCCCTTTCCGGTGACATCAAAGAAGATCTCGATGTTGTCGTTGTGCCAGTTGCCGGCCGGTTCTTTCTTCCAGAGCTTGTCCGGCGTCGGTTCGGTCATGCGCAATCCAAAGGTGATGCCGTCGGGGGTCCAGACCGCGCGGACATGGGTCGGGTAGATCGGGTCCGTCTTCTTGCGGTCCCGGGCGCGGACAAACGACAGCGCGTCGGCAGCCTTCCAGGCGGGATCATCGAGCTTTCCGTCGATCGTCGGATTGGCTGCTGCCTTCTTGATCATCAGCGGCGCGAATGCGGTGCCCTCGGCATGCTCCTTCGACTCCTTGAAGAACTGGGTGAATCCCCCCTTGTAGTAGTCGATCCGCTGGCGGATCAGTTTGTCGTCTCCGGCGAGTTTATAGGCTTTCGCGAAACACGCTTCCATCTCCTTGACCTCGGCGCGCGGGTAGCTGATTTCGAAAATGTTCTTGGGGCTCACTTTGGCCACCTCCCAGGGGCGCTTCCAGCCCTCGGCCTGGAGGGCGATGAGACGTCGGATCGGGGGCGCCGCCGGACCGTACATACGCGTGGCGAAGGTGTCGAAGATCGCGTCCGCATCGAGATCGGGATTCCAGAGCGCCTTCATCCAGGCATAGGCCGAGAGCAGGTGGCGTTGCTCCGGGTAGCCACCGTTCAGAAACGAGCCGACCGTGACGTCTTTCGTATCCTGATAGTGTTTGATCGCGGCTTCGGCGTAGACGTACGGGGCGCTGGTGAACTCGGCCGGCCAACAGATGTAGTGCCAGTTCTGGATCTTCCGCCCACTCACCTTGGCCCAGCCGCGGATCAACTTCTCTTCGTGCTGCTTGACCCGCGGATCCTTGAACATAGCCAGCCCCGGCATGGAGCAAAGCTCGACCTCGACATTGCGGGCCGGGAAGTCGGCCCCCGCGGGGATATCGCAGTAGTTGAGATACGGCAGATAGATGATGGTCAGTTCGGGATGGCGTTTGGCCAGCTCGTCCGAAAGTTTGCGCGTGAACTCGTACATGATCCGCGAGGCACTGCCGCTCGTGCCCTTCTCCGGGTCGAACAACTTGCGGCAATGCTCGCAGTGGCAGCTTACGCCCTTGTCCCACGGTGAGACTGTAACCGTCTTGCCATTGATGACGCCGGACTTGCGCCCGCCTTTCAGTTCCTGGTCGATCCGCTCGAGATAGGTCTCGAGGGTCTTCGGGTGGCCGTAGCAGAGCATCGGGCCGTTGGTCCGCGTCCCATCTTTGTTGAGCTCGAAGATCTCCGGCCGCTCTTTGCGGTAGGTCTTGTCCTTGCCCCATTTGTGCGGGGCATGGACAATGATGCGGACCGGATGGCTGCCGCCGATGCGCCAGGTCAGAAGATGTTTCTTGTGCCCGTACGGCCAGAGTTCGCGCTTCTTGAAAACCGGCGCGTCCCCATAGTCGAGGGCCGGGATGGTGAGATCAGCGGCTTTGACTACAGTCCGGCCGCCATGCTCGTCCTCGAAGTACTGGCGCACCCCGAGGATGCGCTCGGCAAAGTCGATCGTCGCGTAGGCCGATCCCCAGGAACTCCTGCTGTCCTTGCCATAGAGGTACAGGCTGCCGTTCAGTGTCTTGACGGCAAACGCTTCCGGTTCCATGCCCTCGGCCGAGAGCTTGGCCTTGGCCAGCGACTTCGGAACCCCGATAAAAATGGCCGGCCCGTCATGGTCGTCCGCCTTGATGACCCGGGGTGCTTTGCCGCACATCTCGCCGAGCGACTTCGCCAGAAACTCAGCCGCCCAGAGCGTGCGCCGGATCGGCTTGTTACCGATCACGATCGGCAGCGTGCAGGCGCTGTCGCGGATCAGTTCGATCGGTTTGCCCGCGGGTTTGCCGATCGTTTGGGGAGGGCTCATATCTGCCGGGGTGAGAAGCTCCTTCGCCTGCACACAACCGATGAGGCAGACCATCGAGACCATAGTCGGAAAAAGCGGTTTCATATTCTCTTCCTTTCGCATCCCTTGTCGATGTCCTGAGGTGGCGGCGGACACGACGGCGCGTGTCCCGCCGCGTGAAGTCAATCCAGATCCGCCAGACGCTCGATCTGCCCGCTGTCGGCAGATTTCTCGGCGGCAAAAACCAGGCGCATGGTTTCCAATGCATCCCGGGCTGGGGTCATGGGTCCCTCGCCGGCCAGTACGCGGCGGACAATGTCGCGGTTCTGCGTTGTGCCGTCATGGAAATACCGGCCGTCCTCTTCCCGGGTCCACGTCTGCTGCTCAACCAGCTTGCTGGTCATGCAGGTCTCGGAGTCGCCCCATTCCCAGCGTTTCAAGGTGCGGTGGAAGACATCGGTCTCGGCGGCGCCCCTGGTGCCCACGATCAGGTAGCGCAATTCGTGACCGTCGTCCTTCTGCTGGGCAATGTGGTCCTGCAGCGGATCGCCGGCAAACGTCTCACCGACATACATGACAAAGGTGAGCTGGCTCACGGCGCCATTGGCAAAACGGCAGGTCGTGTGGTAGTTGTCCCGCACTTCGTAGTAGGGCACCACATTGGGGGCGCAGACAGAGAACACATCCACCACGTCGGAGCCGATCCACCAGCGCGGCAGATCCACATAGTGGCAGAGTTTCTCGCCGAACATGCTGCCGCCCGTTTCCTTTTTGTTACGCCACGAACCCTTGTGGTGGAACTCGCTGCAGATGTACTTGCACTGCGTATTGATCACATCGCCCAGGAGACCGGCGTCGATCCAGTCCTTGACCGTCGTGTAGAGTTTGGAATAGCGCAGCTCGAACCCGATCTGGAAGAACAGGTCCTTGGCCTCCGCGGCGTCCACCAGCGCGGCTGAATCCCGCAGCGTGGTGGCGATGGGTTTCTCGCACATGATCGCCTTACCCGCGTCAATAGCGCTTCGCACCAGAGGCGCGTGCGCATCGTTGGAGGCGGTAACAAAAACCAGCTCGACCTCTGGGTCAGCCATCACCTCGGACAGATTGCTTGTTGCCTTCGCCCCGAGCTTGTCGCGCACATACGCCAGGCGCTCCTCGCTCACGTCCACACCAATCACATCGTCTACGCCCTCGCATTGGCGCACCAGATTCAGCACGCCGGCGCCCATGCCGCCACAGCCAAGCACTGCGATCTTCATCAAAGACTCTCCTTCAAAATGTCCGCGCGTTGTTACATCTGAGCCGGGTATTCGACTCCCTGCAGGGCCAGCACCGCCCAGAGGAACTGGCTGGTCTGATAGCCATAGTACTCGTCCCGGCAGGCCCAGGGGTGTGGGTACCAGGGCTGATCTTCTTCATCGCCGCCAATGCCGAGCGTCACGCCGCCGGGGATATTGCCCATCTGAAAACTCAGCGCACATGGCTGGAGCACGCCGACGCCATTCATGGTCGAGATTTGAAACGGGTTGTTGCCAAGCGTCCATTCAAGCAGGCGATAGCCATGATCGAGGAGTTCCGGGCGGTCAAGCGCCCGCGCGGCAGCTGCCAAAGCCACAGCGTCCAGACTGCAGCGGGCGTTGGAACCCAGCCGGTGGCCAGCCATGAAATAGCGGAAGCAGAGATCCCGGCCCAGCGGCCGGTAGACATGGTGCGCGTGCTCTGCCGGCGGGCGGCTGTAGAGCGCATAGGGTAAGAGACCAAAGGGATTGCGCTTGACAAATACGAGCGCATACTCATCGACCCAGAGCGCGAGCGCCTCTTGCCAGCGATCCACGTCAGCATGTTCCGGAAAGGTGACAATAAAGTCCGCCAACACCCAGATGCAGCAGTGCGCTCCCACGTGCTTGTGATGGAAGTCGTCCGCCTCCGCTTCGCTGCGGAAAAAGCCGCGTATGGACTGCTGGCCCCCGATGTAGTCCGTCACCTGCAGCTCGAGAAGCTGTGCCAGGGTCGCGCATGCTGCAGCCTTGTCTGCCTCGTCCTGACTCCCGCGCCAGAGCTCCAGATAGCCCCAGGCACGCCACTCCAGGTCCTCGGCTGTGGCCCGACCCGTCTTCAAGTCAAAACGCAGCGAATCCCGCGCCGCCTGTTGGCAACGCGCTGCCAGATCCGGGTCCTCCTCCTTGAGCAGATTGGCATAGAGCATGTACAGGGTGGTGAATTTACCCGCCGGCATAGACCAGGGGGTGGGCCAGATGCGACGCTCATCGCCGCTCTCAGGGATGTTGTCGGTGTACCGACAGTCCAGATTGTCATGCCATTCCTTCTGTCCCCCGCCGATGTTGTGGAAGAGCGCGCCTGTGGTTTTGTCTTGAATGCCCAGGAAGTAATGGACCCCCTGCAGTGCCTCACGGAGGAAAATGCCCGGTTCCAATCCCAATGCTTCTTCTTTCCCTTCCCATAGACGGTGCCCCACGAGAAGAGCAATGGCATTCATCGCTGTGGACGTCGCCCATTTGCGGAAGTCGCCGGCATCATGCCAGCCGCCGCTTGCCGGGAGATAGCGCTCCTGTTCCGGTATGTAGCCGTCGTCAAGATGGCACGCTTCATGCCAGCCCGGCACCCTGCGGCCGCAGGACTGGATCTGCAGATAGCGCAAACATTCCGGCAGCACCCGGCACCAGACATCATCGCGAATGGCGAAGTTCGGCCCTGGTTCATTGCCGCAGAAGGCCTGGTAAATGCCGTTGGCTGTGATGTGTGAGAAGTCGCCCTCAAGCCATACGCCGAAATCCGTCTGCACGCGCTTGAGCGAAGCGCGGTACATGAACGGCATTTGAGCTGGGTCATTGAGTGTGTGCTTGGAGAACTCATTTTCATCCAGCACTGTGAACATCGCATCACCAAAGATGCCGCATGCTTCGGGGAGGTCGGGAACCAGCACCACCTTCCTGCCGTGGTTGCTGCGAAACCCGAGCTGGTTGTTAATCACCCGCAAACCGGAACCAATCGTAAGCACGAGTTTGTCCTTTCAACTACGTCGTGGAATCTTCTCTGTAATTAACCTTTGAGTTATATACATCATAGTGGTTCCATGTCAAGGCGAAATAAGCGAAATAACCGTTGCCTGCCGACTCGCAGTTATTGATCTAACATATTTGTAAACAATATATTGCAATTTCATCGGGAATTCCCTTGACGTCGACGGCTTCTTGATGTATATAATAAGTATCTAACTAAGAACAAGGATCTGCGTTGAAGACGACCCTGACAAGCGTTCACGGTAAACGGCCGGTGATCAAGCAGTACATCCTTGATTTGGTCGAGCGCCGGGGCCTTCAGCCCGGTGATCGTTTGCCGTCACAGAATCAACTGGCCGAGCGCTTCGGCGTCACGGCTCTCACCACGCAGCGCGCCATGGCCGAACTTGCGGCGGAAGGCGTCATCCATCGGTTGCGCGGCAAGGGGAGTTTCCTCGGTCCCGGGCCGGGCCGGACCGCGAGCCGCTCCATGTGTCTGGTCCTGCCGGAGACGGGGCTGGATCAGCCGGAACAAAACCCCACCCACTGGGAGTATGTCGATCGCCTGCTGCGCTGTTGTCTACAGGTTGCGGGACAGACGCGTGTCTTCTCTACCCTCTGCATTCCGCCGGGGAGCGATCCGGACGAACAGATCCAACGTTTTACGCCGGGTACTGTCGCATTCTTTTTCTTCGAAGTAGATGAATATGGTCCGCTGCTGGAGCGCTTCCGGGCGCGGGAGGACCTGGCGGCTGTGGTCTTGGGGCAAGCGCCGCCCGACGCCGCCTGTCTGACCTTGGGCTACAACCGGGTGCAGGGCCGACGCCTGAGCGTCCATCACCTCGTCACCCTGGGCTATCGCAAGATGTGTTTCATGGGCAGCGATGTGCCGTGGGAGAAGGATGACTATGAAGCCTGCTGCAAGGCCCTGGCCGAAGCCGGACTGCCGAGCGGTCCGCGCCATATCGTGTTCGGGAACGAGCAAATCCTGCCGGACGCATTTGTACCGGCCATGCGCCGGGCGCTGGATCAGGGATGCGACGTGATTATCACCGGCACGGATGTTCTGGGGCTTCATGTCATCGACTACCTGCACCGGGAACGGGTCATGGTGCCGGGTGATGTGGGTGTGATGGGGTATGAGGGCCTGCCGCGGGCCACGGAGCATGCGCCCTTCCTGGCGAGTGTACGCCCGCCGTACCGCGCTCTGATCGAAGCAGCAGTCACACGGATCGAATCGGGCCGGCAGTGGGCCGGGCAGCATATCGAACTGCCGGCGGAGATCGTCCCCGGCCAGACCGTAGTGCGACGGGCATGAGAGAGCAAAGGGAGACCACAACGGGGAATTAAGGAACAGGTACCATGAGAGAATCAACGCAGCATGTATGGCGAGCATCGCTCGTGACCGTGGGACTTCTCGTGTCGTTGCTGACGCTGCCCCTGGCGGCCGGTGACGTCCCTCCCGCAGCGAAGGTCATTGCGGCGGAGGCAACGCGCCCCGCCAACCATCCCGACGGCCGCCCGCTGCCGCTGGCGTCGAGTTGGGACTCCGGGATGGGGTCCTGGGGTCTCACCGGCTATCCCCACTACAAACCGCGCGAGGAAGTCAAAGGCAAACTCAATCTCCAAGCCCAGGTCCGCCTGATCGAGGCGGGGCATCATTGGCTGCCGGTCTCGCCGTTCCCGCCGCGGACACTGACCAAGAAGCAGCATCCCCAAGGCTCTCCCTGGTTCAACTTCGAAGGGCATTTCAAGCCCTGGGACACGATCGCAGCCTGGAAGCTCCCGGTCACGTTTGCGAACACCCAGTTCGACGCGCCCCTCTACAACCAAGCTTTGACGACGGACCGGTGGGTGAAGCTGCCCCCCTCGCAGAACCCGAACTACATCCGGGCGAACAAGGTCTACCGCACAGGCAAGCTGGCAGCTGATGCCATCGCCACCACGGCAGGCAGTACGACGGTCCGCGTGACCCTCCCGAACGCATCCGGCATCGACAAGAGCCCGCGCAGTCGCATCTGGATCACGCAGCCGATCGTGGTCGGCGGCTTGCAGATGAGCGGGGAACGCTGGCAGGTGACGGCTGTCGAGGGCAACACGGTTTCTTTCACGCACGCCAAGAAGGCCGAAAAGACGGCGACCGGCGGGGACGTGCCGTACGAAGCGGCGCTGGTCGAATCGGTCGCCGAGCCGATGGGGCCCAAGGCCGCGTGGCGCGAAGTCGGTGTGTGGTGGATGACGGAGTACGGCGCCAAGGAGGACGCACTGAACGGTTTCAAGAATCTCCAGAGCCGCTATCAGAACCCGCCGCGCCTGATCTTTCTGTCAAACAACGAGGGACGCCTGCTGCGTGCCGGCAAGCGGAACGACTCGAAGCGCTATGTGGACGCCCATGGCAAGGACACTGAGTTCTTCTTCGGCCAGGAGGTCTTCGCCAAAGGATATGTGGAGCGGTACAAGGAGATGTTTGCCGGGATGCGCAGCGCCATGCCCGACAAGTGGGCGCGCGCCTCCAGGATGGTCGCCTACAACGCCGTGTTCAACTGGAACTACGCCAGGTTCGACGGCTGGCCGTCCCATTCATTCTACTTCCCCAACAACATCGGCTACCTGAAGCATGCCTGGGAAGGCGCCTCGCCCGAGTATTATTTGAACCCCTGGCAGGGCGGCTCGACCGACTACACGGTCTTCAGCCCGCAGGTGGAGTTCATGAACGTCAAGTGGCAGCTTGATCTGGTGTACAAGACCCATCCGGACTTCTGGTACGAGATGTCGGTCTGGGACGGTTTCCCGAAGAAGCGGGCCTGGTACGCGAGCAAGAACGACCCGTTTACCCCGGAACGCTACAAGGCATGGATCCAGTACACCATGTGGCTCACCAGACCGCGAGTGGTTCGGGAGTTCCGGTCCACGGGCTGTCCCCTGACAAAGACGGGGCCGAAGTACTTCGCCAAGTTCCTCGAGGCGGTCGACGACGTCTATGCCGACCCGGTCAAGGTCCGCTTCTGGCGGCAGGGAACTGTCGTCGCCAACACCTCCCGGCCCCATCCCTACCGCAAGAACATCCGCCCGGAACACGCCAAGATCCCGAGGTGGTTCAACCTCGACACCAGCCTCGACCGTCTCCCGCCGCCGGATAAGGACGTCGCCCTGAACACCGAGATCCCGGTTTGGGCACTGGCGCTGGTGATCGGCGAGAAACCCAAGCGCGAGTGGCTGGTCTACGCCTATTCGCCCAAGCAGGACCGCAAGGCCGTTACAATTACGATTCCCGGCTGCCGCGACATCGTTCTCGACGTACCCCAAGCCGGGACCTTCCGCCAGGTCAAGGAGAAACAGCGCTGATGAGTCTGGTCTCAGCATCCACCTGTCATGCCACGTTAAGTATTTGAAAAAACAGGCAGATACGGCTATATTACCCAGTCGTCTTCCGAAGCGGACAAGGCCTCTGGATACGCCGTTCAGTCATCTGAAACGATGAGGTGCCCGATGCATTTCACACGAAGCTCAACTCCAGCGTGCCGCCCGAAACCAAGCTTGATGAGCTTCACGCTGATCGAACTCCTTGGCTTGCCAGCCATAGCTCCGCAGGAGCGACGGCAAGCGAGAGAGAGGTTTACCTTGATCGAGCTGTTGGTGGTTGTGTCGATCATCGCGATCCTTGCCGCCATGCTGCTGCCCGCACTGACAAAGGCGAAGGAACGGGCCAGAACCGTCGTCTGCGCCGGCAATGAGAAGCAGATCGCGGTAGCCTGGATCAACTACGTGGATGACTACGATGGCGGCTTGCCGGCGTACAGTACCGGCATCTGGGACGGCGTCTGGAGCAGTGCGTCAGGCGCCAAACAGTGGCCGGCCCTGATGATTGATCAGCTCAGCCCGGCCGTCTACTATGAGTCGCAGTATGTCTTCCGCGGAGATTCCATACTGATGTGCCCGTCGATGCAGTACGAATACAACAACCGACATGTCCAGTATGTGACCTACGGGATGTACAACTATGGGATTGGCGGCGGAGCAGGAGCAGGCGCAACGCCATATCGCAAGGAGTCCCAAGTGACCCAACCAAGCGCGCTGGTCGCCTTCGTGGACAGCAACCTTGAATCGAGCGGAATCCCCCGATTGGGGTATTGCATGTACGCCAGGAACTCAAACTTCACGACGAATTTCCGACACCTCAATAAGGTCAACATCGCTTTCGCCGACGGTCATGTGGAAAATTGGGGCATGACAAAAGTCTTCGAACCCATCGCCAACTGGACCCACGTGGCCCCCTGGGGCAATCCCTGAGCTCACCTCCGTCATCCCCAGCACCCCGCGAGCCTTCAGTAAAATCGATTTGACACAGGGAACATCGGCTCTATACTGGGGTCTATTAACGTTAATATGAAACGTTATGTGTTTGCGCCACATGGAACCAGGTTAACGTAAAGACGAGAATCTCGCGGCGGTACTGTAACGAAGGAGATCCCAACCCATGCCCGTCCAACTTGATTGGCTTCTGCCGGTCACCGACGAACTCGCCGTGGTGCCGGTCTTCGTCAATGTCGGCGCCGCCGTGCTGCCCGCTCTGATCGCCGGCATCGCCACGTTCTTCTCGCTCCTCTTCAAGCCCAGGGAACTGGCGGCGTTCTGCAAGGAGAAGCCGTACATTCCGGTTATCCTGGTAATCGTCTGTGTCGGCGGCTATTTCCTGATTTCCTGGCTGCTGACGCCACCGGCCGCGGGCCCGCCCGCGGCCGCAGAAACTGCTGCAGCCCACGCCCCCGGCGGCTACCGCACGCCGCCCGAAGAATGGGTCCGGCTCGCCCGCGACCTGGCCGCAGCCGAAGACAACGCCGCGCCCCACGGCGGCGACGCGGCACCGCAGTCCCCGTATGCCGTACAGCAGGAGATCCTCAAGACGCTGCGCCAGATCAAGGACCAGCTGCGCCGGCGCCCGACGGCAACCGCCGGCAACCGGGCTGACCAGGACCCGGGAACAGACCCGGCGGGCGGCGACGCCCCGGCGCCGGACGACGCCGACGGGCCGCAGACCGCCCTGATCTTCCGCGGCAACATGCAGCGCAACGGCCACCTGGGCGGCCCGGCCCCAACCCGCCTGCAGCAGCTCTGGAAGTACGAGGAAGAGGACGCCATCTTCTGGTCCTCGCCGATTGTCCACGGCAGCCGCATCTACAGCGCCTGGTGTATTCTCGATCCGCCCGGCAGTTTCGGCGCGATCGTCTGTCTCGATGCCCGCACCGGAAAGCGGATCTGGGAAATCGACGTCAAGCCCGGCAACAAAGACTTCAAAGGCTTCTTCAGTTCGCCGGCGCTGACGGCCGACGGCAAGTACCTGGTGATCGGTCAGGGACTGCATCCGGACTACGACAGCGAACTGATCTGCGTCGACACCGCCCGTGGAAAAGTGAAATGGATGGCGCCCTGCCCGCTGCATATCGAGAGTTCGCCGGCGATCGCCGGCGACATCGTCGTCGCCGGCGCCGGGTCGGTGGAAGACGCCAAGACCCACCTGCCCCGGCCGCATGACGACCCGGTCAAGAACCAGAATCCCGGCTACGTCTTCGCCGTGCGGATCTCCACCGGCAAGATGTTGTGGAAGCATGTCGTCAACGATCCCGAGAGTTCGCCGGCCATCGCCGACGGCGTGGTCTACATCGGCAGCGGCTTCAACGGCAACGCCGTTGCGGCGCTGCGTCTGAAAGGCAGCGACGCCGAATTGAAAGCCAAGGGGCTGAAGCGCGAGATCTGGAAAGCTGCCACGCCGCACCCGGCCACCGGCGCAGTCACCATCACCGGCGACACCGTACTGGTCGGCTGCGGTAACGGCGATTATGTCTTCCAGGCGCAGAACCCGCAGGGGCTGGTGATCGCCCTCGACCGCAAGACCGGCAAAGAACGCTGGCGTCGCGACATGCCCGACGGCGTGCTCGGCGCCGTCGCGGTGAAGGGCAGCACCGCCATCGCCCCGGTGCGTAACGGGGATCTGGTCGCGCTGAACCTGGCGCAACAGGGCAAGGAGCTCTGGCGCACCAAGGTCCGCGACGGCGCCAAAGCCCTCGCCGGGCCGGCCTTTACCGGCACGCATGTCTACGCCGTCAGCCACGACGGCTACCTCGTCGTGTTCGACGCCAAAACCGGCAATCAACTCGAACGGCACTACATCAACAGCACCCCCGGCGAGATGGGCATGTCCATTGCCTCCCCGCTGGTGGTCGGCGGCCGCGTCTACGTCGCGAGTGAAACCGGCGGCATCCGCTGCTTCGTCAGCCAGGAGCCGCAGCAATGAATGACCGCCCATTTGTGCTCCCCCTGCGCGAGTGCCGGGACAACGCCGTCGCCGGCGGCAAAGCCATCAACCTCGGCATCCTCCTGCGCGCCGGCTTCCCGGTACCCGACGGCTTTGCCGTCACGACGCACGCATTCATCCACGCCCGCCAGACCGGCGCCGACATGCCCGACGACGTCGCCAACGCCATCCGCCGGGCCTATGCCGACCTCGGCTCCCCCACCGTCGCCGTGCGTTCGTCCGCAACCGCTGAGGACATGGCGGACGCCTCGATGGCCGGCCAGTACGAAACCTTCCTCGACCTCGACGGCGCCGACGCCGTCATCGACGCAGTGCAGAACTGCTGGGCCTCGATCGACACCGACCGCGTGCGCAGCTATCTGCAGGAGCACGGCATCCCCTTTGAGAAAGTGGCCATGGCCGTCGCCGTCCAGAAGCTGGCGAAGTCGGATACGGCCGGCGTGCTGTTCACCGCCAACCCGCAGACCGGCAACCCGGATGAAATGCTTATCGAAGCCGGCTGGGGACTGGGCGAAGCCGTCGTCTCCGGCATCGTACAGCCCGACACCCTGGTCATCGATCGCGGCTCCGGCGGCGTCAAGAAGGCGACGATCCAGGACAAGCAGGTCTGGATCGAACCCGGCAGCCACGAGGAACGGCCGGTTCCCGAAGACCGCCGCACCGTGCCGTGTCTCAACGCCCGCCAGGTGCTTCAGCTCTGGCAGCTCGGCCTGCAGGTCGCCGAACACTTCGGCAAACCGCAGGACCTGGAATGGGGCTTTGAAGGCGACGCCCTCTATCTCCTGCAGTCGCGCGCCGTCACCACCCTGGCCGACGCCGCCGCGTACGAGGAGGTCCTGACGACAACCCGGCATCAGTTGCTGCAGGCCAGAGCCGCCGGCCGCGGCGACTGGGTCCGCCACAACATCGGCGAGACCCTGCCCCACCCCACCCCGCTGACCTGGAGTCTGATCCGCCGGTTCATGTCCGGCAACGGCGGCTTCGGCGCCATGTACAGACAAGTCGGCTTCGAACCGACCGACGACGTGTCGCGTCACGGCTTTCTCGATCTCGTCGGCGGCCGCATCTATATGGACCTGGCGCGGGCGCCGGATATGTTCTTCGCGGACTTCCCCTTTGAATACGATCTCGACGCGCTGCGGTCCAATCCCGATGCCGCCCAGGGGCCGCCCACCGTGCCCACCGGCGGGATGATGGCCAACGTCAAAATCGCCGGCAAACTCGGCGCGGTAAATCAAAAGCTCCTCGAACTCGCCGACGACTTCGACCGCAAACTGCGCGACGAGATCATCCCGGCGTTCGAAAACTACGTCGACGCCGAGAAAGCCAAGGACCTCCCGGCGATGTCAACGCAGGACCTCCTTGATCTGTTTGACGAACGCGAGAAGGAGGTCCTTGACACGTTCGCCCCGCAATCACTGCTGCCCAGTCTCATCGGCGCCATGGCACTGGACACGCTGGAGACCTTCTGCCGCGAGAACTTCTGGGACGACGTCCCCGAAGAACTGGTCAACCTCCTCTCTGCCGGCGGCCCTGCCGATCTCACCGTCCAGGCGAATCAGGGCCTCTATGACTTGGCTCAAGGCGACCTCGACATCGACGCCTGGCTCGCAAAGTACGGCCATCGCGCCCCCGAGGAATTCGATCTGGCCAGCCCGCGCTGGCGCGAGAAGCCCGACGCCGTCAAACAGATGGCCGGCCACCTGAAAGACGGCGATGCCCCTCTTCGCCTGCACGAGAAACGCGCCGCGGCAGCACAGGCCAGGGCCGACGAACTCGCGCAAGACCTGGCCGCCGCCGGCCGCCGGGAATTCCATGAACACCTCGAACTCGCCCGCCGCTACCTGCACTTCCGCGAGGACGGCAAGTACTACCTGATGCTCGGCTACGACCTCCTCCGCGATGTCGCCCGCGAACTCGGCCGACGCCTCGAACTCGATGACGACGTCTTCTTCCTGACCCGCGAGGAACTGCGCCAGACCGTCGCCAGCGGCTACGCCCCGCTGCACCGGATCACGCAACGCCGGGCGGCATACCGCGCCGAGGTCCGCCTTGTCCTGCCGGACGTGATCACTGACGTCGAGATCGAAACCCTCGGGGAACCGCCGGAACTCGAAGGCGGCGACCGCATCCCCGCATTCTCTATCTCCAACGGCGCCTGCACCGGCCCCGTCCGCATCGTCTTCGCCCCCGACGAAGCCGCTGCTCTCGGCGACGGCTACGTCCTCGTCTGTCCGAGCACGGATCCGAGCTGGACCCCGCTGTTCGTCAACGCCGCCGGCGTCGTCCTCGAACGCGGCGGCACACTGTCGCACGGCGCCGTCGTCGCCCGCGAAATGGGGATCCCCGCGGTCGTCGTCCCGAATGCCACCCAGCAGTTCGCCGCCGGTGAAATCATCTCCGTCGACGGCCATAACGGCGCCGTGGTCCGCGGGGCGGCCGACGCCGCCGACGCACCCGAAAAACCGTCGCCGGACGACACGCGCGTCGCGTTCAACCGCATGCCGCCGCCGCCCGGCGACAAGGAACGCCGCACCGCCGTGATCCGCAATGTCGCGCTCGGCGCCTGGGCCGCGTACTTCCTCTTCGCCTTCGTCTTCCTCGACGCCAAATGGCTGCAGCAGCCGACCTACGCCGTCTTCGACGCACTCTTCCTGCCGCTCATCGCGGTCTTCGGCAAACCGGTCACCGTCGGTCTCATCGGCGGCGCCGCCGCGGCGCTGCTGGTACTCATGCAGCGGTTCCTGACGGACCACAAACGATTGGTCGTCGCCAAGCGACGCGCCGCTGCCCTGCAGCAGGAAGCCAAAGACTACGACCGCGGCAGCCCGCGCTACAAAGCCCTGACGGCCCTGGCCAGTCCCGTGCAGATGCGCATCCTGTGGGCCTCCCTGTTCCCCCTGGCATTGGTACTCGGACCGCTGATCATGTCCTTCCTCTGGTTCCCCAAGCGCGTCGACTCCGCCGTGCGCAACGCCAAACCCGGCAGCGCCGTCATCGTCACCGCCGTCGTCGACGGCGACTGCGCCGAACCCATCCGTCTCGAACCGGACGGCGCCCTCGCGCTCGATCCGACCACGCCGGCCGCACAGAAGATCTTCCTCGCCCGCCCGCCGCTGGAACGCCACCTGCAGCGGCTGCGCGACAACAGCTCCGACGTGGAAGGTCTGCCCTGGGACCTGGCCCACGCGATCGCCCAGGCGCGGGAAGCGCACATCAACGACCTCGAAGCCTTCCTGGAAAGCGACGACATGCCCCCGCAGGAAGTCACCTGGGCGCTGCAGCCGCCCGCCGATACCGCCGGCAAATGGCCGCTCACCGTGGCGGTGAACGGCCGGGAGCTGACCACCTGGGCTGTGTTCGGCGAGGGCTTCGCCCAGGAACCGCGCGAGAACATCACCACCGTCCGCAGCCGCCGCGGCAAACGCCGGATCACCACCGAGTACCAGGTGCAGGTCGCCAATGCCGAAGACCCTGAGAACCCCATCCGTCAGGTGCAGGTGCGCTACCGCGAAAAACTGCAGAAAGGCGAAGGTACCTTCTGGAAGCCGCTGGACTGGTTCGAACCCGGCGAAGACACTGGCCCGATCAAAGGCATGTTCGCCCCCTGGCTCATCCTCTACATCCTCATTTATGTCCCCGTCATGTTCATTTTCCGCTTCGCTCTCGGCATCCCCTAGAGGGAGCGGAGTGCAACTCCGCGCTCCGTGTGCGGCTCTGCCGCGGTTCCGCCGCGAAGTGCCTTGTGCACCCCGCGCAATGCGGGGCGGCTCCGGCAGTCTGGGATCGCCGGCACCCCTGCCGGCTCCGACAATGTAGAAGCGGCTTCCACGCCGCGATTCCGCCGCGAAGCGGCTACGGGAAGTAGCGCGGGCCTCTGTCCCGCGTTCCCGGCGCTCGGCTCGGAGAACGCGGGACAGAGGCTCGCGCTACGTGTCGGATAGCGGACCGGAAACTGGGAAGAGAGCATAGGAAGAGATTAAGGACAGGATTAAGGACAGCATTAAGGAAGACCAAGACGCTGGACGAAGGAAATGGAAGAACTGCTCAAATACGATTTTCACATCCATTGCGGCAACGAGCGCCACGGTACGCCGCGGGAAGCGTTCGTTGACGCCCTGATCCAACGCGGCGTCGTCTGTTGCGGCATTGTCGATCACGCCGAATTCTATATCGGCGACGACAGTGACTGGATGAAAACCTTCCGTGCCAACGCCAAGGCAAAGGGTATCGAACTCTACGAAGACAGCCTGGCCGGCTTGCAGTGCCTCTACGATGACATCGAGGCGTTGCGCCGGACCGCACCATTGCCGCTCGCCATGGGCCTGGAGTTCCGGCACGCCGCCAAAGTCGACGACGCCTTCCTGGAGCGTCCGGAGTACCTCTGCAATTGTTTCCACATCAATGACCACATTGAACACCGGACCTTCGGAGAAAACGCTGCGGCACTGATCCGCATCTTCGGCGAGAAGGTCCGGCCCACCGGCAAGCCGGCGATCATCAACCATCCCTTTCGCGATATCCTCGGCCCCTACAGCGCCATCCTGGAGTCCGGTCAGGAGATTCCGCCGCCCGAATACGTCACGCCTGAAGACGTCAAACGAGTTGTGGAAGCGGCCCGCGAGTTCGGTCTGTTCCTCGAGATCAACCTTGGTGATGTCGAACACCACGCGCAGCGCGGCCCGAAGCAGACGGACCTGCTGGTTTATCTGATTGAGCAACTACTGGAGAACAATGCGAAACTCAGTCTCGGCAGCGACAACCACCAGCCCCCGCCGCCGGAAGTGCGGCCTGAGGCCAGGGAGGTCCTGCGTCGCGCCGGCGTCACCAGGGACCACCTGAAAGAAGTCATCGCGGCAATGGAAGGGATTGTGGCACCGCAGTCCGAGACAACGTAGCTCGACACTCCGTTGGCGAGCAAATGGGCCGCAGGCCCACAACCGCCGCGTAGCGGCTCCGGCAATGTAGGAGCGGCTTCCACGCCGCGATTCCGCCGCGAAGCGGCTCCGGCAATGTAGGAGCGGCTTCCACGCCGCGATTCCGCCGCGAAGCGG
>CAYLNH010000121.1:19850-20010 GCA_964384625.1 uncultured Lentisphaerales bacterium
CTCCGGCACGTCGCGCGGGTCGGATAGGACTAAGGACAGGATCAAGGAAGACCGAGGTCAGGACGAAAGAGAATCAGTTCACGACTGAGGCAATAGAGACAGAGAGACTTAGGGTCGGCGCGGAAATAACGTCGCATTATTCGGGGCAGACATACCAACC
>CAYLNH010000122.1:0-19560 GCA_964384625.1 uncultured Lentisphaerales bacterium
CCGGACCGGCGCTTGGCCTCCGTCCCTGGCTGGAAAACTTACGCCGAGCCCATCTCGAGGCATCGTCATATGAGTAGACTTAGCACTATTGCTCTGTTTTTGCCCGCTGGATGGACTCCCAGACCCGGCACATCCAACCCCCGCTTGACGCTATGCGCAAAGAGACAAACGGCTGATCAATGGACAATCTGCCAATGAGAGTCATCCGTATCATACCACAAATACTCGCTCTCCGGCTGCTCAAGCTGCACATGGCCGTCGATGAACAGGACATTGGTCCGGTTGTTATGCCACTTGCCGATGTGCGCCATGAAGTACGGCTTGCTGTAATTGTCCGGCTCCGAGCGGTCGCCGCCGAGGTAGCCGCCTACAACGGTGGAACAAGCCGGTGTGGTGAAGTAGGCGAACCAGGCGTCCCATGTATCGACCAGCATTACCGTATCGGCGGGATCCGTCGCAATGCGAAGAACCGGCCTGCCGATCGGCCACTGTGTCTTGCTCCCGAGTCCAACCCCCATGCCAAACGTCGACTGGTAGCCAATATAGAGGTTCATTTTGTATTTGCTGAAGACCAGACCGTAGATGTTCGGATCCACCGAACTTTGCACGCGTTGCGGCAGGCGCGATCGACCGACAAGGTCAGCCCTGTAGTTGTGCCAGCTCGGATCATCAAGCCTGTTGCCATAAGCAGGGCACTGGTAAAGGTTCAGGCTGTGACCGACGTAATCATAGACGTGGGTGGACCAATTCATCGCGCCATAGCCGTCATACGGGCAACTATGCACGAACTAAAGGTGATCGCCGGTCGCCGGGCTGCCCCAGTTGTTGTAAGACGCCGGCAAGGCATCATCGTGCTCATCACCGTACATAAACAATCCGAGCCCAAGCTGTTTCTGGTTATTCTGACAGGCGGCGGTATAGGCTTGTCCTCTCGCCAATGTCAATACCGGAAGCAGCATCGCGGCAAGAATGCCGATAATCGCGACGACAACCAACAATTCAATCAACGTGAAGCAAGCTGCTTCTTTCCCCGACAAACGTCTGAGCGTTCTCATTTCTTACCCCTCAACGTACGCGACAACTGACAACTGCGGCTGGCACAAATATAGCATTGCCCCGCAAAATTTCAAGTAAATCCATATATGCCACACCTTTATCACATAGAAGGAAGTGAAGCTATGAAACAGAACTGCGTTCGTCAAAATACAGGATCCGGAATTGCGGGAAAATGGCTGCTGGCGCTTGCAGCCGTTCTGCTGCCGGCGATGACATCCGCGGCGGACGGTTGGTCGACTGTGCCCCGCACCACGTGGAAGGGCAAGACCGAAGCCGAAGTACCGGCACTGAAGAAGAAATTCGCCGCCGCCGTTGCGCTGCCCGCGAAGTCTGCCGCGGCTTTGGCTGTCGCCGGGCCTGACCAACCTCCCGGTCTGTATGAAGTGCGGCTTCTTATCCGGCCCTCGCACACCAATGACTCGATCTCCTTCTTCACAAAACTCAGCGCCATCAACGGTGCGGAAACGGTTGCCGCATTTCCGGCGCATTCGTTTGCTCGAAGGCACGAGCCGGAAACGCGCACGTTCCAAATGGTGCACACCGCGACCGGCCCCCTGCAGTTTCAACTGGTTGCCGTTTCCGATGCCGATATTGCCGGCAAGCAACGGGTGAAGACCAAGCTGAAGCAGGGCGGGCCCAAGTTGGGTGGCGAACTCGGCGGGGACGATGACGACGACCTGGACTTCGTGCTGGACCTGGTGCTCAGCCCAGATCAGGCCGTCTATTTCCTCATCGATAAGGTCGAGTTCCGCCAGCTGTCCCGCAGCGGCCACGTTACAAAGCTTGAGATCAACAAGATCCGTTACCTGCCCGGGGAGACCCTCAAGGGCAGTGCTGAGATCGCGGACGCGGGCGGCAAGGGCGGCAAGGGCTCGCTGAAGTTGTATCTGGAGCACAACGTCAAAGACCGCAGCCTGGTCAAGACCGTCCCCGTGACGCTGCAAAGGGAACCAACGACGCTCTCCTTTGATGTGCCGCTGCCCAAAGAGGAGCTCGGTTATGCGTTGATCGCAGAATACGTTTCGGCCGACGGCAAGGACCATGCGGAACGGGCAGAGTATTTCAACATCGCCAGACAGTTCCAGCGTGTCGCCATCTTCGGCGGCGGCCTGCGAACACGTGACGCCATCCTGGAAGAAGGTCCGATCCGCGCCGAACTGACGAAGGCACGTAAGAACTATTTCAACGCGAACGAGTACTTCTCGTGGGCAGCGGACGACATGGTCGAGATGAGTCCGGAAAAGGACTTCTGGTCGTCCGGTCAGACAAACTACCGCATGCACAAGCAGACGATTCAACGGCAGATCCGGCTGGCACACGAGCAGGGGCTTGCCGCGGTGACCTACGGCAAGAACGTGATGTCCGGCTTCAAGGGCTGGCAGACCGCGTATGACTATCCCAATGACCACCGGGGTCAATACAACTATCCCGTCGGCATGTGGAATGAGATCAACACCATCCATTTCGACCGCCGCCGCGCGAATGACTTCGTGGTCTACGGCCGGCAGCCGCACATCAAAGGGAACCGGTTCGAATTGTGGTGGTCGTCCTTCCTGCCGATCAGCCCGGACGGCACGCCGCAAGCCGTGCAGATTGCCGCCGAAGAAGTCATCCGCTCCATTGACATGTTCGGCTGGGACATGATCCGCTGGGACGGCCATTTCCGCGGCGGCGGTCACTGGGTACAATGCGGCCGCGCCGGCAAATACCAGGCTTGGGCGGCACGCAAGACCCAGAGTCTGATGCGCTACTTCAAATCCATTGTGAATGCCAGATACCCGAACTTCAGCCACGGCTACAACTACCTCTTGATTCAGAAGAATAAGACCCATGACTGGGCCGTGGAAGACTTCGAGCTTGACGAACTGTGTCGCGGCGGCGGGCTGCTGATGAATGAGTCCATCGGCAACGCGTCTGCCGGTTGGACCTTCGACCAGATTGTGACCAACCTGCAGGCCGACGGTGACGTGTGTCGCGAGCGCGGCGGCTTCTATCTGGGCATCAGTTTCGGCAGCCGCAACCCGCCGCGCGACGAGATCATTGAGAGCGCCCTGTGGGCAGCTGCCGGCTGTCGGCCGTACAACACGGCCATGACACGCAACGTGCGACGGTACTGCACGCGCTACAGCCAATACACCTTCGATGAACGTATGCGCCGACTGACCCGGCCGGAAGAAGTCCTGGCACCCCAGAGTAAGACCAGTCTCTGGTGGCAACCGTTTGTGTACGAGACACCGCTTGAAAACAGCAAGCGTAAGCTCGTCGTCAATCTCCTGAACATCCCGCGAAAGGCAACGCGCCCGCCGCGGGAAGGCGACATCAAGCCCAAATATGATATGCCGCCGGGCACGGCGCCGGTCGCGTTCAAGTTGACCCTGCCGAAGGGCTTGAAAGCAGCCGGAGCGCATCTGATCACGCCGGAAACGCTCGAGGTCACCGAGCTGCCGCTTCAGGATGATCGGCTCAAAGTACCTGCAGTAGCGGTCTGGCGGGTCCTTGTCGTCGACCTGACGGTCGGCAAGGGCGCTCCGTCACTGGCTTCTTTGTATGGTCCGCCGAAGACATTCGGCGTCAAACGGAAGAACCTGAAACCGGAAGAGCGCAAGCCGGATGTCGTCCTCGACCCCGAGAAAGAATTGTGGGAAGTCAATAAACAGATCGGCGCCCTCGCGCCGGAATGGGAGATCAAACGCGCCAGGGAACAAGCCGCGCTCAAAGCCATGTCCCCGAAGGCAAGGGCGGAGGCACTGCTGGCCAAGCGCCCGAAACCTGAGAAACTGATGAAGCAATGGTGGAAGGGCGGCTCGCTCCCACACGACCTGAAACTGAAGGACAAGAAATTCAATTTCGGCAATCTCGCGCCGCAGCGCAATGGCCGGTTCGACATTTTCTACGGCCGCGGCGCCATGGACTACCGGCTGCGGACAGCCGCCGCCTTCGGACGTCTCGGACGGATTCACATCCATGACGCCCCGATGTACGGCGTCCTGCGCCATCACCCCGGGCTGCGACTGCGCCACAACGTCAACTGGCGCCGCTACCCGGAGTTTGATGCCTTGTTGTTCACCAGTATCCCGCACTGCGCCATCGGTGCGGAGAACAGCTACGCCCTGCCCCATTACGTCAAAGCCGGCGGCGGCGTCTTCTTTGTCGGCGGCGAGTACGCCTTCGGCAAGGGCGGCTACATGTACACGGTGCTCGAACGCGCGCTATTGCCGCTGAAGTGCACGGGCATGACCGATACGGTCTATACGAGAACGCCGCAAGTCATCGAACCCGGCCCGGAGTTCGCCGCGCTCAAGGTTAAACTGGACTTCTCCGCCAAACCCTCGTTCTGGGTCCGCAATCAGGTTGTCCTGAACGACGGCGCCAAGGTCCTCCTGAAATCCGGTGATATCCCCGTTCTCGTCGGCCGGCAGTTGGGCAAAGGGCGTGTGGCCTGTCTGCTGATCGACTACCGCGGGCGCTCGGACAAGAACGCAACCGCCTTCTTCGACTGGGAGGACTGGCCGAAACTCATGGCGGCCGCGCTCCGCTGGGTTGCCCCCATGGCGGCGAAGGCAACGACTGCGCCCGCGGGAAATCTCAAGAAGATCCTGGCGCAGTTGAAAGATGCCGGAACCGAATCCGCCCTGGACGACCTGGACCTCGAGGAAGACGACCTGGGCATGGGGCTCGGTGATGCCGGCAGTACAAACGCCGCAAACACAACCGAACTGAAGAAGGACGCGCTGGCAAAGCGACTGGCGTTGATCAACGAGGCCCTGAATATCGGCGGGCCGGAGGTCGCCGCGGCGCTGGCCGCGCAACTGACGAAAATCTCGAATTTCCCGCTGTACACGCGGCTGAAGGCGTTGCCGGAGCTGCAGAAACACCGGCCGCCAAACGCAGCCAAACTCGGCGCCACGGCGGTCACCGCACGCAACAGCGTGGTCCGCGGCAACGGCTACCTGCTGCTGGCACTCGCCGGCTCCCCGAAATTCATGCGGCACCTGACCGCGCCGCAGAGCATTCCCGGCGAGTCCTCATTCCAAAGACAGGAACGCTACCGTGACCTCTCGCTTGGCCTCGCGCTTTATCCGAAGCCGGATCTGGTCAAGCTGGGCAAGAAGCGAGTTGCCGCCCTGAACCAGGAAGAAAAAGCGGCGAAGGCCGCGTTCGCCGCCCGTTGCGGCGATGATCTCGACCTGCTGAATACCAACGCCTTCCTCGATGCTGAGGAAACCCTTCGGCGGGCCGCCTGGCTCGCCTACCTGGGCAGGTGCGAGGCCGAAGCATACGGCACGCAGTTCACGAAGGAGTGGCTCATGCTCGGGGAATATCGCGACTACTGCGACCGCACTGTCCAGAACCTCTACAAGGAGAAAAAGCTGAAAGGCGCCGCCGCCAAGGCTCAGGCGGACGCCTGGCGAAACCTGTCTCGGCGGCTGGCCGCGCTGCAGGACTTAACGCGCCAGGACGTGGTAAGACTTGTCACGGCCTCGCCGGAGAGCACGGCCGAGGCATTGGCCACAACGCGGTTTGCCCCGGAAACCCGGGCCTGCATCAACCTGCTGGGCAACATGGAACCGGCGGCCACCAAAACCGTTCTCACGAAATTGAAGGGCGCCGACAACCCGGACGTGGCGGGATTCGCGGAGAACCGCCTGCAGTAGCAGTGCATTTCCGGCCGCAAGCGAGCGGCTGAACGCTCCGGAAGAAATGGCGGGGCGGCAGCCCGCTATCCCTCCGGGAAGGGGAAGTCGTCGCCGGTCTTGTCGGCCCACTCTTTGATGAGCGCCTTCATCTCGCTGCGCTTCTGTCGGAACCGCGTGTTGAACGCGAGGTCGGTCTGTTCATAGGGGTCCGAGTTGAGATCGTACATGAACCATTGACCGTTCTTGACGCAGGCGTACTTCCAGCCGTCGCGCGTGATGACACAGCGCCACGCATAGCTGGATTCACGGTCACCGATGAGTTGGCTGTAGGCGCTCTGCGGCTCCACTGCCACACGTTCCCTGAAGTTCTTGCCGGTACGACGATGGGAGTAGTCAAAGCCTTCCATCCAGTCCGGCACATCGATGCCGCAGAGGCCGAGGGCGGTCGGCGCAATGTCAACATTGTTGATCACGCAATCACAGTTGCCGCATTTCCAGCCATCGTACGCCATCGGCTGTCCACCACCGATGAGGAATGGGGTTCTGACCGACTCCTCAAACGGGACGCATTTCCCAAAGCGCCCCTGGCTGCCCAACTGATCACCGTGATCCGAGAAGAACATGATATGCGTGTCATGCAGGATGCCTTCCTCGCGGAGTGCGTCAACCAACCGCCCGACGTTGGCATCAATGTTCTCGATCTGGGCGTAGTAGCCGGAAAGCTCAAAACGGGCCTTGGCTTCGCAGTAGTCGGGCACGTTCGGACGCAACGTCAGTTGCTGTGCCTGATAGCCGCGATGTTCGGCCGGGGCCAATCGCGGATTGTGCGGCGGCTCCACAGAAACCACCATGAAGAACGGCTGGTCACTTTCGCTGCGGCCGACAATCCGTTCCAACGCCATATCGGTGATGGCATCGGTCTCATACTCCGGCAAACGGTAGTGCTCGATCTCGCGGTCGCCGTCGTGACCGTGCAGGTACGTGTCCCACTGACTGTTGTTGTTGTCGTAACCGATCCACGTATCAAACCGGCCGCGTTCCTCCCGCGGAATCGTCTGCAGGACGGCACGCCCGTCCCGTTCTTTGATGCCGCCCATGTGCCATTTGCCGAAGTAGATCGTCTCGTAACCTTCGTCATTGAAGACGTCGGTGACAACATTGCAGGACGGATCCAACGGATCCTCGTGGATTTTGACCGAATGGTTGTGGGCGTACTTGCCGGTGATCATCGTACCGCGATACGGGCAACACAGGGGATAGCCGGAAACGGCATTCTGGAAGTTTGTGCCGCAGATCGCCATATTATCCAGGTTGGGGGTAAAGACGTTTGGGTCGCCATTCACGCCCATCGCCTGGCCGCGCATTTGGTCGACGATAAACCAGATTACGTTTGGTCTCTTGTCTGTCATCGTTTGGTATCCTGACTCGCTATTGTTTGCAGATCGAAGTTCTCGTGGAACTCAGCAGGACAAGCCTGCGGCATCTATGCTTGGGATCAGTCCCAGGTGTCGGCGACAAATCCTGAGACTCCGCTGCGCAAGGCTGCGGGATCTTCCTCACGCTTGGGGGAGTTCCCAGGCGGACTCGGGGATCTTCCAACGGTACGGCTCCGACACACCGGCTTCCCTGCCCCACGCGCCGAGAATTTTCCAGTGCTCCCGGCGGCGCTGGTGTTCGGCAACGATCGCTGGCGGATCCCAGCCGTCGTCGACGATGGCGCGCAGGTCCTCAGCAATCTCCGGATGATCCTCGATACAGTTGCAGTACTCGCCGGGGTCGGTTTTCAAATCAAATAGCTGGTCGTCATCCGGCTGGTTGGCGTAGGCGATGTACTTCCAGTGCTGCCAGCGCACCATGCGGGCCGGATTGCCGTCAGCCAGCAACTCACTGAGTACGGCCCGGCCGCTATCCGCGTCACCTGCTTCCAGAGCGGCTTTCAGGCTGATACCATCTTGTTCCGGCGGTACAGGAGCATCGGCGAGCTCGCACAACGTCGGGCCGAGATCCATGATCGAACAGGGACTGCCGATGACCGTACCTTTCTGAATGCCCGGCCCGCTGAAAACCAACGGGATATGCGATGAACCTTCGTAGAAGGTCATCTTGCCCCAGAGCTCCTTCTCGCCGGCTTGATCGCCATGATCAGAGATGTAGCAGAACACGCCCGTACGATCGTTTTGCGATAGGAACGCATCCCAAGCGTCGCGGACGCGGCCAATCTGCATGTCGATGTGTTCGATCAGGCCGTAGTAGGCAGCACGCAGACACTTGATTTGCTCCGCGGTGAAATCACGCTGCTTCTTCTCCAGCGCCGGATGGAGATCAACGGCGCCTGCTTCGGCAGACGCCGGTGGCGGCAGGAGGTCCTTGTACTTTTTGTATAGGTCCGGCGGCGCCACGAAGGTGTGATGCGGGCCATAGGTTCCGACCAGCAGGAAGAGCGGTTTGTCGTGTGGCTGGCTCAAGTACTCCAGTGCCGCTTCGACCACCGCGCGGTCGTATTCGAGCACCGGCGATGTGCCGCCGCCGTAGTGTTTGATGAAGTTGCCGGCGGGGGTTCCGACGTACGGTCCAAGATCATCCCGGACATTCCCGTAGCGGCCATGATAGCAGGGCGTAAAATCGCCGACCAGGCGTTTGGTAAAACCGTGAAACTGGTCGGGGCCGAGAAAGTGCATCCGGCCGCAGAGCACGGTCTCATAGCCGGCCGCCGCAAGCGAGTGCACAAAGGTCGCCTGTTCGCTGTTGATAATGCCCGAGTTGGTAAAGATGCCCGTCTTACTCGGAAGTTGGCCGGTCAACATGGCCGCGCGTGCCGGCACGCAAAGAGGGCAGGCGGTATACGCATTGGTGAATTCCGTCCCCTCCTTAGCCAGCCGCTTCAGGTTCGGGGTGCTGATGTACGGGTCACCGGCATTTTCGGTCATCCAGGCGTTGTGCTGATCACTCATAAAGACCAGGATGTCGGGTTGCTTCTCAGACATGGCGGGGATTCCTCGCGGTTCAGATTCGAAATTCACCGTAGCCCCCGGACTTTCGCAGGCAAGCTGTGTTGCCGCACTTTCCGTTTGCAAGCCGTTTGGCCGGTGGAAATCGGAGAATCTTCATCTAGCTTCTTTTTCCAATAGAGAGGATCCCATGGAACAAAGCACACCCCTGAAAATAGTCTGCGCCGGCGACAGCATTACCGGCTGGTCGGACCTGACCAGCTACCTGAAATGGTCGCACATCCTGGAATGCATGCTCGAAGCATGTCTGGGCAGAGACCATGTTCAAGTTGTGAACCGTGGGATTGGCGGCAACACGACCGGCCAACTGCGGGAGCGTCTGCAACGTGATGTGCTGAACGAAAATCCGGATATCGTCACTGTACTGATTGGCGGCAATGACGCCGGGCGACAGGTGTCTCGCCGGGCCACCGAGAAGAACCTGAATGGAATTCTCGGCGCTCTCAGACAGGCGGGCTGTCGCGTGTTGGTGATGCAGTATCACCTGCTCGTGAACGACACCAACGAGGATACGGCTTGGACGCATCTGAACACGAACAACGACCTGATTGCCGCGGCCGCGGAGCAACATGAGTGCCCGTTGCTGCCGCTGATGCCGCCGATGGCGGAAGCGTGGGAGCAACTGTCCCTGGCGGAACTGGTCAACCCCGTTGACGGTGTCCATCTCAGCCCGGGCGGGGAATTGGTGTTTGCCCGCACGATCTTCAAGAAGCTGAGGCAGCTCGGGTGGATCTGATGACGCCGGGATCTTACTGAACAAATAACGAGTTTGTCCAGGCACGGCGACCGGCCGTATCCTCGATCTCCAGACGGGCATAGGCCCAGTCTTCTGGAATATCAAAATGCGCTTCCGTCAACTTCCCCCCGGTAAAGTCGCCGCGGCGATCACCTATGGGTCCCGGTCCAACCACGCGCGCGAAGCGCACGGAGGACGTCTCAATGCGCACATGGCGACCGTCATATTCGATCCCGTGAAACTCGGGGCCGCAGGTGGAATAGAAGTCGCCGCACCGGATCGCCTCGGTAATCGCCGCTGATGAACATTCTGCCGCATTAACCATGATCCAGCCGCCGTTCCAGCCCGCATGCTCACGGCGCGCATGCGTATCGTCCGCCGCAAACCCCAGCGCCAATGGATCTCTCTCCAACATAACATCCCAATGCACCACACCGTCACTCTTCCCATTCAGCCAGTGACATACGTGGTTGTAGACCTCCACGCCATCGAAGCCATGGCGCAATGCATCATCTGTAGAGTTGCCGCTCCAATGCGGATGGGCCAAAACGAGGATCGCTCCCTGCTCACGAGCGGATTGCAGCGCCGCCGTCAAGCCCTGTTCCTCCGCCATTCCATCAACCTTGCCCAGACAGACGACGTGAAACATACTGCCGGCCTCATCATGGCCGTCGAGTTCAATGCCGTCGAGCCAGAGCAGAGGACACTCCGCCTCGTCGGCCGCAACATCCGAAGCCACCCAGTGGTCGGTGCGAAACAGGAAATCGTATCCTTCGCGGGCATACATATCCGCCAGACCGGCAAAGGTCTCGCCGCCATCGGATGCTGTACTGTGGATATGGGTATTGCCTTTCAACCACCGCCGCCCGGGGCGGTAGCGAAACGAACGGGCATCAGGCATGGCGCTTTCCTTTCAGCGATCCCTATCAATAATCCTTTCCCACCGACAATACCAACGGTTTGATTCCGCAAGTTCGTTTGAGTATCCCCGCTTGCAAAGGTAACGTACGGCGCACCAAGCGAGGAGATCGCCCGTGGATCCGGTCACAACAGCATTTACCACGTTCGAAGAATCGGTGCCGACCGCTCTGGACGCGCTTGATGCCGGGGCAGTGCTGGCCCGACAGTCGGCGATCCTGATCAAACCGAATCTGATCAATGCGTCACCGCCGCCGATCACCACCCCCGTCGCCTGTGTGGAAGCGGTCATCAACTATGTCCGCGAGCATTCCGCCGCGGCAATTGTCGTTGGCGAGGGTTGCGGCGACGCGCAGCTGGAAACCGACGACGTCTTCCAGCGACTGGGCTACACGGAAATGGCCGGGCGCCTGAACGTCGAACTCGTCGACTTGAATCGCGCCGAGACACGACTGTCGCGAGCCGACTGCGCGGTCTGGCCCGAACTGCACCTCCCGGAGATCTGTCTGACGCACTTTGTGATCTCGGTACCGGTGCTCAAGGCCCATTCCCTGGCGGATATCACCGGGACGCTGAAGAATATGATGGGGGTCTTGCCGCCCGAGCACTACGCCGGCGGCTATGGCTCATGGAAGAAGGCGATGTTCCATGGACAGATGCACGCCTCCATCGTCGATCTCAGTCGCCATCGCGCGCCGGACCTGACCGTGCTTGATGCCAGTGTCGGGATGGCGGATTTCCATCTCGGCGGGCCGCACTGTAATCCGCCCGTCAACAAGATCGTCGCGGGCGCCGATCCATTGGCTGTCGACCGCCTGGCAGCTGAACTGCTCGGCTTCGACTGGCAATCCATCGACCACCTGCGTCACGATATCGACCTGAATTCCGGTATGGCCTGCGGTTCCTGAACCAAGGAGTCCCTTAATGAAACTCGCGCTTGTCGGCATGTCGGGCACGGGCAAGACGTATTGGTCGCGACACCTCGAGAAAATCGGTTTCAAGCGGTATTCCTGTGACGAACTGATCGCGGCGGAACTGGAGATCCTCACGCTGGGCGGGGTGACCGACTTCGACAGCATGGCCAAATGGCTCGGCTTCCCGTTCGAGACGGACTACAGCGAGAATGCCGCCACCTATCTCGCTCTGGAAGAGCAGGTCCTGGCGGCTCTCATCGATGAGCTCTCCGATACCAACAGCGAGGAGCTTGAGAACGTTGTCTTCGACACCACCGGCAGCGTCCTCTATCTCGACAGCGGCCTCCTGGACCTGCTGCAGGAGCTGACGACTGTGGTGCACCTGACCACCCCGCCCATCGTGCGGGAGAAGCTGCTGCAACGATACATCACGAAGCCCCGGCCGATCTTGTGGGGCGATCACTACAAACCGCTGCCCGATGAAGATCCTTATGAAGCGTTGAACCGCTGTTACAACGAACTCCTGAGCCGCCGGGAACGCGGCTATGCGAAAATCGCCCGCGTCACGATCGACTACGATCAGCGCAACCATAAAGGCTTCGGGCCGGCGGAACTCGTGGCCGAGGTCGAGCGTCAACTGCAGTAGCAAAACGCGGTTCTTCAGCTATGTTCGGTCGTTCCGCGCTGCCGCGGATTGCCGCCATCATCAGAACACAGGAACCAATATGTCCATTTTTGAAATCACGATGCTCATCTGCTTCGGCATCAGTTGGCCGATATCGATTGCCAAAGCTCTGCGAACAAAGCAAGTCGCCGGCAAGAGCCCGGTGTTCCTGGCGGTCATCTGCCTCGGCTACCTCAGCGGCATCGCCCACAAGATCCTCTATCATCGCGACTGGGTAATTGCCCTCTATGCACTGAATTTCCTGCTCGTCGCCTTTGACCTCTTCCTCTACTTCCGCTACTCAAAACGCACGCCGGCCGCACCGGAGCCGGCGCCGGCCCGGTAACCGGAACGCTCGGCTGTATGACATTGCGCGCCTTCATTCTCGGTCTCTTCGGGGCGGCCCTGCTGAATGCGTTCTGCTATTTCAACGACTTCGTCATGCGCCAGACCTATCTGGTCGGCAGCTATCTGCCGTTGCCGATCTACGGCGGCCTGCTGCTGTTCATCCTGCTCATCAACGCCCCCCTGCGGCGCTGGCTCAGGCGCTGGGCTTTCAGCGGTACAGAACTGGCCATCATCGTCGGCATCATGCTCGCCGCCTGCTATGTCCCGGGACGCGGGCTGATGCACTACTTCTTCACCTTTCAGATGATGCCCCATCAGTTCGCCAAAACCCGATCCTCCTGGAAAAGCACGAATGTCGTCGACCTGGCCCCGGACCAGATGCTCGCCGACATCACCCGCGAGGAAGCCGCCGGCAAGATCGTCGCCGCCAACGGCAAAGCCGTGGCACTGGATGAATCCGCCAGCGGCGCGCCGGACGCCTATACCGGCATGCAACTGCAGCTGATCGGGTCCGACGAAAAGCAGGCGATCCAGACCATTGAGCACTACGACGGTGCCACGCGGACGGCCGTCGTGGCGGCAGAATGGCAGGCCGTGCCGGCAATCGGCGACGCCTACCGAATCATCAGCAATCAGGAAGAAGAAGCGCTCACGCCTTTCCTGCAGGGACGCCCGCGGTCGGCCGGCAAAACCGCTTTCGCCTCGATCCGCAATATCTGTCGCGACGCCGGGCCGACAACCATCACGCTCGCCGTGTCCGCCAGCCGGCGCGATCACGACTACCGCGGCCTGCAGCTCACAATCCGCGACGGCGACGGCAAAGGCCAGGCCCGCACGATCACGGCGTATGCCGGCAATACCCGCGTCGCCACTGTGGAGAGAGCCTGGGCGACAACGCCGGAAGCCGGCGACGGCTATGAGATCACCGGCCGGCCCGCGGGCGGCCCCTGGTCGAAACGCGTTCTCGCCGGCGAAATCCTGGCAGCCGACACGCAGAATGTCACCCTGAACGGCATTGCTGGCGATACCGACGACGTCCTCTGCGACCTCCAGATCACCGTTCGCGACCAGGCCGGAAACCAACAGACACGCACGATTATCGACTATGACGGCGAAACCAAAGTCGCCCGTCTGGCCAAGCCGTGGGCGACCGTGCCGGCCACCGGCGACACCTTCGTAATCCCGATTCGCCAGGAGGTCCTTGCCCATCCACAGGGCGAGGTCCGCGGGACGGCTGTCGACGCAGACGAAAGCAGCATCGCCCTGGGGACTGCCGCCAGTCACCGCGACAACGTCTATCGCGGCATGAAGATTCGACTGCTCGACGGTCCCGCCGCCGGGCAGGAGCGCAAGATTCTGCGCTACGACGGCAGCCGCAAGATCGCCGTCGTCTATGATTCCGGCCGGCCGACTGCCGCGACGAATACCCCGTTTCGCCCGGCCCCGCAAGCAGGGGATGCGTACGCCGTCATGCCGCCGCCGACCATTCCGTGGTTCGCCTGGAAGCGCAGCCTGAAGTTCTGGCTGCCGCTGTTGCTCTGTTTCTCGTTCGGCATGATCGGGCTGGCGCTGGTCGTCCATCGCCAGTGGTCCAGACACGAGCTGCTGGCCTACCCGATTGCGCAGTTTGCCGACTCGCTGCTTGGCGATTCGCAATCCTGCATTCCGCCGGTTCTCAAGAGTCGCAGTTTCTGGATCGCCGCCGGGATCATCCTGTTCATCCACCTGGAGAATTACGGTTGCCGTTGGTGGCCGCAGCACCTGATCCGCATCCCCCGATGGTTCGATTTCACCGCGTTCCGGAATCTTTCCTCAACGCTGAAGCGGACAGGCGCGTCCTGGTGGATCTTCCGGCCGACCTTCTATTTCTCGGTGATCGGCTTTGCCTACTTCCTCTCCAGCGAGGTTTCTTTCTCACTCGGCATCGCCCCCTACGTCTACGCCTACTTCCTGGGGATCATGGCCATCATGGGCATCTCCGTCGGCGGCCCGCACCTGGCGGCGAAACCCGAGTCGTTCATCTACGCCGGCGCCTTCATGGCCATTCTCGTCACCATGCTCTACGCCGGTCGCCACTACTACCTGAGCATGCTGAAACAGTCCATGTTCCTGCGGGTGCCGGAAGCTGACCGCCACCGCCAGGGGGCGTGGGGCATGCGCGTGTTTCTGGCCTGCATGCTGCTCTTCATCGTACAACTGGTGCTCGTCGGACTGGACTGGCAGCTCGCGGTCCTCTATACCTTCGGAGCGGCGATCATCTTCCTCGTCACCAGCCGGATCGTGGCCGAAACCGGTGCGTTCTTTATCCATCCCTGGTTCTATCCCTGCGCCTTTCTCTGGGGCATCATGGGCGAGCGTGCGCTCGGCCCGCAAACCCTGCTGATCATGCTCATGGTCTCTTCACTACTGCTGATCGACCCGCGCGAAGCGCTGATGCCGTTCGTGACGCACGCACTCAAAATCGCCGGCGACCAGAAGGCGCACCTGGGCAAAGTCGCCGTCGGCGGCGGCCTGGCCGTTGTTGTTGCATTTGCCGTGGCCGTGCCGGCCACGCTGTACTGGCAGTACAGCAAGGGCGTTCACAGCGTCAGCGACGGCTGGTGCATCTGGGGCGTGCCGAACTTCGCTCTGAGCCACACGGTGAAGGTCAAGCAACGGCTGGAAGCGCAGGGGGTCCTTGAAGAAGCGGAGTCCACAAAAGGCTTCAGCCGTTTTACCAAGATCTCGCCGCGCGGTGATTGCGTGACCTTCTTCCTGGTGGCTTTCGGCCTCGGCCTGCTGTGCAGCGTGGCCCGCCTGCGGCATGCCCGGTGGCCCATTCATCCGGTGATGTTCGCTGTGCTCGGGACCTTCCAGAGCCGTATGATCGGGCCGTCGTTTCTGCTTGGCTGGCTGGTGAAGTACCTCATCACCAAGTTCGGCGGCTCGCAGGTCTACCAGAAACTCAAACCGCTCTTCTTCGGTCTCATCGCCGGTGAAATGCTCGGCGGCCTGCTCCCCATGATTATCGGCGCAGTCTACTACTGGATCACCGGCGAGTCGCCCAAGTCCTTCTGGGTCTTCCGCGGCTGACTCCGCTAATTTAAAATATAGCGCAGCGTGAAGCTCTCCGTCTCGACCCAGGGCCGATGGAAATTCAGCAGGTACTCCTTGCCCGCGGCCCACCGGGCGTGACCATCCGGAAACAACACGTTGGATCCACCGCCGTGATGGACCCCGGGCGACCGACGGCCGTCGTCCTTGAGTTGGACCGACCCGGTGCCCGACAGCCGCGTGCAGTTCATCCGCCGCTTGCTGCCGCACATATACGCCGGGTCCGCCAACGTGTCGCTGTGAAACCCGTCGTACTGGTAGCTTTCGATCAGCAGAAACCCGTCCTGATCGAGATCTGTCAAACGGAAGTTCCCGTCGGAGGCCGACCGGTTCGAGATCTTGTTCAGACTGTTCGTCAGATAGTCAAAGGTCTTCGGGTGATTGCCGTATACCGGTGACCCGTCCCAATGGAACCAGACGTTGTTTGTCGTCAGTGGGCAATCGAAGACCGGCACCGTCTTGCCGAGCCAGTTCGGTGAGCGGTTCTTCAAACTGCACGGCGCTTCGTCCGACCACAACAGACTGCCGCTGACATAGGGGTAGTAAAGCTTGTACCACTCGCCCCAATAGTACTTGCCGGCGTTCGTCTCCCACAGCGGCACGAATTCGCGATTCTCCTCCGCGTACAGGTGATAGGCCAGACCAAGCTGTTTCATGTTGCTCAGGCACATCGCGCGATACGCCAGTTCTCTGGCCCGCGACAGAACCGGGAGCAGCATCGCCGCCAGGATGGCGATGATCGCCACCACCACCAGTAATTCGATCAAAGTAAAGCGCCGCCAGCTCCGGCGCCGCAGTCGTCCCGTTACACGTCCCATAGTAGAAAACTCCCACATCGATCAACTCTATATAAAGCTATCGCTAAAGGTAAATGAACTGCGGCGCAATGTCAAGTCTAAGTTGATAATGACAAAACTGCAGGCGGCGGCGAAGACAGTTATCGAGGCTGAAAATGGCTCATTGCATTTGCATATCGATTTTATTACGCAACCGTAGGCAAGAAGGCGGACAGGCATTGACCTGACGCCCGGCAACGACAGATTAGGACACGCAAGGCCGCTGACGCCGCCGCGTCCAGCCGGCCCGCGGCCCGACCGAAGGAAGGAGTCAGACATGAGTACGTTCCGGATCGACTGTGATTTTCCCGGCGGCAACATTCTGGTTGACCGCATTGACGGCGACCAGGTATTCCTGCAGCAGGATCTGCGCGATACCACCGAATGGTGGTTCTACTGGTGCTTTCGGATCCGCGGCGCCCAAGGCCGGACCGTCACCTTCAACTTCACCAACCGCAACGTCTTCAGCGTCGGCGGCGCCGCTGTCAGCCGCGACGAAGGCGATACCTGGGTCTGGCTGCCGCCGGAGAATTTCGACGGCGACGGTTTTACCTACTCCTTCGCCGACAGCGAGGCGGACCTTCGTTTCAGTTTTGCCATGCCCTACCAGCGGGAACGTCTGGATCGCTTTCTGGCGGCGCACAAGAGCAACCCGCGTCTGGTCGTCGAACACCATGCAACAACCCGCAAAGGCCGGGACAATGTCCGCCTGCGGCTCGGCAGAATGGTCGGAGAGCCGCGACATCGTGTTCTGCTTGCGTGCCGCCATCACAGTTGCGAGATGATGGCCGAGTATGTTCTCGAAGGCATTTTCGAATGCGTTCTCGGCGACTCCGAAACCGGCAATTGGCTGGCCGACAACTGCGAGTTCATGGCGGTGCCAATGGCCGATCTGGACGGCGTGGAAGACGGTGATCAGGGCAAGCGCCGGGCGCCGCGCGATCATAACCGTGACTACGATGAACGCAGCCTGTATCCGACGGTGCAGGCCACCATGGCCTATGTCCCGGAATGGTCACAAGGCAAACTGCACCTGGCGATGGATCTGCACTGCCCGTGGATCCGGGGAGGCCGCAACGACGTTGTCTTTCAGGTCGGCAAACAGCCGCCGGCCCTCTGGCAACAACAGCAGATCTTCGGCCGCATCCTTGAGGACTGCCGCTGCGGCCCACTGCCTTACCATTGTGCCGACGATCTCCCGTTCGGCCAGGAATGGAACACCGGCGGCAACTTCGGCTCCGGCTGCAGTTTCAGCCGCTGGGCCGGCACGTTGCCGAAGATGAAACTCGCTACCAGTTTTGAGATCCCCTATGCCAAGGCGCACGGCGTCGAAGTCAACCAGGGATCTGCCAAGACCTTGGGTTTCGACTTTGCCGAAGCAATCAAACTCTACCTGAAACACCTGAACCTGTGAGCATCCCTGCTCATGCCGCCGAACCGTGTATCATGAGCATCCCTGCTCATGCCGCCCGACCCACTCAAGAAAGGACACGAGCAGTGATGCTCGTGATACAGCTATGAACCGACATCTGACTCATGAAACGGAACTCTGCGTCATCGGGGGTGGTGTCGCCGGCTTCTGTGCCGCCGTCGCGGCGGCCCGCCGCGGAGCCAAGGTCATCCTGATGCACGACCGCCCGGTACTTGGCGGCAACAACTCCAGCGAATGCCGCGTCCAGATCTGCGGTGCCGACCGCAGCGGCAATCTGCCGAACATGCGCGAGACCGGCATCATCGAGGAACTCCGATTGCTGCAATGCCATCGCAACCCGAATCGAAATTACTCAATTCAGGATTCCCTCTTCTACGAGATAGCCATGGCCGAAAAGAACCTGACGTTGCTGCTCAACTGCTCCTGCCGGAGAGCTGAAACCGACGGTCACCACATTGTCTCCGTTACCGGCTGGCAGTTGACCACCTACACGAACCATACCGTCAAAGCAAAAATCTTTGCCGACTGCTCCGGCGACGGCATTCTGGCGCCGCTCGTCGGCGCCGAATTCCGCGTCGGCCGTGAAGCTCGCAGCGAGTTCAATGAGTCGATCGCCCCGGAAGAAGGCGACGATCGGACCATGGGCATGACCTGTCTGTTCCACGCCAACAAATACGAAACGCCGCAATCCTTCACCGCACCCGAGTGGGCAAACGTCTATGAATCGTGCGACGAGTTGCCGGTCGGCATCAACGGCCACAAGTCCTTCGGAGTCGGCTACTGGTGGATCGAACTGGGCGGCGAATACGACAGCATCCATGATACTGAGATGCTGCGCGACGAACTCCTGAAAATCACCTACGGCGTCTGGGAGCACGTCAAAAATCGTTGTCCCAACAAAGTCGCCGCCGCCAACTGGGCCCTCGACTGGATTCAGTTCCTTCCCGGTAAACGGGAGAGTCGCCGCTACATCGGCAAACACGTCTTGACGCAAAACGAGATCGAGGCGGAAGGACGCTTTGACGACATCATTGCCTACGGCGGCTGGAGCATGGACGACCATCACCCGGCCGGGTTCCATTGCGTGAAGCATGATGCCACGCCGACGATCTTTCATCCGGCGCCATCGCCCTATGGCATCCCCTATGGCGTTCTGGTCTCGCGCAATATCGACAACCTGATGTTCGCCGGCCGCAACGCCAGCTGCACACACGCAGCGATGAGTTCCACCCGCGTGATCGGGACATGCGGCGTCATGGGTCAGGCTTTGGGCACGGCGGCTGCAATGGCGGTTGAAAACACCATCAAACCGGCCGCAGTCAGTGAGCACATGCTCGAGCTGCAGGCGCAACTGCAGGATGACGATTGCTACCTGCCGTTCACGCCGGTTGCCCTGTCGGACCTGACCATGGAGTCAACGCTGCGCGCCAGTCAAGGAGATCCTGAACCGGTGCGCGACGGCTGGCACCGGCCGATCGGGGACGACGACCATTGCTGGATCGCCCGCGTCGGCGATCAGATTGGGTACTGCTTCGACGAACCAACCCGGGTCAACGAAATGATTCTCGTCCTCGACAGCGCCATGGATCGCTACATCCAGATGAGCAAGATTAAGCGCCCCACCCCAACGCTCGAAGTACCGGACGTCATGCCGAAGGTCTTTCATGTCGAAGGCGTCGTCGACGGCGAGTGGCAGGAACTGGCGCGCGTCGAGGGCAACTTCCAAAGGCGCGTATGCATCCCGATTGACGCCGACCTACAAGGCATCCGTTTTGTCCTCGACGAAACCTGGGGTGCGGAGGAATCCAAGGTCTTCTGCGTCGAGGTGCGCTGATCCTCCCTCCCAGAGTTGCCGTCTTGACCCCGCGCATCCCTTCCTCCGTGGCCGCCGTCGTCTCGACCGCGCATCCCTTCCTCC
>CAYLNH010000123.1:0-19495 GCA_964384625.1 uncultured Lentisphaerales bacterium
CGCGACTCTTGAAAGTCTCTCAAAATGTGAAGTTATTTCCGCGCGGACCCTAAGTTGACATTCGCTCTGCTTCCTGCCGACCGCCTTGGGTCGGCCTTAGGGCCTGAGGCCCGTCTGTTGCCGACCCGTTGGGCCTCTGAAGGAAGTCCTGAGGCTAAGCTTAACGGTTTCAAAGCTATAGCCGCTAACACGGCAGGGCCTACTACAACGCCTTCAGCGTTGAACCGTATCTCCCCCCATCCTGGGGTAGGCTTCGCCAACCCCAGGCTCAAGACGATCACGCCTTCAGCGTGAGGAGTGGCGGCTACAGAATAGCTTAAAACGCTCTAATGTGGCCACTGAACTGAAGGGGGTGTAGACACTCCCCAGGCTGAGCCTGGGGCTTCTTTGCGGAATTTGTGTCGGGCCGACTGAACTGACGGGGGTGTGGACACTCCCCAGGCTGAGCCTGGGGCTTCTTTGCGGAATTTGCGTCGGGCCGACTGAACTGAAGGAGTCTTTTCGCAGTGAGCTGGAATGGAATCCATCGCTCTTTTCGCGGCGGGAGACGCTAACGCCGGCGTTTCCGGGGCGGCAGCAGGCCCTCCTTGCGCAGATCGGCGGCGATCTGCCGCTGGATTTCACGGCGCTTCTGGGCGTAGTAGTTCCGTTCGTCGCGATCGACACCCGGATCGATATAGGTGGGGATCAACTCCTTGACGCTGGTCCAGTTCCCCTTGTACTCGACAATTCCATGGCGGCGATAGTGTTTTTCGATAAGCTCCTGCCGCGTTTTCTTTATGTAGCGCGCCCGCGGATCGTCGAAATTGCTGCGAATGAACAGCTCGCGGCGCGACCGGATGGCCTGCGGGTTGAAGTGCACCGGCCGCGGGCTGTTCAGGTCCTCGATCAGAACGCGTTTGCCGGCGATCACCATGTAGTCGCTGTAGATCGCCTGCAGCTTGCCGCGCACCAGGGCGTTGCGCCGCATATGACGGACTTCCACTATATCGCCGACGCGATACAGCGGGTGCATGCGTTCGGCCTGTTTGCGGACTTCCTGTTCGCGGGACTCCGGAAATTGAAACTCCGTCAACTCCTTGAGTTCAGTCTTGATGATGTCGTTGACCTCGCTGACGCTCTTGAACTTGTCCGGATCCAGTTTGCCGTCGGGGAAGATATCGTCGAGGTCGATGCGGTAGCGGTCGAGGACCAACTGCCGGGTTACCGGGTAGCGGTCGTACTTTTTGACCTTGGACATCATCGCGTCCCGCCGCTGGTGGGCGAGCCGTTTGACTTCTTCGGGAATCCCCTTCTTCTTCGGCTTCGGCTTGTCGGCCTTGGCCTCCGGTGCCTTTTCAGCTTCCTTCGGCTCGTCGTTCTCGATCTCTTCCGTCTCGGCGGTTTCCTCGCCTTGCTTCGTGCCGAATGCCTGCTTGATCTTCGAGCAGCCGCAGCAGCCAAGGACGAGCGCAAGCAACATCCCCACCCCTGTTGACCGAAGGTGTGTGCCTGCTGCCGCCCGGATTGAGTTGACGAGCCCTTGAAAGCGGATATGCCTTCTCCAGATCATAGGTACATCGCGGCTCTGCAACACCAATTCAGGTGTGGTTGACAGTCTTTTGTACTATATCCTCAAGCTGTTGGAATTCAAGACCGCACGCCCTGTCGCGGCCGCGTTCAAAAATAGCGCGACATCTTGCATTCAATGCGTTTGGCTGTAGTGTGGAGTTTTGGTTTTCGGGGTATTTCTTTCCAAAGTACTATTCTGATTCAGAGAACGTTTTTGACTTCAGTACCAGCCGACAATTCCGGGAGTGCGCGGCCCAAGCGCCGGCGTTCCCGCCGATCGCGCGGCCGATCCCGCCGATCGGACCGTCAGTCCGCGGAAAAACCGCCCCGCCGCCAACCGGAGCCTGAGGACCCGCATTGGGAACCTCCGGGGGTGCCGCCCAGGAAAGGCGAAGTCCGCTTTAGCGGGCTGGACATCCCCCGGCCGCTGCTGCATGCCGCCTGCGATCTGGGTTTTGAATACTGCACGCCGATTCAACAGCAGAGTCTGTCCTATACGCTCAGCGGCCGCGACGTCGGCGGCCGAGCCCAGACCGGCACCGGCAAGACCGCCGCCTTTCTGCTGACGGCGCTGTCGCGAATCATCAACACGCCGCGCTCCGACGACCGGCCCGGCGCCGCCCGAGTCCTGGTGCTGGCGCCGACGCGCGAATTGGCCATCCAGATCCATAAAGACGCGGAAGCGCTGGCCAAATACGTCGACGCCCATTGCGTCGCCGTCTTCGGCGGCATGGACTATCGCAAACAGCAGCGCGAACTGGAACACCCGGTCGACATCCTGGTGGCGACGCCCGGCCGGCTCCTGGACTACCGCCGGCAGCGCCTGGTCCATTTGAGCTGCGTCGAACTCCTGGTGATCGACGAAGCCGACCGCATGCTGGACATGGGCTTTATTCCCGACGTCCGCCGTATCGTTCTGAGTTGTCCGCGGCCGGGGAAACGGCAGACCATGATGTGGAGCGCCACGCTGACGCCGGAGGTCCTGCGGCTGGCCGACAGCTGGCTGCACGAACCGGAGATGATCGAGATCGAACCGGAGAATGTCGTTGCCGGCTCGATTGACCAGCTCTTCTACACCGTCACCGAGGAACAGAAATTCCCCTTGCTGTTCTGGCATCTGAAACACGACGACGTCGAACGCATGCTGATCTTTGCCAACCGCAAGGACCGCTGCGAACGGATTTATCACAAGCTCATGCAGCACAGCGTCGGCTGTGCCCTGCTGACCGGCGATGTCCCGCAGAAGAAGCGATTGCGGGTTTTGGAGGCCTTCCGTTCGGGCCAGACACCGGTGATCGTCGCCACCGACGTTGCGGCCCGCGGCATCCACGTGGACAACGTCAGCCACGTGGTCAACTTCGACTTGCCGTTCGAGGTCGAGGACTACGTCCATCGCATCGGCCGGACAGGGCGGGCGGGCGAGACCGGGACGTCGATCAGCTTTGCGGATGAATACGGTTCGTACATCATTCCGGACCTGGAGGAGTACCTGGGAGAGGAGATTCGATCGGAACTGCCGCCGGAAGAGATGACGACGTTTGAGCTGCCGCCGAAGGTGGATATCTCCCACTTGAAGCGCCGGCGTTCGTCGCGCTCCCGCAACCGTTCCGGCGGTGGTCGCGGCAAGGGTCGCGGCCGGCCGCGCGGGCGCCGCGGTCCCCCCCGGCGCCGTCGCTGACGCCGGCCGTTGCCGTTCAGCGTTTCGGGCGGACGTCCCTGGCCCAGATTTCCAGGAGGGCTTGGATGACTTCGGCATCGGGAGACTGGCAATGGGCGCCGACGTCGGCCTGCAGCCCCAACCCCCGGTAGCGCTTGAACGGACTGTCGGCAGCATGGATATCGACGTTCTTGTGTACCGGGCGGAAACCGAATTCCACGGCCTTCTGCTGCACCCGGCGACTCAGCAGAAAGAGCATGAACTGACGGGCGCCCTGCTGCTGGCCGGCGGTGGTCCATGGGGTCTGCAGGATGTGAAACGGGTGGTTGTTCCAGATGTTGCACTGCGGATAGACGACATACAGCGTGCCCCAACGGGTCTGCGCGTTCTTCAGATAGTCGATTGCCAGATTCTCGTAAGCGAACAGGACGTCGTAACTCGAGGGCCCCTTGAGCACCATATCGCGCATCATCCCGCCGGTACTCGATTTCAATCCCGCCACCAGCAGTTCGGCGGCAATCAGATGCTTGCGGCAGCCGGCATCGCGGACGTCATCCACGGTGAGGTCCTTCTGCTTGTTGTGATATTCGTAGGCCATCAGCACGAGAGCGGCAAAGCCGCTGTTGGACTTTTCGGGGTTGGTATGGCCGAACTGGAAGAAGCCCCAGTCCGGTTTGCCGGCCAGGTCCTCCCAGCCGTTCCCGGCCTGCGCCGCCCTGGTGAGATTGGCGAAGGTGATATCCGGGTACGTCTTCCGCAGTTCCAGATGGCGTTCCTTCCAGAAGATAAACACCAGCGGCGAATGCATCAGCGGCTGACTGCTTTGCACGGGGGACCGGGCGCCGTGGCGCCGGCGCCAGCGCTGGATGAAGTAATCCTGGAACAGCGTGCCGGCGGGGATCCAGACATGCGCCTTCAATTCGCCGGCAACAATCTGTTCGGCGCTTTCGCGGGAGCCCCTGGCGACGAGATCGATTTTGACCCGCTGTCCCTGTCTGGTTTTGCGGTATTCTTCGTGGGCCCACTGCAGCCACCGTCGTTTCTCCGAACCGTAGGCCACAACCAATTGGACCTCGGGCACATTGCGGCTGTCTTGCCATTCGCCGGGCGGCGGCGGTTGCGGCGGCGGTTGCGGCTGCGGTTGCGGCCGTGGGGTTGGCGGCGGCGGTTGGGCGATCATATCCGGCTGGTCCGATGGCGGTTCTGACCTCGACCACATCATGAAGAAGACGCCGGCGGCTCCGGCTGCTGCCAGGAGAGCGACAACCACAAATCCGATAAAGCAACCGAGCAGCGGGCCTTTGCCCTTCTGCGGTTCCGGTTCGGCCTTGGCGGACTGCGGCCGCGGTTTCGGCCTGGGCACGCGTCGGGGTTGCGGCTTGGGTTTGGGTCGGGGCGGCGGGGGTTCCTCTTGCGGCAGAAGAGCCATGACTTTCAGGTCACGCCGGGCTGTATCGACTTCGGCGGCGCTGTCGTCCGGCGCCGGCGGTTCTGCCGGCGCTGGCCTGCCGGCCGAACGCAACGAAGTATCTTCCTGCAGATCGTCCAACGAACCATCGGCCTGATCGACATCGCCGTCATCCAGGCCGCTCAGGGAAGCGGCTTCCGCCGCGGGCGGCGTCGCCGGCAGGCCGGCGGCGATATTGCGTTCGATCTCCGCCACGGCGCGTTCGGCGGCGTACCTGGCGCCGTACTGCAGGTCCGGAAGCAACTCCTTGATTGCCGCGGCGATCTCAGGATCGGCGCAGCCCTCGAGGCCGGAGAACGCTTCGCGCTGGACGGAGTCGTCCTCGTCGTGGATGTGTCTGGCCAGCACCGGAAAGAACCGCGCCTCGCCCGACTGCGCCAGACACCGCAAGCAGTCCCGGCGGAATGCGACGTCGGCGTCCTCGGCCAATTGCGTCACGGTCTGCATGACCCGTGGATCACTGTCGATTTCGCTCAGCAGTTCTTCCAGCGCCCGGGTGCGTTTGTAGGAGGACGACGACGAATCGCCGGCCGCCAGAATCAGTTCGTCGACGTTTGCCATAGTCGTTTCGGCCCCGGCTCCTGCGTCGGCCCCTAGAAGAACGTGGAGATATCCTTGAAGACATCGCGGATGTTCTTGACCGTGCCTTTGTAGTACTTGGCGGCGGTGGCATCGGCGATGCCGGTCAGTTTTTCGGCCTTCGCGCCGGAGCCATAGCCGATTGTGAAGACCCGGGTCGTCTTGGTTTCGTTATCCGACTCGATGGCCGGCAGCAGCGCATCGAACTTCATCTTGCTGTGGGTATCCGCGCCGTCGGTCAGCACGACGACCGCGGAGACAGTGTCTTTGATACGGTTTTTCTGCAAGTAATCGAAGGCGACATTGGTCGCATCGTAGAGGGCGGTGCCGCCGCCGGGGAACAGCCCCTTGATGCGGCGGGCCATTTTGGGTCTGCCGGCGCTGACTTTGACGCTCTTGTCGAGCCAGGTGATGCGGTTGTTGAACACCATCAGGCTGACCGTATCCTCGTCCCCAAGCATGTTGACCATTTCGAGGGCGCCTTTCTTGGCGCCGTTGATCTTGCCGCCCTGGGACATGCTGCCGGAGATATCCAGCACCAGCACGATGTTCGCGTGCTTCTTGTTCTTGTGCCAGACCTTGATGATCTGTTCAATATGCCCGGCGCTGGGCACTTCGAGGGTTGCCTTCGGCTCGGCTGGATCGACGCCGTGGGCTTTATCGACGGGGGTAGTGACTTTGATCGCCGGTTCCGCCGGCCGGAACCCATAGGTCAGGGCTTTCTTCTGCTGCGGCGCCGCGAGGAGGTAGTCGATGTAAGCCTGTGCGGCTTTCTTGTGTTCGGCGGTTACCCACGGGCGCTGCACGATGCCGACCGGATGATCGCTCCAGAAGGTGCCTTCCTTCGGATAGATGGCGACCACCGGGAACGGCAGGTCCTTGTTGCTGTAGGACTCGATAACCATGTTCTCGTACAACACGGCGGCACTGAGGTAGACCGGGCCGTTCTTGAACATCTTGCGGCCGAAGAACCCGGTCGAACTGCCGTAGTGGACCACAGCGCGCTCGATGCTCCGCAGGTACGCGGCGGTCTTGGGACTGGCAATATCGGCGTCCGTCAGGCCGCGTTTCTTCCCCGTGCCGGCGTACGTCTCGGCAACCAGCGAGATCAAGCCGCTGTTGCTGAATTCCGGATGGGTATGGCCGAATTTGAAGCTGCCCCATTCCGGATGGTCATAGGCTGCCCAGCCTTTGGGGTTCTTGGCCAGCTCGATAATGTCGCCCCAGCCCAACGGTTTCCTGCCCCAGCCGATCGCCTCGGCCATCGGTTTCCACATGGCGATGACCACCGGCGACAGCACCAGGTTTTGCGTGTCGCCAATCAGCGGCTTGCCGGTTTTCGCCTGCGAACGCGCGTTGCCCAGCTTGATAAACGCTTCCGAAGCCGGACTGGTCAGGTGCGCCCTCACCCGGGCCGCCAACAGATCGTCAATGCTCTCCCCCGACCCCATCGGGATGTGTTTGACGACGATCTTCCGGCCGCCGACCGTCTTGCCCGCGCGATTGAACTGCTCGGTGACGTCGGCGATCCAGTGTTTCTTCTCCGATCCGTAGGTAAAGGTCAAATCGATCGTTCCCCCCGCCGGAAGACGGCTTGCCGCCAGCACAGCGAAGACGATAAAAAGAACGGCACGTGTGGCTCTCATAAAATTCCCCTCAATCTTGGATTGCATGACCGGCCTTGAATACAAACGTTGAATAGACTGTCCGGCGCCGGCCGTTGCCATTAAGCAACCATGAAGATTAGGTTAACGGCACCCGCGTCGGCGCGGCCGGCCGTTTGCCGGTGGTGGCGGGTCAGCGGGACGGAAGGCGGTGTCGGAGCTCGCAGCGGGAAAAGGGTTTTCGAGCTGCTCCTGAGTTCCCGTTCCCGACCCTGGTCACAATCGTGCGACGGATCGACAAGGCTCAAGACAATGGCTGACGGTGCCGCGGCTGAAACGGGAGTGAAAGGCTTTTCGCGGGAGTGCAGCTACTTCTTATACTCCCGCCAGAAGTCCTCGACGTCCTGCGTCAGCGTATCATACGAGAGGACCTTCAGGTTCTTGTGGTCCTTCAGGAACTCGATATTCCCGGCCTGTCGCGGAACCCGCAGGACTTTCAGATGCCGGCAGGTGCGCAGGACGCGAAGATCGATGAGATGTCTGCATTTGCCGACATCGAGGGTTTCGAGGGGCATCCCGCCGACGGCGCGGATTTCGCGAACCCCGGTAAAATAGAGCGACAGAGACTTCAGGCTCAGGGTGGTCAACGGTGCGATGTCGGTCACGCGGGTCCAATCGAGCTGCAGCTTTTCCAGGGTCCGCATATTACGGAGGGGATTCAGGTCGCGGATCCGGGTGCCGCTGAGGTCCAATTCCCGCAGTCGCAGCCGGGACAGCGGTTCGATGGTGGAGATTGCCGTTCGCTGGAGTGAGAGCGCCTCGAGCTGGCGGAGCCGGGCCAACGGGGCGATGTCATCAACCCGCTGGCAGTAGCTCAGGTCGAGTTCCCGCAGTTTGGCGCCGGGCAGATCGCTGAGGTCGAGAATCGGCGCCCACTTGAGCGCGAGCCGGCGCAGCGGCATATCGCGCAGGCCGTCGAATTTCTTCACCTTGGTTTTGCTCAGGTTCAGCGAGATCAGCGGCAGGTTTCGAATTGCCGACAGCGTGGTGACGCCGGTATTGGAGATGTCGAGGTCCTGCAGCGGCATGCCGCGCAGCGGCTCGAGATCTTCAAGCTGCCGGCAGTCCGCCAGCGACAGCTTGGTCAGCGGCAGGCCGCGCAGTCCTTCGATCGTGGTCAGGTTCGGGTTGGCGGCGAAATCGAGTTCAACGCGATCTCCTTCAACATGGCTCTTGGACCGGATCGTCTCGATGTTCGGGTTGCGCATTTCAACGAGCCGAACGGCGGCGTTGACGGCCGCGTCATAGGCGCGTTCGCGCAGGGCGTTCTGGAGGCTTTCACGGTAAACCTTCTCCGCGGCCGGCAGGTCCGGTACGCGGCGCAGTTGGTCGGCCAGCTCCAGTTGCCGGCGATAGCCCAGCTTGCCGCCGTTCTGCGCCTGCCGCGGGGCGAACCGTTTAACGATCTTGCGGTAACGGGGGAGGACACTGCGTGACTCGCCGGCGAGCCGGTCGGCGTCGATCGTGGCCATCAGCTCGGCGGCGGCGGCCAGTTTCTGCTGCGTGATCAGGATCCGGAGCTTGAGCATCCTGGCCGCCAGCAGATCGGGGTCGAGGGTTTGGGCGGCATCGACTTCGCGGTCGGCTTCGAGCCACTGCTGGTCCTCGATCAGCAGTCCGGCTTTGGTCACGAATTTCGGGGCAGCTTCGCGGCTGATGCGCCGCTGTTCTTCGACGGCGGCTTCACGTTGGTCGTAGAGTTGTTTCTGTTCTTTGTAAAGGGTGTTGAGCCGTTGGGCGTTGCGCATCTGAACCACGCCGAAAGAGGCCAGGATGGTCAGGATAATCAGCAGACTGGCGGCGAGGATGGCGGCTTCGCGCCGGCGGCGTTTGATCAGCAGCCAGGCCAGCCGCAGGCTGCCGGCCTGCTCGGCCGCCGTAGCGAACCCGCCGCGGTACGCCTCAATGTCCTCCTGCAGGTCCACAACCGAGCGATAGCGGTCGACCCGCCGCCGCGACAGCGCCTTCATGGCGATGGCCGACAACGCCCGCGGCACCCGCGAGTTCGGACAGTGCGGCAGCGGCCGCTGGTTCAGCCCGTCAGGGTTGTAGGTTTCCGGCGCGTCGATGACGTTGTCTTCCTGTTTCAGGTCGACCAGTTCGGCCAGCGAATTGGCGCGAATCGGGACATCGAGCGTCAGGATGTTGTAGAGCATACCGCCGAGCGCATAGATGTCGGTCCGTTGATCGATCATCTCGTCGTCGCCGGCGGCCTGTTCGGGCGCCATATAGCTGGGGGTCCCCACAACGCCGCCGTGGACGGTCTCGTGGGAGACCGCGTCGTCATCCGCGCCGGCGCCGCCCTGGTCGAGTTGCGCGTCGATGTGACGGTTGACGGCGGCGGTCAGGGTGCCGTCGCCGAGGCCCTGGACCATCTTGGCCAGGCCCCAGTCCATGACCAGGACTTCGCCGTACTCGCCGATCATGATGTTCTCCGGCTTCAGATCGCGATGGACGACGCCTTTCGAGTGGGCGAAGTTCAGCGCGTCGCAGGCTTTCAGAAAGACGGTCAACAGCGTGTTCAGGGGATACCTGGCGATGGTGGCGGCATCGCCGGCGGCGATTTCACGGACGACCTGCCGCAGGGTCACGCCGCGAACGTAGGTCATGGTGTAATACGGCGCGCCGGCGGCGGAGATGCCGAGGTCGTGGACGGGAACGATATTGGGATGCTCGAGCTGCCCGGTGATTCGCGCTTCGTTGACGAAACGCGATACCTTATCCAGCCCCGCCTTGGAGCCGGCCAGGAGGACCTTGAGCGCAACCGTGCGGCCGACGTCCTTATCCTCGGCGTCGAACACGGCGCCCATACCGCCCTTGGCAATGAACGCCCCCAATTCGTACTTGCCGGCGGCTGCCTGTCTGGCGGCTTCGGCGGCGCCGGCTTTGTTCCGGCCGCCGCCGGAACCGGTCGACGCGCCGTGGGTCCGCGTACTGACCTCCTCCAGGAGCCCCTCGACGGTGCGTTCGCCGGGACGAATCCGGGCACCGAGCTGGCGCCGCAAGTCGGTGGGATCGAAGTCTTCGTCTTTCGGCCTGGACGGGTCTTTCATGGCACGATGCGGTCGGGCTGCTGCGAACAACGCGGGATATCGCTCGGGTCCCCACCTATGCTGTCACCAAAGCGGCGGAAGTCAAGGCGTCGCCCACCGTCGGCGGCGGGGTCTACTGTGACAAGACGAACGAGAGGATATTGACGCCGAGGGCGAGGGAGTCGTTGGAGTCGATCCCATGGCAATACGGGCACTGGGCCAGTTCCCAGCCGCAACTGAGTCCATGGGGCGAGTAGATCACCGCCAGATTGCCGTTCAGCGAAATGCCTTCCAGATGCGGCGCGATCTTGCCGGTGGCCTTAAGCTCCCGGGCCAACGGCGGCCGCGGCGTGACTTCTTTGATGGTGTTCGGGAACCGGAAGATCATGTGTTCGGCCGGCAGTCTGGCGAGTTTGCTGCCGGTCAATACCTGCCGGATCTCCCGGCGGAAGGCCGCGTCGAAACTGGGCCGGCCGCAACAGGCTTCGGCAAAGAGGATGCCGCCGCGCGCCAGATACCGCCGCAGGCTGCCGCGTTCGGCGTCGGTGAATTTGAAATCGTTGTGGCCGGTGATGTAGACGAACGGCGTATCAAAGAGCAGCTTGCTGTCCAGGGCGATGTTCTGCCGTTTGAAGCGCACGGGCGTCTTGGTCTTTTCGTGGAAGGCATTCAACAGCATGGACAGCCCGGCTTCGCGTGTTTTCCACAGGCCGTGATAGACACCCTGGGCGATCACGAACTTGCCGGCCTTCTGTTTGTCGGCGTCGACATAGGCCAAGGCTTTGGACAGCGGCACCGCGGCGCTGCGCTCGGTGGTGATATAAGCCATGAGGTTGGAACCGAGCAGTTTCGAGGTCTTGATGTCGTACCCCAGGTTATATTTGTAGAACTTGTCGCTCATGTTGTCCCAGCCGGTGCTCATGTCCCAGCGGAAGAGGAAGACGGCGGTGCGGCATTCGATGTCGATGCCGATGACATCGGCGCGGCCGTCTTTAGCGCCGGCCTTGTAAGCGAACGGCCGGTAGCGGATCTGCTCGGGTTTGATGTCGTAGTAGGCGTGGAAGAAGGGATGATCCGGCGCCAGCCGATACGGCGGATGCTCCGGGATCAGATGCTGCATCTCGCGCATGGCGGACCGGGCGAAGTCCGGGTGCCCGGTGCAGGTGTTGAAGATGATCGTGCCGCCGCTGCGGACATAGTGGCGCAGCCGCAGGCGCTGGTCCTTGGTCAGTTCGAAGGCATACTGGCCGCTGCGATACAGGATCGGAATGCTCTTGGCGTCCTGCGGCAGTCGGTTGATCGGAATGTTCGTCGCGCTGAAGTTCACCTTCAGTTCGCGACTCATCCAGCGCAGCAGGTTGTTGGCGTCATCCGGCAGGACCGCCCATTCCTCGCGCTTGCCGGCAGCGATCTTGGCAATCAGCACCGGCGGCCGCGGCGGATTCTTCTTCTCCGTCCGCCGCAGCGGCACAACCGGCAGCGGCAACGGCGGCAGGCCCTCGGCGGACGAGTGCTGGGCCGGCGGTTTGGACTTGCCGCGCGGGCGCAGCGGATTTTCTTTGACCTTCTTGCTGGCGTCGCTGTTGATGCCCATGTCGTCAAGCAGCCCCGCCTGTCCGGCAAAACAACCCAGCAACAGGAGCAGCAGAACCGGAAGTACGCGCGTTTTCATCGGTCGGACTCCTCTACTTCAAAGAACGGCAGAATTCGGGCGGCCGTCCCGGTCGGCCCGAAGAGGCAGGATTCCCGCAGCTTCCAGCGGTTCGAATCGCCTGCCTGCAGAACAAACACGTCCTCGTTGATCGCGGCGGCCAACGGCCGGCCGTCAAGTAATATACCTTCGAAACCGGCTTTCCACAACAACGGCCAGGCGCCGGCCAGATCCCACAGTTTCAGCGTGCCGTAGTATGCCAGGTAGCGTCCCTGCAGCAGATACGTCAACGGTACCACGGCCGACCCGATGGCCTGCACTGGATTCGGCAGACGGACGCGACCGTGTTTCGCGATGACCTGCGACAGCGCGATCATGCCCATGCGGTCGCCGGGCGCCGGCTGCGGCTCGAGCACCGCGAGCCGGTCGACCTCGTCGTCGCGCACTGCGGCCAGAAACACCCGGTCGCCGTCTGAGACGTACAATTCGCCGGTTGCCGGCAGGTAGACCGCGCCTTCGGTCATCGTCGCGTGTTGCGCCAGCCCGATGGAGATGCCCCAGTTCGGCAGGCCGTTGGCGTAGGGCGCCGTCCCATCGATTGGATCGACGATAAAGGCGTTCTGTTCCATGGCCCGCTGCAGTTCGGCCGCCGCCATCGGCTGCCGGTCTTCGCCTTCTTCGCCAATCACCCAGCGGCCTTGCGCCGGGTCATGCAGTTCCTGCCGCAGCAGGTGTTCGACGGCGGTGTCGGCCCGGGTCACGACGCTGCCGTCGGCCTTGTGACGGGCGCCGGGCTCGCGGCGGAAGTGCACGGCCAGGCGGCCGGCTTCCAGGAGGAGCTGAATGATGTCGTCGCGTTGCCAGATCATCAGTGCCTTGCGGGGGGTGCGGTCGGGAGACAGCAGAAGCCTGGAATATGGCGGTTTGCGACCGTTCCTGCAAGGCCGGGCACGCCGTTGATTTATGGTATGCGCGACGTGAAAAACCGGGCAGGACTTGTATAGTACCTGTTGTTTGATGTCGCATGAACCCGGGATGAAAACGTTGCGGGCCATACGATTGACGGAGCGAGACGAGGTTATGGATCTAGATCGCGCCGGGGTTAGCCGGAACAACTGGGCCAGGGCGGTGTGGAAACTGGCAATTGCCTTCGGCCTGTCACTTGCCGGCGCCGGCAGTGTCTGGGGCCGGGACGACCCCTTGTACGAGAGCTTCACACGGCGGAACGGCCAGAAGTTCAATGCCGTTGTGGTGCGTGATCTCGGCAAGGCTTACGAGGTCGCCGTACCGGGCAAAGAAGGCACGATCGTGGTGACGCGCCTGGAGGCCACCCGCAACGGCCGCAACAGCCCGCTCCAGGCCCGCCTGAACGGCCTTCTCAACGGCATCGACCGCTGGATTCGAAACGGCCGGTTCTTCAATGCCAAGGCCGATCTGCCCAAGCTCAAGCAGGCCATCGAGGATTACGACAAGTGGGTTGCGCCCAAACTGCTGACCTCAACCAACTCCGACGAGTGCAAGGCCGCGATCCGCAACGCCAAGGCCTACTATCGCAAAGAATACGCCGCCGTCGAACCCACGATCGAGACCTTCAAGATCAGCAAAGAGATCGAAGGCGTCCTCAGGGAAATCGACCTCGGCCGGCGCAAACCGACCACCGACCTTTTGCTGACCCTCGCCGGATATCACCGGCAACTGACCGGCGTCGAAAACCCTTCGCGACTGGCGGAGGTGGAGCGCAAACGGACGTTTGAAGAGCTTCGTCAACGGACCGACAAATGCCTCGGCGCGCTTTCCGCCAAGGTCATCGCCGACTATAAGAAAACGCTCGACCTGCAGCTTACCCGGGGGTTGCTGGAGACCTTGGGGAAATGCGCCGATACCGACCGCGAGTACGCCCGAGAGCAATCGCGCATCATCGAGGCCACCATCAAAACGACCGCCGCGTTCGCCGCGAAACTGCCGCAGATTGCCCGGGACATGTTCCGCTTCGACGGCGAAGTCCGGCTCAACCAGGAAGATTTTCGGACGCACGCCCGCAAGTTGCGGCAGATCAACGTCAGCCTGGACGACATGGCCCGGTTGGCATTCGGCGAAGACAAGGAGGCCCTGGCCAAATCGCTCAAGACCCGCAAAACCGAGAATGAGACTCTGATTAAAAAGGGCGAAGCCATTCGCGACCGGATCCAGCAGATCCGCAGCGATTTCACCAAAGCCCGCCGGCTGGCGCTCGACCGCAAGTATCGGGCAGCAATCGAAGCCTATAGGCAACTGGACGACAGCCTGAAGGGCACGGAACTGCAGGTCCGCGAACTGCGCGAACACATTGCCCGGCGGATCGTCAAGGTCCGCGGCAGCGGCTTGATGCAGTTCCTCCGCAATATCGACGAACTGCCGGTGGACGAACTGCCCGCTCTGCTGCAGCAGGCGAAGGCATACCGGACGAAGAACCGCGGCAAACTGGACCGGGACGTGCTGGCGGATCTCTCCACCAAGATCGCCGAACTGGAGAGCTACGTCACGTTTCGCGACCGGCTGGCCGTGCTGGACAAGCAGTTCAAGGCGGATCCCAAGCGGACCTGGAGCCGGATGCTGGACATGGAAAACTATCTGGCAACCGAGAGGACCCTGCCGCCGGCGGCGAAGCAGGACTGGGACACGTTCACCGCCGGACACCGGGCCGCCGCGCTGGAACAGGTCGTCAAGGTGGCCAGGCAGGAGGACGGTCTGAATCTGCAGTCGGAACCGGATCGTCGGATTTTGCTCACCAGTCTCAAGTTTCTGTTGGACGGGGAACAGAATGAGGCGGCGGCCGATCTCGCCGCCGACGCCTGGACCCGGGTCGAAGGCGATTACGAGCACCCGCTGTTGAGCAAACTGATCTCGCTGGCCATCCGGGCAGCCAACCAGATGACCGCCGGCGGTTCGATGGCGAAGGCAACCCGGGTCTTCGACCAGATCAAGGAACGCTTCCCGGCCTATGCCGAGAAACCTGAGTTCAGCCGGCAGTTGATCAACCTGCTGCAGATCCAGGCGGCGAGCCTTGAGAAGCAGAATCAACCGGCGGCGGCACTGGCAGCCTACAGCCGGATCATCGAAGAATTCCCGAAGTTCGCCGAACTGGACGTCTTCAATGCCTACCTCCGGCTGAAACGGCAATTGGATGCCGAACTGGCGACGGATGAAGCGTGGTTCACGTTCCTGGAGGAGTTCTCGAAAACATTCGGTGCGCGGCTGGCGGAGACCACGGCGTTCACGGAGTTCGCCGCGACCGTGCAGGCGCAGTTCGCCGCCACCTGGGAAGCCGATACCGAACTGGCGGCGGCCCGTGAATTCGCCGCCGCCTACGAGAAATATCCGACCGTCTTCAAAGAGTCCGGCGCCATCGAGGAGATCCTGAAGACAACCCACGCCAAGCTCGAACCGAAATTCAAAGAGCAGGAACAACGCGCGGTCTCCAACCGCATCGTTGAGTGTCTGGAAATCCTGATTCGCCCCGAGTTCAAGGACCTGGTTGAGGAACAGGATCTGCACCGGATGCTGGTGGAGTTCAAGTTGCGCCAGGCCAACATGCTGGTGGAGCTCAACCAGGTCGGATCCATCGAAAGAGCCTACGGCATTCTGGAAGAGATTTCCCGCGATTTCCCGTCGCTGGCCCGCGAACACGAGGTCTCCGAGCTGATGCAGAAATGGCTGTGGAAACGGCGTCTCGACCAGTTCCGCCGGCCCCTGGGCATCTATGACTACATCGACTGGATCGCCTTGGGCACCTGGATCCTGTTCTGGCTGGCTTATTTCCTCCGGGCGGTCCGGATGGGAAAGAAATTCGGCCACTTGCGGTACAGCATTTCGCACTTCTTCACGGTGTTCATCTCGTTCCTGATTCTGCTGGCGGTCTTCCTCGTCGGCGGACAGGGGACGTACCGCCACGTCTACTCGGCCGGCCTGGCGCTGGCGATCCCGACGATCATCTTCGCGTTCCTCGGCCTGTTCAACGGTTTCGGCCTGTTCCCTTACGTCTTCTTCCCGCTGATTTACGCCCGGCGCCGGTTGAACTACAGCCGTGTCCTGCTTAAGGCCGGCGGCTGGCTGCCCGGCCTGAAAGAACGGCTGGCGCCGCTCAAGGAGCATGTCGACGCCATGGAAGCCGACCTGCCGCTGCTCCACGACCGCTGGCTGTTCCGCATCGTCCAGGCCTCGCGCATCGCGGAAGAAGATCCCGAGAAATCCTATCATACCTTCCAGCGGCTCTACCAGAAGCTCGATAAGGAACTGCGCAAAGACGAGACCTGGAAGGAGCACCGGCTGAACTGCATCTTCAACATGGGCCAACTGGCCTGGTCGCTTGGCCGCAGTGAAGAGGCCGAAGCCTACCTCAAGGAACACCTCGAACACGAGCCCCGGGCGCTCGATACGCACGAGGTCCTGGCCGACCTCTACTACACCAATGAACGCTACGAGGAAGCCGTCAACCATCTCAAGATCTGCCTCGGCGCTCAAGGCCAGAACGACGCCCTCTGGTACCGCCTCGGCCGTTCTTTCTTCGAGACCGGCAAGTACAAGGCGGCGTTCAAGTGCTTTGAAACCATGAAGCACCAGGACCGCGATTCCCTGTTCTACGGCGCCCGGGCCTTTGCCAACGCCGGCATGCACCAGCGCTCGGTGGAGTGGTACCAGAAACTGCTGAAGACCAACCCGGAAGACGGCGAAGCGGTCTACTATCTCGCCTCCAGCTTTGCGCAGCTCAACGAAGATGTGAAAGCCTTTAAGATCATCAACCTGGTCAAACCGGAGAACGAGTTCTACCCGCAGGCACTGGCACTGCAGGGATCCCTGCTGTTCCGCAACAAGAAGCTCGAGAAAGCCCAGGAGTTCTTCCAGGCCGCGCTGCAGTACGACGTCGCCCTGCCGCAGGCGCTGCTGGGCCAGGGACAACTGGCGCTCGAACAGGGCAATCTCGACGAAGCCCAGCAGCTGCTGGCCAGCCTCGTGAAACGCGTGCCGAAGACCGCGCCGGGGAACTACTTCTACGGCGTCGTCCTTGAGAAGAACGGACAGCCGGACCAGGCGCTGGATCACTTCGCCAAAGCCCTCGACAACGACACGTTCCGGCGGCAGGCCGCCAATCACATCGGCCGGGTCCACTTCTTTGCGCAACGCTATCCGGAAGCCGTCAAAGCGTTCGAAACCGCCGACGCCGCCGGTGAGCGGTCCGCCTGGTTCTACTTTCTCTACGCCTACGCCCTGGTGCAGATGGAGGAGATCGAACGCAGCGAGGGCGTCATCGTCAAGATCCTCGGCCATACCGCGCCCGACGCGGAGTGGCAGGCGCTGTCCGCCAAGGCGATGTACACGCTGGGCTTCCAGTTGTTCGAGCACGGTGATTTCAAGATGGCCGCCCAATGCTTCGAGTACGTCAAGCAACACGCGCCGGAGCTGCAGGAGCGACTTGACGACCTGATCGAGGAAGCCCGGTTCCGCACCGTCGTCTCCCTCCTGGAAGCGGGCGACTACGACAGTTCAATGGACCTCATTTCGGAACTCCAGTTGTCGACGCAGGACAAGACCCGGTTCACCGCCTGCCAGTATTACACGGCGTTGTGTCATCTGTTCCGCGCCGAATTCGCTCCCGCCAAGGCGGTCCTGGAAAATCTGTTTGCCCAGGATCCGGACAACGTCCGCTACCTCTACCACATGGCCGTGGCCGAGCTCGGCACCGGCGAAGTAGAACGCGCCAGGGGCATGATGGACAAGCTCAGCGCCGAGTCCGACGTACCGCCGCACATCAAGGTTGGTCTGGGCACCATGCAGGCCTTCCTGATGGCCGAGGACGGCAAGGAACGCGAAGCCGAGCAGCTCCTGGCCGACATCCCGGAGGCGCGGGCCGAGTTCCCCGGCCACATGCATGTCCAGCAGAAACTGCTCGGCACGCGGGCCTATTATCTCTGTCGCATTCAGGACTCGGCGCGACTGCAGTTCCTGATCCACGAGATGGCCCCCGCGACCCAGGCGAAAGCCGCCTACATGCAGGCGTTGTCCTGTCTGGAAGGCGGCCATCTGTCCGCCGCTGTCAACAACCTGCAGCCGTTCGCCAGCGAAACGGAAGAAGCCGTCCGGCTCTATACCACGCTGGCCGCCGAACTCGCCGCCACCGCCGTCAAAGACGGCAATGAAAAACGGGCGACGGAAATCCTGGAGAGCATCCCCGACCCGCCCGAAGCCATTGTCAGCGCGCTCGAAGCCCTGCACATGGCCAAAATCCTCGGCAATACCGACACCATCGAGGGCCTCAGCGAAGCCGTGGCCGCCCTGCAGAAGAGCCTGACGTTGAGCAACGATCCGTCGCTGGTGCATTCCATCATCCACAACCTGAGCGTTCTCGTCCTGCGTCTTGCCATGCTGGTCGAAGGCACCCGCGACAAAGAAAACGTCGAGGAGTTCTGGCAGAACTTCTGGACCTTCTGGGACACCCATGTCTTCGGCAACGAAGCCTACTGGAGCCAGTGCCGGGCCCGGCTCGAAACCGGCGGCGAACCGCAGCCGTTCTCACCGGATGAAGTCGCCACCCTCAACGCCGCCGTCCGGGAAGAAACGCTGATGAAGATCTTCATGGGTTACATCTTCGCCTACCTCAAAGAAACCGGCGGCCACACCGATATGATGCGGCACCTGAATTACTTCACTACCCTCGGGAAACAGGACGACAAACTCAGTGAGTACATGAAACGCCTCGGCCGCGATGCCAAAGTCTTCGTCGACGGCATCGAGAAGAACGACCCCGTACTCAAGACCTGGGACTTCGTCATCAGCTACATGCGCATCCAGGTTGCGGTCGCCGAAATCACCCGCATCGACGACCTCCCGACGCTGCATGAGCAGTTGGACACCTATCTCGAATTCCGCAACCACTATGCTGCGCCGTCCGACTACATGCAGGCCAAGAAGGTGTTCAACACGGAGCTGCTGGACACCTTGCAGGAGGGCATCAACGGCAAGTTCAGCCCGGCCGGCATCCGGCTTGAGAAGATCCTTTCCGAGATCCCGCACGGCGTCAATATCGGGCCGATCGAGGAGGCCCTGTGGAACCTGCGCGACGCCTGTCGCAAACCCAGCGCCGCATTCGACCGCGGCATCAATCTGGTCACCGAATTCGAACGGATGTACCAGCGGGTCGTCAACTTCTCACTCCAGAAGGGGAACTGATTATGCCGGAACTCCCGCCAGACTATGACCCGTTTGCCAGAAAGAGCGTCTACGCCCGGCTGAAGGTCGATGCCTATTCGCCGGACTACCATATCAAAGCGCGCCTCGAAGAGCTTGAGGAAGAGCTCAAGAAACTCGATGCCGACAGCCAGGAACACACCGATCTCGAAGCCGCGCTCGAGGAAGCCGGTCGCCTGCTGGACAACCCCCGGCGCCGCGTCCTCGCCAATGCCCTCGAACTCGACCGGCTCAATGCCCAGAACGTCATCCAGCAGCTCGCCGCCCTGCCGGATGAACGCCGGGCCGACGACCTCCGCCTGCCGGACCTCAACATCTCCGAGGTCTTCGTCGAAGGCGCCAGCCCGGAACTCGCCCGCGGCGACTTCCAGGACGTCCAGCGCGATGACGACATGCAGCTCGACCTCCACGCCGTCGAGGAGATCCTGCGCCGCATCCCCGAACCCCGCCACGTCAGCTTCGAAAGCTGAGCTGTCCTGCCGGGAACAGACCGGTCGGCAGGATGGGCCCGGGGGCGCACGTCAGTTCTGTCGGTATCTCTTGCCGGCAATTGGCTCGATCATACGACCCCAGGCGGTTTATCCGCCTGGTGAAGAAGTTCATTAGTGGCTGCAGGCCCTCACCCCTCACCCTGCTTTTCGGGCGCTGGGAAGCGGGCTTCCCAGCGCCCGA
>CAYLNH010000124.1:0-19295 GCA_964384625.1 uncultured Lentisphaerales bacterium
GGACAAGCCCCGTGGAGGCCGGATCTGTGAGCGACGTGGTTCGTCGAGCACTTACGCGCCGAAAGCCGCGGCTTCGGCGATGATTGCGATTGCCTGTTTGATGCGCTCCAGTTCCTCAAAACCATAGGAAAGCCGGAACTGCCGCCGCCCCGCGGCCGCCAGTTGCCCGCGCGGATGAACGCAGTGTTCCCCCGGAATCACGATCACGCGCGGCAGGAGGTCCTTGGCGCCGTCGGTCGCAGGATCTCCCGTGGTGCGCGTCAGGTATTTGAAGAACCGTGATCGCTCGTGCGTCTCGACGTCACGCAATGTCAGGTAGTAGTAGAAACCGGCCTGGCCGCCGGTACGATGTTCAATATGGTTGTCGAGGTACTCGTCAAGCCACGCAGCAACCTGCTGCGCCTTCCTGCGGTAGCCGGCGTTGACCGCGGTCAACTGATCCTGCACATGCTGGTCGAGCAAGTGGCTGGCGATCTCCTGTGTCAACAGCGGCGCACTGAAGCCGACATCGTTGGTCCGCTGCACCATCGCATCCATCAACGCGGAATCCCGGCCGATCAGGTACCCCACCCGTAACCCAGGCGCCAGGATCTTTGACAACGTCCCGATCTCGTGAACGACGCCCATGTTGTTTTCGGTCAGTGCTGACTGGGGCGTGGGGACAGTGGGATCGTGAATCAGGTCTTCATAGGCCCGGTCGAGCACAAGCGGCACGAGACGACCGGACTCCTCCGAGAGCTCCTCGGCAATCCGCACCAGTTCCTGCCGCTTGCCGTCGGCCAGAATTGTGCACGTGGGGTTACTGATCGTCACGAAGTAGAGAAAGCGAATCTCACGACGCCGTTCGCCGAGTTCTGCAAGGACCTCCTTCACGGCAGAGACGTTGACCCCGTCATCGCCTTCCGGAACGGCTACGACCTCGAATCCCATGCGCTCAAGCTCATTGCAGTAGATGTAGTATATCGGGTCGGCGGTGACGACAATTCCCGGCTGCATGACAACCGCCAGGCCATCGAGCAAGCTCGTCGCTCCACTCGGCCCGATGATGATCCGGTGCTGTTCAAGGACCTCCTTCGTCAGACCATTGCCACGCTGCACAAGGTAGTCCTTCAGCGACCGGATCAGATTGGCCGAGCCCTCGGGGCCGCCGTAATTCAACGGCACGCGATGGACGGTCGGCCGGCCGACGACGGCGTCGTAGCCTTCGCGCACCAGGTCGTACGGGATGGTCGCTTCGTTGACGTAGCCGACGCCGAGGTTGATGTCGACGCCGTCCCGGAAGTCGGCGGCGAAGGCGGACATCATCCGGCCGACGGGTGACGGTGTTGTTGACGCCCGGCCGTAGTTGGACAGTGCTGGTTCCATGACGGCGGCTACTATAACACCTGCTGCAACACCTGCTGCCGGATTTGCGGTTCGCGCAACGGATTCGTCCCGGCCGGTTGACATCCGGTGCGGGTACGGATCATGTACCATCGCCGGAGTGAAATCAGGAGGCCGCCCTGACGATGGACCGCCGCGAACGGATTCTGGAGTTTCTGCGGGCAAACTGCCTGCTGCTGTTGACCCTGCTGGGGGCTTTCCTGGTCCTCTGCTGGCCATTTCTGCGGGGTCAGATCTATGCCTCCTTTGACTTTGCTGAGATGGCCATTCCGGATCGCGCGTTTTACTCGCTCTGCCTGCAGCATGGCGACAACAGCCATTGGACCCCGTTCTACTGGCGCGGTCTCGATCATGCGGGCTACGGGGAGACCGGCATGTTCCACCCGGTCCGAGTCCTCTATCGGTTCCTGCCGTTAACTCTCGCGCTCTGCATCGAGATGGTCATGCACTTCCCGATATCTCTGGCCGGCGCGTACCTGTACTTGCGGCGGCGACATGGCGTGGACAGCAGTTCAGCATTGTTTGGTGCGTCGGTGTTTGCCTTCTCGATCTTCCCGTTGGCGCATTTCGGCCAGATGCACATGTGTCTGATCTTCAGTCATCTGCCGTGGATGGTCCTGTTCGCCTGGGGCGCGATGACCGGGCGGCGCCCCTGGCTGAGTGCCGCCGGCACGGGGTTGTGTCTGGGATCCATGCTGTTGCTGTGTCACCCGCAGACCGCCTTCATCGTCTGCATCCCCGTGGGCCTCGTAATCGCCTACGAGCTGGTTCGGCAACGGGATCGGCATTGCCTGGGGCGGGCAGGGCTTCTGGCTCCGGCGTTGGTCGGCGGTCTGATGGTCGGGATGGTGCAGTTATTGCCGACCTTGACAGCGCTGGGAGAAGCCGAACGCGGCGCCCTGAGCCAGGCCCAACGCTGTGGTTTCTCGCTGCATCCGCTGCACCTGCTGCCCAATCTGCTGCCTGGCATCTACGGCCGGAAAGGGTTGGGCGACGTTGTGACGTTCCTGGATGGATCCCAAGACTACCTACTCAACCCAACCGAGTTCTGCGCTTACTTCGGGATCGGAATGCTGACGTTTCTCTTTGGCTGTTTGATCATCTGTCGAATCAGCGTTCGCAAACATCGACTGCCGATCGTTTTCATCTCTGTTTCGGCCGTGGTTGCTGTCCTTTTGATGCTTGGGGGATATGGCGGCTTGCATCGATGGCTCATTCACGCTCCTTTCATCGCTGACTTCAGATCACCGAATCGGTACAAGGTTGTGTTGACGACCTTTCTCGGCCTGGGGGCAGCACTCGGGATGTATACGCTCCGCCACACTCCCCTGCGTCCATGTCCGCCGGCTCGACAGCTCTTGCTTTTCGCTCCGGCGTGTCTCAGCCTGATCACGGCAGTACTTGTGCTGGCGGTCGGCACGTTCTCCTTCCGCGGCCATCTGATGAATCCCAGGGCCGTTGTCGGTCTCGTATGGGGGGTGGGGGTGTCGGGAGCCATCGGCGCATTGCTGCTCTTGTGGTGGCGTCAGCGCCCCAAGTGGGTGTTGCCGTTGGTGACGTGCATTTGCTTTCTGGATGTCTGCGTTGTCGGCCTTGAGGTCGCCGTGAAGGTTCCCCGCAAATCCATGGCAGACATTCAACGCCTGCATCGGCAACTGCGCCCCGGCGAACGACAGGGCCGGGTGATTGCTCCCTCGAACTTTCCGCTCTGGGACGGGCAATATATGGCCACCGGCTATCTGGGCATGAAGCCGACGGCCCTGATTCCGTACACCGATACGCGAATGCTGCAGCTGGCCTCGGTGGCGCGCGGCTACAAAGACCCCGAAACCAGCCGGCGCGTGCCGGACCCGGTCCTGCCTCGATTCCGGCTGGTCCCCAATCTGCGCCGGCAGCCGGGGGCGGTGGACTGGCAGAACCTGCCGGACCCGACGCAGACCGCGTTGACCACAACGCCGCACGAACTTCAAGGACCTCCTGTGACGCCTGAAGAAACCGTCCAAGTGCTTGAAGAACGTTACAGCCGCGTCACCCTCGAGGTCGTGACCGGTACCGAACGTCTGCTGGTCTGTTCCGACCGCTGGGCCCCCGGCTGGCGGGCAATCCGGGGCGGGCGCGAATTGCCGATGGTGCCGCTCTATGACCATGCCATGCGGGGCATTCCGGTGCCGCGCGGACGCCACACGATTGTGATGGATTACGTGTCACCCGCGGTAACCCGCGGGACGCGGTGGACCTGGGCGGGATTGGCGCTGCTGGCCGCGCTGGCGGTGGGACAGATCTTCGCGGAGCGGTTTTCAGTCCAGCCGCACAACCTCGCGGATGAGGGGCTCAACGTTGGGCAACGGCCGGATGCGAGCCAGACTGCGCATGTGCAGGATCAGCATGCTGGCGGCGAGGAAGACGCTGCCGGCGAGGGCCCAGAAGAGGCACCCCAGGGCGAAGACCCAATATAGCCAGACCGGAACGCAAAGGTCCGTGCGGCAGCCGAGGATCCAGAGCACCAGGAGGCCGAGGACGCACCCGACGGCTTTCGTGCCCGAGAGCAGGAACATGCGCACAGAGGCTGTATCGCCGAAGACCGAAATCGCGCTGAATCCATGCGTGACGAAGGCGGAGAAATTCATCTTCGACTTGCCGGCGTAGCGTTTGCCGCGGCGGCTGGGCAGGCTGATCACGGGGAAACGGGCTTTGAGCACGGCGGCGGCATAATGATTCCAGATTTCGGCCACAGCCAGGACCGAAGGCAGCTTTGCCGCCGGCATGGCGCTGAAGTTGCCGCCGGCCACGCGACAGCCGGTGAGGAAGCGGAAGAACAGGCAGTACAAGCGGTAAAAGCAGCGGAACACAAGGCCTTCCTGACGAATGGTTCGACCGGCAAACACGATGGCGTCACCATGTTCGCGGACGGCCTCGACCAACCGGGGAACATCTTCCGGACGGTCTTCGCCGTCGCCGTCCATCACCACCACAACATCGCAGTCGGGTTGGTCCAGGACATGACCGAGCCCGATACAGATGGCCGCCTGGTGCCCGCGATTACACCACAGTCGGATGACCTCGACGGCATGCACGCCGTCCTTGGCCGGCGGGGTCAACGCTGCCGGCGTCGAGGTCGAGCCGTCGTCCACGAGGACAACTCGTGCCGTGGTGTTCGCGTTTGACAGCACGCCGGCAAGTTCGTCGACCAGGCGCTTTGCCGATTCCCAGTCGTTGTAAACCGGAACCACGATGGCCAGTCTGGTTTGGTTGTCGGTCATGGGCGCAGCATCCTCCTGAAATTCGCGGATACCATACTCAGTTGTCTGTGGGAAGTAAAGGCGGCGGTTGCCGGCGATGCAATGCGTCAGTCACGGGGAGTGGCCCCCCGCGTGCTGCTCTCCTGCCGGTGGTGGAAGGCGGCAGACGCTACTGCCCGTCACTGACGCATTACCCGGCGATAGACGCGGACGTTCAGCGCCGGCAGTGTCTGATCGAGGGTGTATTCTGCTTCGATCCAGGGAGTGATGCCGGGCAGTGCGGGGGTCGGGTTGAGCATGATCAGGTAGTCCGGCTCTGCCGCGATGGTCTGCTGCAGCAATTCCTCTTGCGTCACGGCGCCGATGGGCACCGCGTACTGGCAGTGAAACCGGGTTGCCGGCCGGTTGCGGGAGTAGAAGTAGATCGACGCATGGCTGCCTTCGACATAGATTCGTTTGTCGGTGATCCCCTGCTCGCGGAGCCAGTTGCCGATGTGCCGGTCGCCCACGAACCAGGCCGGGTTCTCGGGGTATTTTGCGGCGCTGATCCACCTGGGCTCCAGGCTGAGGTACTGCTTCCAGGTCCAGAACCCCAGGAACGCAAATGCCAGAATCGGCAGAACCACTCGCCAGGGCCGGCGTCGACTCAGGTCGTAGCCGGCAAGCACGGCCAGAACAATGGCGGGCAGGGCCAGGAGGGAATAGTGCCCGCTGTGCTGGCCGGGAAGCACCACCGCCGCAACACTGCCCGCCGGCAGGCTGAGCAACAGCCAGCGGCCGGGCTGGCGGCGGACGATGGCGCCGATTGTCCCGAGGATCGCCGCCAGACTCAGGGGCAACAGCCACAGCAGCGACCGGTGGAACGGCAGCGAGAGCGCCAGGACCACAAGCTTGAGCAAGCGCCGCCACGGTCCGATGTCGCTGCCGTAGGAGGCATTGACCGCGAATTGCCGGAACGGGAACAGCGGCCCCAGGCCGAACCCGGTGTAGACCAGTGCCGGCAGGACCACCAGCAACCCGAGCAGCGCGAGGCCGCGGCCGGCCAGGCGCCGCGGCTGCCGCCACGCCGAGCGGGGCAGAACGGCAAACGGCACGGCCACCAGCGGCAGAGTGACCTGCTTAAGCAGCAGGGAAGTGCAGACTACGGCCAGGGCGGCATACCAATAGGCTTCCTTACGGGTCTGAATGTAGCGCTCCAGCAAACCGAACAAGCCGAACAGAAACGGCAGCAGGAACACCTCCATGTTGGCGCCGTTGGCGTGGCACGGTACCCAGACCGTCAACATCGGCCACAATACCAGCAACCCCAGGAGCTGTTCGGCCGGCGGTCGCCGCCACAGAACCCAGGCCAGCAGGGCGGTGGACACCAGCATCGCCAGCAGCGACAGCATTCGCGGCGTGTAGTGGTCGTAGCCGAACAGACCGAGCCCGATACGATAGGTGATGAACGTGCCGATCGGTTTGTTGTCCCAGAGGTCCGCGTACGGTGTTCCGCCGTCGGCCCAGAGCCGGGCCATCAGCATATAGGTGGCTTCGTCGCCTTCGAGCGGTTCTTCGAGGCTGTGCAGCCGCAATGCGGTTACCGCCGCCAGACTGACAACCAGCAGCAGCCAACGCCGCCAGCGGGCGGTCTGATGTCGGGGTGCGGCAGCCGCTTCGGGCGGCGGCGGTTCCGGTTGCGGTGCGGTCATCGCGGGGCGGCGCTCCAAGGTCGTATCCGGGTCTGCAAGGGTAGTATACCTGATTGGCCGACGGGAATAAAGGCCGCCTGTCCGGCTTTCTCTGAGGGGAATTCCAGGGCCCAACCGTTGACACAGGGAGGGGCTACGCTTATCTTACTACAAGCCGAAAAGCACCGATGAACTCGCTCGGGAAGGGCTTCAGAAGCCGATGAAACACCGTTTCGTAAAAGTCCAGATCGAGAACATCTCGATTTTCAATTACAACTTCATCATCCTCTTGCGCCGCGACGGTGACGACCGGGTGCTGCCGATCTGCATCGGCCCGGCGGAGGCGCATTCCATCGCCATCGCCTACAATAACAAGCCCTATCGCCGGCCCCTGACCCACGACTTGATGAAGAGCGTGCTCGACGAAATCGACTGCACCGTGGACCGGGTCCACGTGACCGATCTGAAAGACGGCACCTTCTATGCCCGCGTCTACCTCACCACTCGGGACGGGCGGACGCTCGACATTGATTCCCGGCCCTCGGACGCGATGGCCCTGGCCCTGCGCTATGAAGCCCCGATCTTTGTGCGCGAGGATGTTCTGACCGAGAACTCCGTTGACATCAAGGAGTCGGATCAGCAGCTCGAACAGCACATGCCGATCACGGATGAAGGGGATGCCCCGACCGAACGCGAGACCCCCAAGGACCCGGTCTCCCGCTTGAAGCAGCAGCTCGAGGACGCGGTTTCCGACGAGCGCTATGAAGACGCCGCCCGCTTGCGGGATGAGCTGCAGCGTCTGCAGGGGAACTGACCGGTTGCGGGACTTTTCGAATCGGGGTGGTATGGTTCGATGCGTATAGAGCTCGTGAACTCCGATGGCAGAACCCACTTCCGATACGATTGTGCAGGGGCCGCATGCCGGGCTGGTCGCCGTGCTGCTGGCTTGGTTGACTCCCGCTCTTGCCTTCATTGCCGGCGTACCCGGGTTCGTCGGGGCCGACCCTTATTTCCACGTTCAGATCAGCCATGTCATGGCCGCCGGCGGTCTGGCCTGGCCGACGTTCCGCTGGGCGACCGAGTCCGTCTGGGCGGAAGCCTGGTTTGACAAGGATTGGCTGTTCCACCTTCTGCTGGCTCCCTTCGTGCGTTGGCACCGGATCCTCGGGGCGAAGGTGTTCTGCCTGCTGGCCGTGCTGTTCGTGGCCGCCTGCCTCTGGTCGGCCTGCCGCGCACTGGGCCTGTCTCGGCGGCAGTCCGGATTCTGGACGTGCCTGTTGCCCTGGACCTGCTTCGGTCTGTTCTGGTTCCGGCTGTCGGTCTGTCGGCCGCATGTGCTGTCGATCGGCCTTGTCGCACTGATTCTGGGCTTCACCTTCCGCCGCCGGCCGGCAGCGTTGGCGGCGACGGCATTTGTTTATACGTTGGCGCATGCCAGCCACTGGCAGCTTCTGGGCCTGGTTCTGCTGTACGACATCCTCCGGGCGGTACTGCAGGAGGATGGTCGGCGCAGGTTGCGGCCGGCGTTTACCGTGCCGCTGTTCGTCTATGCCTTCGCCGGTGTCGCCGCGGCAACCATCATACACCCGAGTTTTCCGCGGAACCTGCACGGGCTCTTCATCCAGAACGTCCTGGTCCTGTTCAGCGCCGGCGCCGGTACCGGCGCCACGGAACGGATCGGCGAATTGCAGCCGACCGGCTGGCGGCTTCTGTGGCTGCTGGCACCGATCTTCATCGCGGCCGTTGCCGGCATCGCGGCGTATCTCCGGATCCGGCTGCGGCCCAATCGGCAGGTTGTCTTTCTGGGAGTCTGCGCTCTCGGCTACCTGCTGCTCGCCGCATTTGCCCTGCGCTTCCTTGATTACGCCGTCCCCATGGCCGTGCTCTGGCTGGCGGCAAGCTGGTCGCAACTCCAGCCGCAACTGCCGGGATCATGGCGCCTCAAACGCCTGGCTTTCGTCTTCGCAGTCGGCGTGCTGATCTTCGGCGCACTCGGATTTCGCCGCCTCTACGGCCGCTACTGCGGGCAAGCCCAGGTCACGCATGTCGATGCCGGCGTCTGGCTGCGGCGGAACCTGGCCCCGAATGAGATCGTCTTCGTCACGCGCTTTCACGACAACGCCGTCCTCTGGTTCCACGCCCCGGATCTGCGGTTCATGACGTTTCTGGACCCGATCTTCATGCAGCAGCGGTCGCCGGAACGCTATACACTGTGGGAGCAGATCCGGCGCGGGCAGCATCCGGATCCGGTCGCCGCCATCACCGGTGTGTTTCGGAGCCGCGCCGTGTTCGTCATTGCCGACCCGCGCGTCCCCGACCCGGAGCAGAATGCCGAACTGAAACTGGTACAGCAACTGGAAGCCGCCGGCGCCACATGTTTCAGCCGAAACAACGAGACGGGCGCCCGCGTCTACCTGCTGTCGCAGCATCCCCTACGTCCAGGCCCGGTCCAATAACTCCGCCAGATGGATGATCTCCACCGGCAGTTTCTGCACGGCTGCCTGGCGGCGCAGATTCATGATGCAGCCCGGATCATTGGAAACAATCATCTGCGCCCCCGGCTGAAGCAGTTGTGCCAGCCGCGCTTTTGCCATGCTGCCGGAGACTTCCGGATACTTGACCATGAACAGCCCGCCGAACCCGCAGCAGACCGGCTCGCCCGCCGGCTGCAGCACTTCACAGCCGTTGATGCGATCCAGAATTTCGAAGGGCTCCGTGGTGATTCCCAATTCCCGATAGCTGTGACAGGAGTTATGGAACGCCACCTTCGCAGCCAGACTGCCCTGCACGTCGGAAATCCGATCCTCAGCTTTGAGGAACTGCGAGAATTCAAAGCTCTTGTCCTGCAGCGCCAGCGCCTCCCCCCGCTTCAGGTGGCCCTCGAACAGTTCGCCGTAGAATTTCGTGATCATCGCCGTACACGAGCCGGACGGCGCCACAATGCACTCCGCCTCCTTGAAGCAGTCGATGAACCGGGACGCCACGGCTCGGGCTTCGTCCCAGTGGCCGGCATTGTAGGCCGGCTGCCCGCAGCAGGTCTGTTCCGGGTTGTAGTCCAACTCGTAGCCCAGGCGCTCCAACACCCGGACCATCGCCATGCCCATTTCGGGATAGACCTGATCCACCAGGCAGGGGATAAATAGAGAGATTCGCTTCTTCGCCATGGATGCTCCTTGCCGCCGCCTACAATAACCCCAAAACCTGCAATGCTCACGGCGAGTTCAGCCAAACGCGGGAGAGTCGGGCGACTACGAAACTGCAGGGAGGCCGACACTCCGCCGGCACAGCCAGGGGATCTTCTCGCACTAGCGGCGACCGCCGAGAAGGCCGAGGCGATAGGCCCAGTAGAGCAGCACCAGCAGCGAACTGACCACCGCAGCGACATAGGTGAGAAACGCGGCATTGAGCACCGAACCGGCGTCGCCGGTTTCAGCCGGCGTCAACAGACCGGTTTCCGCCATCGCCGCTTTGGCGCGGCGTGAGGCATCCCATTCGACCGGCAGAGTAATCAGCGCGAACAGCAGCCCCATGGCGCACATGGCCAGACCGATATAGGCAAAGCCGGGAAGGCGCATGAAAAAGCCGATGAGGATCGGAATGATGTACAACGCCGTGCAGAGGTTGGTCACCGGCACCAACGCACTCCGCAGCCACAACGGGAAGAATCCGCGGGCATGCTGAATCGCGTGGCCGGCTTCATGGCAGGCCACGCCGACCGCTGACAGCGACTGGCCGGCATAGACGTCCTCCGACAACCGCAGCGTTCGCGACAACGGGTCGTAGTGATCGCTGAGGAACCCGCCGACCGGTTCGATGCGGACGTCGTGGACGCCCCGTCGCTGCAGCATCGCCTGGGCCGCCTGGGCCCCGGTCAGCCCGCGCCGGGATCCGACCTTGCTGTATTTCTTGAAAGTGCTCTTCGTGATCAAGGTCGCCAGCCCGCCGATCAACAGCGCCGGCAGCGCCACAACCAGAAGGTACATCGGGTCAATGAAGAACATGTGATTCTCCTTTCAGGCAAACGGTTGAGCCATGGAAGAGGGGGTGGTGAGCAGGGAGTCCCTCAACGGACATGGCTCAACCGGGCTTTGTTTTTGTCTATTCACAGGGAAGCAGACTCCATGCCAATCGGCAGTTGACCTCCGGCCAACCGGCGCGGGGCGGTGGGCAGGGACAAAGTGGCACAGCCGGGCGGTTGCTGCGGGTTCATCTGGCGACGCTGGATCAGCCCATATGGACCAGTACCATGATGTCGTACCAGGCATGGGTCCAGGCGGCGATGCCGAAGCCGCGGGTGATATACAGGATGTTCAGCGCCAGGCCGCCGATGAAGCGGAAGAGAAACGAGGTGAAGGAGAACTGCTCGGGTCCGAGATAATGGCAGAGGCTGAAGATCATCGCGCCGACGACCGCCACGATGCAGTAGATCAGGTTTCGTTGTTCCGGCACGGCCTGGCGCCCGAGGTAGGCCAGACCGCTGACCAGGATGACCCGGAACACGAGCTCTTCATAGACGCCGGCGCCGAGAGAGAGTCCGATGCGGGTGAAGACATTCATGCCGTCGAGGGTTGCCGCGGCCAGGGCGGGGGCGACGGCGCGGGCGGTCAGGTAGCCGACAATCAGGTAGAAGATCGGCGTCCAGAGGATGCTCTCGCCGAGCATCAGTCCGAAAAACCCCGGCTTCAGTTTGATGTCTTTCTTCTGCTCGAGCAGGACGATCACGATGCCGGTGAGAACGATGAGCAGACCGCCGGCCAGATGCCCGTAGATGCCGAAGGGCCGCAGCAGCTTCTGAATCCAGAGGTCGGCCACGACCCGTTGATTGGTGCCGCCGAGGATGAGGAAAAATTCGTAGCCGAGAATCAGCGGCAGGGCAACCAGAAAGCCATAGGTGCCGGTGCGCGTCAAGCGCAGATACTCTTTGACCATGATTCGGGCGCCTCCAATGCCGATACATTGAAGCGTTGCCGCTGAGATTGCCAGCGGAATTCCCGGATTGCCGTTGTCCGCAGGAGCCAATTGACAAAGGCGTGCGGTCGTCGTACCCGTATTCGTCTGAACCCGGGAGTTGACGATGCATTTGAGCTTCATCGGCGCCGGCAAAATGGCCACCGCCATTGCCGCCGGACTTATTGAGAAGAAAGTTTTCGCGCCGCACCGCATGACCGCCGGCGACGTCGCCCCGGCGGCTCGCGACGCATTTACGCAGAACACGGGGGTGGCTGCCGTGGCGGACAATGCCAAAGTCGCGGCGGACGGCGACGTGATTGTCCTGGCGGTCAAACCACAGGATGCGGCCAAGGTCCTTGAACCCCTGGCCGGCGGCTTTTCCGCCAAGCTTCTGATCTCCATTGCCGCGGGTCTTCGATTGGCCCGACTGCAGGCGTGGACCGGCTCCGACCGGATCATCCGGGTGATGCCGAACACGCCGGCAACGGTCGGCCTGGCGGCATCGGTCTACGCCTGCGCCCCGGGCGTGACGGACGACGATCGCAAGCTGGCGCAGGAGGTCCTCAGCGCCATCGGCATGGCCTGGGAGATGCCCGAAGACAAACTGGACGCCGTAACTGCCGTGAGCGGCAGCGGACCGGCGTTTCTTTTCGCTTATGTCGAGGCGATGATCAAGGGCGCCGTCGAACTCGGACTGCCGGCGGACGCCGCCCGGGCGCTGGTCGTGCAGACGATTGCCGGGGCGACGGAGATGCTCAACCGCGACCTCGGCACGCCGGCCGAATTGCGGCAGGCGGTGACCAGCAAGGGCGGCACCACAGCCGCCGGGCTGGCATCCCTGGCGGCGGACGATTTCGAGGCCGTCATCGGCCGCTGTCTGGCGGCCGCGACGAACCGATCGATTGAATTGGGACAGTAACGGAACGGAAGTTTGAATTATCTCGCCCATGGCCTGCTTTCCGGTCGCGACCCGGAACTGGTGATCGGCAACCTGATCGCCGATGTCGTCCGGATCTACAATGCTTCCGACCTCTCACCGCGGGTTCGGGCCGGCATCCGGCTGCATCAACGCATTGATCAGTTCACCGACGAGCATCCCTGTTTCCGTCGCAGCGTGTCCCGGATCTGGCCGCAGCACCGGCATTACTCAACCGCCCTGGTCGATATCTTCTACGATCACCTGTTGGCCCGCAATTTCGACCGGTTCTCCGGAGACGAATCGCTCGAGGCCTTCTCCGGCCGAGTGAACGATATTCTGCAGAACACCCGCGAAGCGATCCCGCCGGTTTTCTTCCAGCGGGCCCGGGATATGTCCTGGTTGACCGGGTACGCCGCCATGGACGGGATCCGGCAGTCGCTGCAGCGGCTCTCACGCCGCTCGCGCTACGGCGTGGATTTTACCCCGGCCGCGCAGGATCTGGAAGACCGCTACGACGAGTTCGAAGGCGATTTCCTGGAGTTCTTTCCCGAGGCCGTGGAATTCGCCGCATTCTGCCGGGAGACGCAGCCGGCGCTGGCCGGGAGCTCCTGATCAGCCGCAGGCAGCGCGCGTGCGTTCACGCGTCATAAAGATCACCAGCAGCACGGCGTAAGTCAGGCCGATCAACGCCCCGATGATGCCGCCGATGATGCCGCCGATGACGGAGACCCGTTCCACTCCCGGCTGAACCTGATCCACAATCGGCAGCATAACCACAAGGACAACAGCCGCGCCGACGGGCGCCAGGACGAACTGGGTGAAACCGTAGAACAACGCCAGCTTCCGTCCCCACTCGCGACGCTGGACCAGGCCGATGCCGCACACCACCAGCAGCACGGACAGAACAAACCCGAGGCCCATGCTCACCGGCTGGTAGATCGTCCACAACTGTGAGTCTTCCATCAGCGTCTGCATCTGTTCCAGCATGGGATTCTGCTGGTTGACCCGCATGGTCAGAAAACCGCTGAGCGTCCCGAAGGTGCCGAGTGCTCCCCAGCAAATGTTGATGATGCCGAAGACCCGGGGGATCATGGATGGTTTCGGTTGCGGCAAGGCCGGCGGCTGGCTCATGGAGTTCTCCTTCCTCTTGTCCGACAGTACGGAACATTCCGGTCCGTGTAGTCTGGACCCCGCGGCCCGGAAAAGCAAGGCCCTGGCTCCGGGCTTCCGGCCGGTTGACGGCGGCGGCGTGGATTGCTACATTGCCGGTACCGCATCGAACCGCAGCCCCGGACTTGCCGACCATGAACGATCCGGAAACCGAAACAGGCTCGTCTGCCATGCGCCCTGCCGGCCTGGGGGCGTCCCCGGAATTGCCCGAATCCGATTCCGAAATCCTCCGCGGTGAAGGCGACATGCCGGCTGAATCCGCCACGCAATGGACGCCGCTGGACACCGGGGATACCCGTCTGACCATCGATGAGTATCTGGGGGTTGACTACCTGTCCAAGATCCGGAGCCGGCGTACCGACAACGAGGTGCCGGAATTCCGCGAAGGCGTGCAGGCGGGAGACCGGGGAACGCGCTACAGCGTTGGCGGCATCTTTGCCAAGGGCGGCATGGGCGCGATCATGCTGGCTCGCGACCGGGACATCCGCCGGCAGGTGGCGATGAAAGTCATGCTCCACCGCGGCGAAGTCCGCGAAGAAGATGTGCTGCGCTTCATCGAAGAAGCCCAGGTGACCGGGCAGTTGGAGCACCCGAACATCGTCCCCGTCCATGAGCTGGGGATCGACGCCTCGGGCAATGTCTTCTTCACCATGAAACTGGTTCAGGGCCAGACGTTGAAGGAGGTCCTTAACGGCATTCGCCGACGGGATCCGCAAATCGTCAAACGCTACAATCTGAATCGTCTGCTGACGGTTTTTCTGAAGGTCTGCGACGCGGTTGCCTTTGCTCATGCCCGCGGGGTGGTGCACCGCGATCTGAAGCCGAGCAACATCATGATCGGCGATTTCGGTGAGGTGCTGGTGATGGACTGGGGCATTGCCAAGATCCTGCCGCCGGAGATGATCCACATCGATGCGGCGCATGTGGGCATGGAGGGCGTCGCCACCGGTCGCCGGGGCGAACGCGAGAATTACGGTATTCCGGACTGGGGCAGCGAACGCATCGAATCCGCCCGGCTGGACGGGGACAGCGTAGTGACCAAGGCCGGGCAGGTTATGGGCACGCCGAACTACATGGCGCCGGAGCAGGCCTACGGCAAGTCGGCGGAAGTCGATCAACGCAGCGACATCTACGCCCTGGGCGGCATTCTCTATTCCCTGCTGACGCTGCAGCGACCGGTGGAAGGATCCGGTCTGGAGATCTACGAACGAATTGTTCACGGCGAAATTATCCATCCGTCGATGTTCAACCCTGAGAATCGCAATCGACTCCACGGTCGCCGCGGTTTTGAGTTGATCCATTGCCCGCACCGGCGGATTCCGGAATCGCTGACCGCCGTAACCACCAAAGCCATGGCGCTGCAGCCGCACGATCGCTACCAGATGGTGGAGCATCTGGCCGGCGATATCGAAAACTATCAGGCCGGCTTCGCCACCGGCGCCGAGAAAGCCAACCTCGGCCGCCAGATGACCCTGCTGGTATCGCGCAACCGCCGGGAATTCGTCCTCGTCGCCTGCATCGCCGTAATCGCCGTGGGCCTGATGGCCTGGGCCTTTGTCCGATCATACCGCCGGGAACGACGGGCCGATGCCGAAAAGACCGTCTGGCGTCAGACCGCCGCTGTCCGTAAGGCGCAGATCTTCGATCAGTTGCGGCAGGAACGTTTGGGCAAAGCCGCCATGCTGTTCCGGCCGGACGGCCTGCCGGACGCGATTGTCAATCAGCCCCAAGCCCGGGATTTCCTGTTGCAGCCGACGCAATTAAAAACCGTGACCGATGGCCGCACCGAGTTCTGTCTTGAATTCCAGGACGGTCTCGACGGCCTCGTGGCCATCGTCAGAGAGGAACTCTGGATCAGCGGCAAACCCATTTCCGTCGATAACTATGTCTATGTGCCGGATGTGGGCGTCGGCCGCAAACTCCTGCAGCTGACGACCGTCGATCGAGGTCTGGTGCTGCGCACGATGGCCCCCGAAACAACACAGATTAACGGTCGCCGACTGCCCTTCGCCGACCGCGGCGCCGCTCTCGACGTCGAGGTCGGAGATGAAATCCGCATCGGCAACCATACGGTCTTCGTCGTCGGCACGACGGACCGGTTGCTGCCCTGATTACTGCGACGGCAGCGTAAACAACGCGGTCTTGGGGATGATCTGCTTCTTGATCCCCGGTCCGGCCCAGCTCAACGTGATGTAGTGGCCGCCAACCCCCTGGTAGTACTCCATCTTTACGTCGTACAGTTTGCCGGCCTGCAGCGTCAATGAACCGTTGTACTCCGTCGGCCCCTGTCCCTTCCAGGCATCGACGAGTTTCTTGCCGTTTACCCACAGTCGAATGCCGTCGTCGGACTTGGCGTAAAACGTGTACTTGCCGTTTTTCGGGATCTTCACCTTGCCCGTCCACCGGACACTGTAGTTCGTCTTTCTGCCCTTCAAGCCTTTGGGATAGTTCACCACCGCGTCGACATGCGTCGCGGCGTCGCCCTTGAGCTGGGTGTTGCTGTACACGGCCGCGGTCAACCCCGGAATCAGCGCTGTGGCCTTGAACGTGTGCGCCGCCGGCTTGATTGCATTCGGCGTCTTCGCACGGTCGGTGATGCCGGTCAGGGTCAGGCGATACTGCTGGTCCTTTTTCAGCTTTGCAGTTTTCAGGGTTATCACATTGCCGCCCGACTCGACCTTGACCTGTTTGATCGCTGCGGCCGGCGAGAGTTTGTAGTTCTTCGCGACTGCCGCGGCCTTTGCCAGCGGCTCCGAGAACGTGACAGTCAGCGACTTCAGGTCCACCGCTGTCTGCACCCGGGTGATCTTCGGGCTGACCGTGTCCGGTTTGACGGTGATCGTCAGCTTTGCCGGTTTGCCTTTTCCTTTGGCATCCGCGGCATTGAAGGTCAACTGGTCCCGGCCGACAAATCCGGGTTTGGACCGATATTCAATCTGTCGCGGGCCGACGACTTCGGCTGTGCCGTGCTTCGGCGCCTGGCTGACAGCGACCGTCACCGCCGCCGCAATGTCGTCCGGATCGACGACTTCCACAGTTGCGGTTGTGCGGCCGCCTTCTGTACAGGTCACCGCCGCCGCCTTCGCCGTCGGCAGGATATTCTTCCGCTTGATCGCGGTCAGTGCCGCCTGGATCTCCTTGGCCGCGGCCGGTTTTGTTTTTGCGGCCTGCAGCAGCTGCGGCAGCGCGGGGGCCGCCGCCGGGCCGATGGCCTTCAGGGTCTGCGCCGCCGGCGCGATCAGCTCCGGTTTTCGGAGGGCCTTGATCAGCCCGGGAACCGCAACCTTGGCCCGCGGCCCCATTTTGCGGAAGGCCAGAATCGCGGCCAGCGCCTGTTCCGATTTGGCGCTGGTCAGCGCGCCGGTCAACGCCTTGATCAGCTTCGGCGAGGGCTTCGCGGTGCTGCCGGCCGCTTCGATGGCGGCCGCTCCCAGTTCCTTGTCTTTGAACATCGCGATCAACTGGTCGCCGACCGTCGCCGGCAGCGGCTGCATCCGGCCCAGCAGCGACACCGCCTGCCAGCGGACGCCCGGTTCTTTGCTGCGCATCAGCGGCAGGAGATGCGGGACAATGGCTTTGAACGAGTCCGGATCCACCCGCTTCAGGGCGTCGACCACCAGCCGGGCCAGGCCCCAGTCACTGGCTTTGGCCGCGGCAACCGCAGCTTGGGCCAGACCCGGACCGCCGGTTTTGGCTCTGGCGCCGAGTTGCTGCAGGACTGCCGTCGCCGACTGCTGCTCAAACCAGGTGCCGTCCTGGACTTTTTTGACCAGAATCGGCACCAGCGTTCTGCAGTCGGCGGCACTGCTTTTCGACAACGTCTTGACCGCTGCCTGACGGTCCTCCAGATAGCGGGCGCCAAGGTTCTCAACGGCTTTCGAATCTGCCCGCGCCGGACGCGGCAGGCAGACATACAGAAGAATGGCGACGCAGGTCGCGGCACGTTTCATGGTGGTCCTCGCTTCGATGCTCCCCGGCACTTCGGTTCTCGTGGTCCTCCGGGCCGCAGTATAAAGGGAACGCCCCACCATTGCAAACGCTTTCCCAAGGACCTTCCCGACCGATTTCGCCGGGACCCCCTTGGCAGAGCCGGGCGCCGACACCATAGTCTGGACTTGACGAATGCAATGGCGGTCGGCAGTGCTGCCATGTCGATCCAACAGCAACTGAAGTGGAGTTCCGGACAAATGCAGAAACGCGTCAGTCTTGTCATCTCAACCATATGCATGGTCATCGCCGTGTCGCTCCCCGCCCGGGACCGGGCGAAATACGTCTTTCTGTTTGTCGGCGACGGCATGGGGCCCCTGCAGGTCGAAGCAACGGAAAAGGCCTTTGGTAGAAAACTGACCATGACTTCCCTGGCCGTGCACGGCACCTGCACCACGCACTCGGCCAACAGCAAAGTAACCGACTCCGCCGCTTCCGGCACGGCACTGGCCTGCGGCGTGAAGACCAATAACCGGATGATCGGCCTGAGTCCCAACGGCGAGACGGTCGAGAATCTGTCCGAAACCGCCCGGAAACGCGGGATGAAGATCGGCATCATCACCAGTGTGACAATTAACCACGCCACGCCGGCCAGTTTCTACGCCCATGCGAAAACCCGCTATGAATACTTCGCCATCGCCCGGCAATTGGCCGGCAGCGATTACCAGTACTTCGCCGGCGGCGGCATGAACAAGCAGAAGAACAGCGGCGAAGACGCACTCGAACTGGCGCAGCAGAACGGCTTTCAGATCGCCCGCAAACGGCAGGACCTCCTGAAACTCAAGCCCGGCGGCAAGGTCTATGCCTTCAATCACCGCCTCCAGGGCGGCGCGCTGCCGTGGGCAATGGAATATCGCAAAGACGATATCGCTCTGGCCGAATTCGTCGAAACCGGCATCCGGCTGCTGCAGAACGACAAGGGCTTCTTTATGATGGTTGAAGGCGGCAAGATCGATTGGGCCGGACATGCCAATCACCTGCCGAATATCGTCCACGATACCGCCGCCTTTGACCAGGCCGTCGCGGTCGCCGTGCAGTTCCTCAAAAAACACCCGAACGAGACGTTGATTGTCGTCACGGCCGACCATGAAACCGGCGGCCTGGAGAAATTGAAGGACGACCCGGCCGATCCCGCCGTTATCCTGAAATACACCGCTGCCGTCGATCAGGCGCTGCGTGACCGCAGCGAGAAGCTGTTGGCTGCCAAGGCCGACGCCGACGCTGCCGCCACGGCAATTGCCGAGCTGTGCGGCATCACTCTGACCAAGACCGAACGCGAAACAGCCGGGGCGGCCTGGACCAACGTCCTCAAACGCCGGGAACAAAAGAAGAAATACGGTGCGGCGACTGCCCTGGGCGCCGCTGCCCGCAAGATCCTGACCCGGCGCGCGGGCTACAATTTCACCACCGGCGGCCACAGCGCGACAGCGGTGCCGGTCTATGCCGTCGGTGTCGGCGCCAAGCAGTTCAAAGGCGCGCAGGACAATGTCGATATCCCCACGAAGATCCGTGCCCTGCTGCCGCAAGGACCGGCCCAAAAATAACGCTTTGCACCTTGCCGGGCTGACGGTTTTTTCATTGGCCGCGACACGTGTGGCGCCGCCTTTTCTCTCTTCTTTCGCAAACGTGCTTGAAAACTCCCGGGTAAAACACAAAATGACGTATTCCTCAAATGAATAAGAGAGATTGTCGGCGGTGATGGGCCGGAGTGGGTTGTCTGTCAGGGCGATGTTTCCGTGGCGCCGCCGGCGATTTGGGAATCGCAACGAAACAGGGAGTATCTTGGGAGTCGGGCAGATTGCCTGGGAGACCGGAACCGCCGGACAAGTCGTTTCCGGCTCTGCCGACCGGGTTTGATCGCCTTCGAGGAGATTACGGTGAAATCAATCCTGCAGTCAAGCAGACGCAAATCCCGATTTGGATTGCAGCGGATCTTCCAATGTAGCGGGATGGGGGCATTCGTTGCAACCAGTTTGA
>CAYLNH010000125.1:0-19247 GCA_964384625.1 uncultured Lentisphaerales bacterium
TGAACCGTATCTCCCCCCATCCTGGGGTAGGCTTCGCCAACCCCAGGCTCAAGACGATCACGCCTTCAGCGTGAGGAGTGGCGGCTACAGAATAGCTTAAAACGCTCCAGACGGGCTCGGCGTACGTTTTCCAGCCAGGGACGGCGGTCAAGCGCCGGTCCTGGCTGCATCTCAAGAAACAGTTCGCCGTGATCGTTGCTGCCGCCTGGCTGAGAATCAGAACGGTTTCAGAAAAGCACCGATTGATTCCCGCACCGGCCCTGAAGACGAGAATCTTACGGAACAGTCCGGTTGACCCGGCCGGCGGCTTCGGTGCGGACCCAACCTTCGCCGTCGGCGGTGCGGATACGGAACCAGCCCGGGCGGTCCTCGATGACGCGGATTGCGGTGCCGGGGCTCAGAAACGTGCCGGAGGTGCCGGTGATTTCGGGCAGGCGGTAGAGTGCTGTTTCGCTGGTCACCAGGGCGCGGTCCGGATGATAGCTGGTTGCCAGCTGCAGGCGCCACAGACCGAGACACAGGACCAGGCCGAGAAGCAGCGCGCAGAGCCAACCGGGATGTCGGCGTTGCCGCCAGAGCCCAAGGGCGCCGACAATCCAGGCCAGGGCCCAGAAGACCGCGGCCAGAGTGAGCCATTGATCCGGTCGCAGGCCGTCCCACAGCGGCAGGGGGGCGGGGGGCAGGCCCAACTTCTCCCGCGTGAGCGCGAGGTTTGCCCGGATGGCCGGGTCCCGCGGCAGCAGGCGTCGGGCGCGTTCATACCAGAGCATGGCCTGCCCGTAGTCCCGCAACAGGAACGAGCAGTTGCCGAGATTGTAAAGCAGTTGGGGATCGACCCGGTCGGGTTGCTTGCCGAGCTCAGCCTTCAGGGCTTCGGCGGCAGCGGCATAGCGTCCATTGTTGTAGTGTTCCGGGGCGGGTCCGTTTGTGGTCGCCAGGAGCAGCAGCGGCGCCAGGAGCAGCAGCGGCGCCAGCTTCTGCAAGCCGCGCACGAGTCCGGCACGATCAAAATCCTGTTCGCGTTGGGGGCGGAAGGCGCTGTATTCGGTTGTCTGCAGCAGCTCCAGCAATTCGGGGTCCTCGAGTTCGGCGGCGATCTGATCGAGGGTTGCACCGGGCTGCAGTCCCAGGCGGTCACGCAGAAACGGCAGCACGCGCGCCGACACCAGTGCCGGCAGATCGGTCGCCTGCCGGACCTCGGCGAGCAAGGCCGCAAGCTCTTTCTCGAGCCGGCGGCGGTGCGCGTCGTTCTGCCGCAGGCGCAGGTAGAAGACCACGCCGAAGACGGTCGGCCCGAAGACGACCAGGACGAGGATGACCCCGAGCGACTGCCGTCGGAGCGGTGTTCGGACAGTCATCGCGCCGCCGGGCCGGAGCTGCGCCAGAAAGCGCGGGTCGGCGGCTTCGAGGCCGCCGGGGAGGACGGGGACATCCGGTCTGAACCGATGAATCCGCCAGTCATTCCGGCGCGGGGAGAAGGTCGCAAAGACCAGTTCCGGCAGCCGGGCCTGCGGCGATTTCGGCACGACGACCCAGCGCACGGTTGCCGTGCCTGCCATACCCGAGGTCTCGGGCGGCAGCCGATGGACCTGGAACCCGGGGAACGCCGGCTTCAGCTCTTTCAGATTCTCGATGCCGCCGGTGCCGGTCGCAGTCAATGTCAGGGTCAGGCCTTCACCGGTTTTGATCTGGGCCTGATCCAGGTCGAGGGCGAGGTCGAACTCGCCGACCAGCCCGGTATCGACGGCGTCCGGCGCCGCGATCGGCGGCACCGGCTTGACGGTGACCGGGCCGCTGCTGTAGTCGGCCGGATACCAGATGATCCGTTCGGGCGGCGTGTGCCAGCGGTTGATGGTCTCGCCGCGGTCGTTGGTGATGATCAGCGGCACCAGGTGGCGGAACGCCAGCGTGAACTGGCCGGCGGCTGTCGGCAGCAACACCGTCCGGTAGGTGTAACGCAGATAGTCCGCGCCTTCGCGCCGTTCGCGCCTGGACGTGAAGTGGAAGCGCCGGCTGTATTGATTCTGTCCCGGGTATTGCCGGTAGACGCTGTTCGGCGCGACCACGGTCGGCATCAGGTTCTGCTCGAACAGCGAATCATGTACGCGGTGGCCCCTGGTCTCGCGGACAACCAGATCGAAGACGAACTCCACCGCCTGTCCGACATACAACTCCGGCAACGGCGCCGGCGGCCGTGTCTGCACAGAGAGCTTCACATCGCCCGGTTCGATGCCGGGCGCCTGGGCCACCAGTTTCGGCGCGTCGACGCGAAGGACCTCCTTGCCGAGTTTGACGGACAGCCTGCCGAAGGACAGTTCGCCGGGCCGGTTGACGCGAAACCGGTAGACGGCGCGCTTGCCGTCGATGGCGGGGGTATCGTCGAGCCAGATCAGATTGGGGATATCGGGGAGCTGTGCCAGTCGCGGGGACTTGTCCCCGGCGGCGATGGTCAAGGTGCCGGTTTCATTTGCCAGGATCGGGTTTGGCTGGACCCGGATGCTGACGTCCTGCGCCGGCAGCAGCGGCCCCAGGCAGGCGGTCAGGATCGCGAGGAGCAGGCGCACGGCATTTGGCTGTGTTGCTGTACGGCGCTGTGGCATCCCGGGTGTCACCAGTTCTTCTTCCCCTGTGGTTCGCGGTATTTGGCCTTTTCATCTTTCTGTTGCCGGCGCAGCTTCGCTTCTTCGTCCTGCAGTTGTTTGAGTATCTTCAGTTGGTCCGCGACCTTCTTCTTCACGGGATCGCCCTTGGGCGGCGGCTTCCGGTTCTGCTTCTGCTGGTTGCCCTTTGGCTCGGCATCCGGACTGCCGCCCAGCAGCAGGAAGGCCTTCAGCAGCAGGGCGGCGGCTTTGTCATCGGCTGCCGGATCGGGGTTTTCCAAGAGGTCCTGCTGCACGTTCCGGGCGCGGATGATCTGGCGTTCGGCGACGGCGTAATCCTTTTCGCGATGCAGCAGCGTTGCGGTTTCGACGAGTTGACGGACCAGTTTTTGAGCGGCGGCCGCCGCATCGGCGGCGGCCGTGCGGGCTGCCCGGTCGTCCGGTTCTTGGCCGGCCCGGCGTTGATTGTCGAGGGCGCGTCTGGTTTGTTTTCGCGCCTTTGCCAGCTCGTCGTTCATGCGGTTTTCGATCTTACGGTTGTCGTGGGCCTGCTGCAGGTCGCGTCGGGCCAACTGCAGGTTGGCGGCGAGTTCTTTGTCGCCCGGGCGCAGTCGCAGGGCTTCGGTATAGTGTTTAATGGTCTGTTGGAGACGGGAAATCGCCGAAGCCGGATCGGACTTGAGTTCGGCGCCGGCACGGACGTGGAGCATCACGCCGAGGTTCTGCAGCGTCGCCCCGCGGAGGGAGGCGTCGGCGCCGCCGGAGGCGATCACGGTGTCGTAGTGTTTCTCGGCTTCGTCGAACTTGCCCGTGTTCTGGAAATGGCGGGCGAGGTTGTATTCCAGGCGGGCGAATTCGGTGATGTCATAGGCTTCCTCGATTTCCGCGCGCAGTCCGGCAACGACATCGTCATCGCGATCACGAGCGGCCGCGGGCAGGGCGAAAAGGAGCAGCAGGACGGCGGCGGCCGCCGGCAGTCGGCGGCGTTCGCCCATGACCAGCGCGATGAGGAGACAGACGACTGCGAGCCCGAGCGGCCACTGGAAGAGCTCCCGCGGTTTCTCGGTCTTCAGCTCCCCGTTCTGAGTCGCCGGCACCAGCGCCGACAGCGCCGCGCCGACCTTGTCGGTGGCCGGCTCAGACGTCGTGGAATGGATGTAGAGCCCGTTGCCCGCGGCGGCAATGCGTTTCAGGACCCCTTCGTTCAGTCGCGATCGAACCGGCTTGCCGCCGTCTTCCAGCAGACCGGCTCCGGGCAACGGGATGAAGCTGCCGAGCTCCGGGTCGCCGACGCCGATGACGTGCACCGGAACCCGGCGCCGGCGCAGGGCTGCCAGGGCGCGGGCGGCGTCGCCCTGCAGTTCCTCGCCGTCGGTGATCAGCACAATCGCCTGGTGCGGTCCCTCCGCTGCGGCGAACGCTTTCAGAGCGGCCTGCAGCGCCTTCTCCAGGTTGCTGCCGCCCACCGGGATGGTCCTCGTGTCGAGATCATCGAGGACCAGCTTGAAACTCGGCCGGTTAAAGGTCAGCGGGCATTGGACGAAGGCGGATCCGGAGAACGCGATCAGGCCGAAGCGGTCGCCGGGCAGGCGTCGGGTCAGGCCGTGGACCACAGCGCGGGCGTGTTCGAGGCGCGACGGCTCGGTGTCGGTGGCGAGCATACTGCGGGAGACATCGAAGAGGATCAAGACATCGCGGCCGCGCGCCGGTCGTGTGAGTTCCTCCCCCGGCAGAGACTGGATTCGTCCGAGGGCCAGGATCATGAGGGCAAGGGCAGCGGCCAGCAGGGCGAGACGCCGGCGGCGTTTGCGGCGATCGAGGTTGGCGGTCATGCGTTGGCGCAGGGCCGTGTCCGGAATCAGTCGGGCCAGGCGCTGCGACCGCAAGCGGCAGGCGAACCAGATGATGCCCGCCAGCAACGGCAGCAGCCACACCAGATGCCAAAATCGGGCTGGGCTGTACGACATGAACTCCACGCGGCTTGCCTCCAATAGAGGAGTAATGTTCCAACAACTGCGGCGGGATGCAAACGCGAACGGGGCAAGGTTCAGTCGTGGCAGGACTTCCTGTTCATACTATGGCCGGAATCCGGTGGGAAAGCAAGTGGGCGACGGCATGCGGGCGCATGTCAGTTCTGTTGGTCATTCTCTCGGACCGCAGCAGGAGTGGCGCAATAGCGCGAGATACGTTGCCGGTCCAGAGCCATCGGTGGGCTTGTCGGTGCATGTTGTTCTGATGCCACTCACAAAAGTCGGGAATGCGCGGTCGAGATCCTGACTCCCGAGAGGTCGAGACGGCCACGCTCAGAAGTAGGCCGTCCGAGACAATCCGCAGGACTTCTGTCGGACGCACATTGTTTTCGATTCTCAAGACCCCGGGTCGCTTGCCGGCCCGCCGAATGAGTTCATTAGAGCGTTTTAAGCTATTCTGTAGCCGCCACTCCTCACGCTGAAGGCGTGATAGTCTTGAGCCTGGGGTTGGCGAAGCCTACCCCAGGATGGGGGGAGATACGGTTCAACGCTGAAGGCGTTGTAGTAGGCCCTGCTGTGTTAATCGTGTTCGTGTCCCGCTTGCCCGGCATAGCTCGAAGAGCGACGACGGGTGTCCCGTGTTTCGTGTCCCGTGTTCCGTGTCCCGTGTCCCGTGTTCCGTGTTCCGTGTTCCGTGTCCCGTGTCGCGCCGGTCATTCCCACTCGATGGTGCCGGGGGGCTTGTGGGTAATATCAAAGAAGATGTCGCCGATGCCGGGGACGTCGGCGTTGAGGATGGCGTCGAAGGTCTCCCGGGCGAGCGGGGCGAACCGCGCGGTCATGGCTTCCTGCGACGTCATCGGGCGCAAGACACAACATTCGTTGTTGTCGCGGTTGACCAACGGCAACAGGACAACGGGCATTTGCCAGATGCGATGATACTCGTCGCCGGCGAAGAGGGCTTCGGTAGCGACATGGTCGATTCGGCGCAGCACATCGAGGCGGTCGCGCGTCATGTAGCCTTCGATCAGGCGGTAGTCGTCCGGGTTCGAGAGACGCAGGCCGTAGACGACGCGGTTGATGCCTTTAACGCTGTTGGTCAGGCGGGTGGAGAGCTCCTGGAGCGCGTCCCAGTCCCGGGGCCCGGCCACCAGGGCGGGGTGGGCGTAGCTGCGGCCATCGCCCTGAACGCCGACGCTCTTGACGGGAAGCACGAAACCGTCATACCCGGCCGCCGCGGCCATTGTCCTGACTGCTGCCGCTGTTTCCTCCGCGACCGGAGCTTCTTCACCGTCGGAGCACAGCAGACGCACGCCGAGACCGGGCCCCGGGAACGGGTGTCGCCAGACAAGATGATGCGGCAGCCCGAGGGCTTCGCCCAGCAAACGGACTTCATCTTTGTACAACTGCGCCAACGGCTCGATCACGAGGCCCTTCTGCATCAGTTCGAGGATGACGTCGACCCGATTGTGATGGGTTTTGATCCGGTCGGCATGCTCGGTGCCGGCGCTCTCGATGGTATCGGGGTAGATCGTGCCCTGGCCCAGAACCCATTCTTCAATATTGAGGCCGAGGTCGGCCTGCGCCTGCTTCTGGACCTCGATGAATTTGTTGCCGATGATGTTGCGCTTCGCCTCCGGTTCAGAGATGCCGGCGAGCGCTTCCAGGAAGGCGTCGGAGGCGTCGACGATTTCGAGGTTGTCGAATCCGTGGTCGCGCATATAGACCATGATATCGGCGGATTCATCCAGGCGCATCATGCCGGTATCCACATGCAGGCCCTGTACGCGGTCGGGGCCGAGGACCTCGTTGAGCAGGGCGAAGGCGACGGTCGAGTCGACGCCGCCGGAGACCAGCAGGAACACCTTGCGGTCGCCGCAGGTCTGGCGGATCTCGTCGCGGATTTCGAGCATGAAGGTCTCGGAGTTCCATTCGCGTCTGCAGCCGCAGATGTCCAGGAAGTTCTCGAGGACGGTCATGCCGTTGGGGGTGTCGGTGACTTCCGGATGGAACTGCAGGCCGTAGATCCGTTTTGCTTCATTGCCGACCGCGGCGCTGCTGCAGTCGCCGGTGGTGCCGAGGGAGGCGAACCCGGGCGGCAGCTCTTCGACGGCATCGCCGTGGCTCATCCAGATCTGTTCGGTATCGCTCAGTCCTGTAAAAAGCGGGGAGTCGGCGACGATCTGCAATCGGGCGAGACCGTATTCACGGGCGATGCCGCGGCTCAGCCTGCCGCCCAGCAATTTGGCAATGAGCTGGTGGCCGTAACACAGGCCGAGGATGGGCTTGCCGAGTTCCAGCACTGCGGGATCGATTGTGGGCGTGCCGGGGTCGAGCACACTGTGCGGCCCGCCGGAGAAGATCAGACCGGTGAACCGCTCCAGGTCGGCGGCGGCGATATCGCAGGGGACGATCTCCGAGTAAACGCTCAACCGGCGAATCCGATTGGCGATCAAATGACTGTATTGGCCTCCGAAATCGAGTACGGCAATTGTGTCCATCTGGGTGTCAGCACCTTCTAGGTTGGCGGCGGAAAAGGGCAATGTAGTCGCGGGGCGGGGAGATTCAACGGAACTCGGAAAATGCCGGCGGCAGCGAGCCGGAGGGATCTACTTCGTGCCGAACGCCAGAGCTCCCCAGGTGCCGGGCTGGATCCGGGCCTCGACGCCCAGGTCGTCGCAGGCGAGAAAACCGTTGTTCGACCAATAGACCCGCCGGATCACGGTTTGTCCGCCGGAGTCGGGGATCATGACGCCGGCGTCGGCTCTGAGTTTGTCCGGCTGCTGTTTGAATCCCAGTGTGGTCCAGGGAACGAAGACCTCCGCCGACCAGCTCTTGCCTTTCGGCGCTTTGTCGCCGGCGAAGTCATCGAGGTCGAGGATGTCGTCGACAAATCGGATTCTCACCGGATCCGCCGGCAGGACGGCAACGCGGGCCACGGTTGTCGTAACCACCGGCGAGGCGAAGACGACGGCCTGGTCTTCCGGGACGTCCGGATTGACATAGTCGTACAACACGGCAATCCACTTGCCCTGGTGCCGGCCGAAGACGATGCGGCGATCGCCGGCAACCGGGGTTTTGCGCTTCGCCTCGCCGTTGAGTCGATAGCGGAAGTCGAAGCAGAAACCGGTCTTGAACAGAAAGCGCGGGTCCTCGGAATTGTTGCCGAGACCACTGATGCCGCGATATGCGAGATAGATTCCTTTGCTGTCGGAAACGGCGCCAAAGTAGAACTTCGGCTTCGGATCCTGCGGCGTGTACTGCTCGTCCAACGGCTGCAGTCCGGCCTGGTCGCGGATCTCGGCGCAGTCGCCGTCGAGCTTGAGCTTCGGCTTCGTCAGCGCCGCGGCCGGGCGTAGCGTGAGCTGCTTGTTGAGTCGCTTGCGTTCGGCAGCCAGCAGCATGGCTCTGTGTTGGCGGATGATCAGTTGCCGCAGCTTCTGGTTCTTCGCGACGGCTGCGGGCGTCACGGAGACGTTTGCTTCGCTGACCTGGTAGTCATCCAGTCCCTCAATGCGGCAGATGCCGTGGAAGCCCTTGCCGGCGACGGTGTAATAGTTGCCGTTCTGCGCCTTGATGAAGTGGCCGAAGAACGTCTCGCCGCCGTGCCTGCGGCCGGTGACGTCGGCGCCGCGAACCGGTTTCAGATCGGTACTCCAGCCGCCGTCGGCGCCCGTAAAGACGTGGTCGAGGACCATGCGGTCTTTGACGCTGACGACGGTCCAGACGCCGGCATCGCCGACGGTCATCGCAACTTCGCCGACGGGCGATTTGGTGACGGCGGAGCCGGCATAGTGCAGGGCGTAGTGGATCTTCTTGCCGTTGATCGGCGGGATAAAGTCGGACGGTTTGGCGGTTACGGGGCCGCCCGCGATGGTCATATCCTTCAGCACGCGGTAGGGCTGGCCGCAGATGATCAGCGAGCCGTCGTGGCAAACCAGCGAGAACTTGCCCGGCCCCGGTTTGGCGCGGCTGCCGAACATCTCGTTGCCGGTATACGTGGGCGCCAGCGCCTTGTAGCTGAACGCCTGAATCTTTGTCCGTTCGTAGATCGGGGTGCCCTTGGGACCGAATCGCGAGGGCGTCAGTCGCGCGGAACGGCTCCAGAAGGTCAGGTCCGGTCCCGACCACGTACCCCAATAGCCGCCGTCAGCCGGATTGCCGGGAATCGCAGACGCCGGGAACAGGTCGACTTCCTCGACCTGGTAGTCGCCGTCTTCATTGCGGTCGTTCCACATAAACAGCTTGTTGTCAAGCTCCTGACTGAGCCAATGCTGCTTCCACTTCGCTTTGCGCGTCAGGAAGACACTGCCCTTGGCCTTACCCATAACAAAACAGGGCTTCCAGGTGCGGCCCTCCAACAGGCAGACGACAAGGCCCGGGCCGAACTGCGCGCCGGCATCCCCGACGACATAGCGTTTGCCGTTGATATACGTCGGCCGCCCGATCTGGGTATAGCCGAAACTGCCGGCATCCATCGCCGGCGTTTCTTCGGTGTAGATCCGATCGTTGATATTGCGGATGCCGCTGCGGCCCTGGTCCCAGTCGAGCCCGTACTCGACGCCGCGGTAGTAGAAGCTTTTCAGATTCGGATCGAGCCAGCCGCCGCCGCCGTATTGCGGCGGCCCGAAGACCTCCCACTCGCACCTGCCGTTGCGGTCGAAACGCGCCACGCGTTTGGGCGAGTACCAGGCTTCCGCCAGCCAGATTCTGTTGTTCGTATCAATGGCAATGCCGCTGATCTTGCCGAAATGATCGGGGTCCCACTTGCCGCGCTGCCGCAGTTTGCCGCCGACCTGACGCTGCACCTTGCCCGTTTTGTCGAAGAAATAGATGGCGTGTTGTTCGCGATCGCCGACGACGAGTTGGTCGCCGTGGAATATCATCTCGCCCGGCTTCGACAAGGTGTTCCGGTTCAATACCTGATGCTTGAATACGCCGCCCTCAATGCGGCTGCGCTGCAGGTTCGTCCCCGACGTTGTGTAGATCGTGCCGGCGGCGTCAACCGCCATCTTGATGATGCCGTCCAGTTTGCCGGTGACCCGGCTTTCGCGTTTGCCGGTTGTGCTGTTGTAGACTTCGTACGCGTGCGGGTCCGGGTCCTTCGGTTTGTCGACGGCCGCCAGCCGCACCGGAATCATATGCGCGCAGTCGATACGTTGCGGGTCGTCGCCGGTCCACTTCAGTTGCACGCGACCGGAACGGTAGGCATCATGGATCTTCAGTCGGATTGCCCGCGTCTGCACCTGTCGCATCAGGTCGAGGATGTAGGAGCGACTCCGCGTGCTGGCGGTGTCGTAGCCGTATTTCTTACTGGACCGGCTCTTGAACTCGCGAATGAGTTCCCAATCTTCCGCCTGCGCCGCGCCCGGCGCAATGTCTTTCGTCAATGCCTCGACGTCGTACCGGGCCATGGTGTGGTTCAGAAAAGCCAGGCCGTGGAAGCTGACGGCTTTGCCATAGTCGAAGGTGAGGTAGACCGGTTTGTCCGGCCGGACGTTGGCGGGCGTCCGGAAATTCCAGGCGACGCCGGCGCTGGTCGACTGCACCAGACTGCCGCGTCGCGCTTTGGCGCCCCGCGGCAGGAGGACCCTGGCCTTGACCGTCACCGGTTCGAGACGCGGCCGGTAGAGTCGACACATCTGCAGGTGGATCTTCTTCGGTGTTGCGCCTTTGTCTTTGACCGGCGTGAAGCGCAGGTATAAGGCGTTGGTGACGATCTTGCCGGTCTTCGGCGTAATGTAGTTTACGGGGTTTGCCGGCTTGGCTTTGGCGATCAATTGCCAGTTCGGATCGAACTCCTGCATCTCCATCTCAATATCGAGATCGTCCAGACCCAAAGCGTCGTCATCGCCGTTCGCGCGATCGGTCGGAGAGTGTTTCATGGCGTCATAGCGCACGCCTTTCTTCAAGGCGAAGATCTCTATCAACGCCACACTCGTAAGTCGCGGCAGAGCGATGGTCCCGATTGACGCGGCCTTTTTCAGCGGGACAACCACGTGCCCTGTGCCGCGCTTCATAACCGCGTCGAGGCCGGTCTGGAAATGGCCGCCGTGACTGACGAATACCGTGGAAAACCGCTTTGACGCCGGGATCTGATAGTCCGGCGCCTTCGTCCCGAGCATCTGCGGAACGGCCTTGGCAAAATCGATGTCGGGGTGACGAAAGGCGTATTGGAACGGTGAGATCCGAACGATGTGAGCCCTGGTGATGATATGCACCCGGCCGGGGCTGACGGCAAAATTCAGAATCTTGTTCTTGCCGGTGCCGAAGAGGAGTCTGCGCTCATACGTCTCGGCGTCGATGCGGTAGACATTGTTCTTGCAGCGGGCGATCACGGCCTTGCCGTCGCTGTAAAGACTGTCTGGCCCGCCCCAGCCTTCAAGCCCATGCGTGCCCCAGAGCTTGCGGCCCTGGAGGTCGACCGCAATCAGCGCGTGCCCGTGTTCCACCAGTCGCGAACCAAGGAATACCTTGTCGCCGATGGCTGCCGCCGCGCCCGGCCCGGTGTGGTCGCCAAGCCAGCCGCCGGTACGCATGTCCATGCCTTTGCCCATCGGCGCCGTCAGCCACGGCACATGATCGGCGGCGACATCGCCCTGGGCGGCGGTAAACTCGTAGAACGCCTTGACGCCCGGTCCGAAGATCAGACGGGCCTTGTATGGGCCGCCGGCAGGCAGCAGGTTACCCCAAAGATCCATGCCGTCCCAGAGCACCGTGTACCTGCCCTGCTTGACGTCGATGCCCTGGCCGAGAATGCGAACCAGCCGGCCGGACTTCGTGTAGATCCCCACACTCGCACGGCCCTCTCGGGGCACGGTCATCGGTATGCGGATGGCGCCCTGCGTGCCGGGAAACACCCGGTCTCCGGCATGCAGGCCGACGGCAAGCAGGATCGCTGTAAACACGCAGGCTTTCATAATTCCTCGCATTCCTCTGCAGACAACGTGCCTAATGTATCATCAGCTCGGCGGCTGTCAGGATCTCGGCCGGGAAGCTTTCTGCAGCCTGCCTGGCATCGCGGTTGCCGCCGCCCGTTAGATCAGTTGAATCAATATTATTGTATCGAGACAATTAGACAAGGGAAAATGCGAAAAGTTCGGGACAAGTCAGCCCTCGTCTGCTGCCCTCTGCATTCTGCGCCGAGATCCGCATCTTTACAGTGGGGCGTTTCAGGATCGGTCACCTGCCCCAGACAGCCACCTCCAGTTCCCGTTTTCCCCGTTGCTCCGGCCGGCATGCCGGCCGGAGCAACGGGGAAACAGGGGTGTGTGGTACAGACTTCATGCCGGCGACAGATCCTCAGGTAGTGCAGGTTCGCGACCTCTTGAGAGTCGGGACTGGATGCAAAGAAGGGCAGTAAACGCGGGCAGTAAGTACTCGACCGCGCCCGTCTGCCGGTGCTGCAGGGCTCCAGCGCGGCTGAATGTCCAACCGACGAATGTAGAATGTAGATGCCACCGACTTTTGTCGGTGGCATCTCTGTTGAGTATTGGATATTTCCGCCAGTGCCCCCCGTCTGCCCCGCTGGTGCGGGGAAGCAGAGAAACGATTGCTCCCATGCCGGACGAATCTTCGGACCACGGGGGCAAGCCTCGTGGAGCCGGGAACGTCTCAAAACGTGGTTTGTCGAGCACTTGTCGCGGGCATGCCGGCACCGCAGCCGGGCATTGCGATGCGTCGGGTTGTACGGTATATTCCAGGGAGGGGAGCAGTTCGCCGGTTCGCTTGTGAAAGAAGGAGAATGCGATGAATCCCACCTGTCCGAATCCCGCCTGTGACAGTCAGCATTTTACTCTGGCTGAGATGACGGTCGCCGGTTTTCACGACAAGCTTGCCGCGGTAAAATGCGCGCAGTGCAACAGAGTTGTCACAGTTCTTGATACGAAGGCGCAGCAGGAACTGTACGAAAACACCCGTGCCGTGCTTGAGGAACTGAAGAAGATCGAGAAGAGAATGCGGTAACCAACCATTCGATTCGGGCGTATTCAGCTCTGACGAAGGCTGCCTTGGAGGAGTAACAAATGCCGAGAACAACGGCGTTTTTTCTGGTCGCGACACTGGCCATCGTTGTTGGCGCCGGGCAACCGACGCATAAGGACTTGCGCTACAGCAAAGACTACACGCGAAGTGTGCTCGACCTGTGGGTTGTGAAGGGCAGGAAGCCGGCCCCGCTGGTCGTTTATTTTCACGGCGGCGGGTTCAAGGCCGGGGACAAGTCGCGCTTCCGGCGGAACTACCTGCTCCGCCGGTACCACCCCAAAGGCGTCGCCTTTGCCAGCGTGAATTACCCGTTGCTGAAGCACATCAACAACAACTACCTCGGCATCCTGATGCATTGTTCGAAGGCCGTGCAGTTTCTGATTGACAATGCCGACAAGTACAACATCGACAAGGACCGGATCTCCGTGATGGGCGTGTCAGCCGGGGCGTTGATCAGCGGCTATCTGGGGCATGGAACCAAGCTGCCGATCAAATCGGTGTTTCTATTGCAGCAGCCAATGGGGACGAACCTGCTGACCATCCCGTTCCTGCGCCGGAACGGCCCGCTGATCGTGCTCTACAACGCCTCCGGGAGGGACGACAGGATTCATCACCCGGACAACGCGAAACTGGTTGAGAAGCGATGCAGGCAGTTGGAGATTCCCTGTGAAGTATACGGCAGCAAGGCTTCCGGACTCGCGCCTGTGCCGCGGGGCAAACGGATCGAGGATCTGGCGATGGCACGTTTCTACAAGTCGTGGGACCTGCCGGTCCCGGGTGAGTAGAGCAACCGGGATCGCCTGGAAAATTGAACTCAGACCATGCCGGCCCCGGAAAGCGGCTGAGCAGAAGGACCTCTTGCAACGCCGCCGCCGTCGTCAACTCAACCGATGAAAGGCAAACAACACCGTTGATTGCCGGATGCGTCGGCTGGTTCTGCGCCGCTATCGGTCGAGGCGGAAGATGAACCGGCTGGAACAGCATAACGGCATGTACTTCTTTCTGATGGGCTACCCCCGCGATCGGCCGTTCGTCGCGAAGCCCGCGCGCAGCCTGTTTTGTTGATGGCGAGATCGCCATGATGCCGGCGGTTCGCCCATTGGTCCGGGAAAAGACAGAATACAAGGACCTCCTTGCCGATCGTGTTGCAGAAGGATATCCTCATCCGCGACGGACAACTTGTGCAGTCGCATGGCGAGCGGATTATCGCAGATTTCCTGCACCGGGAGGATATCGAGTATCGTTATGACGAGCGGATCCGGATCATTCAGGGCCATGCCATTCGGCTGGATTTCTACCTGCCCGAATTTGACCTCTACATCGAATACTGGGGGATGATGCACCCGACAGAAGTCCTGCGGACCGTCGCAGACAGTCTGCTTCCGAGCGTGGCCGCGGTCGTCTCGACCGCGCCTCCCCGACTTCTGTCGGGGACATCGGGGATGAACACAACACACTACAAGATTGGCATGTTGAAGAAAAAGCAGCTCTACCAGCAGGAAGGCAAGAAACTGCTTTCTCTGACATTCCGGGACAAACCCCGTCTGGAAGAGGTCCTTTGTAAGAAGGTCAGTCGTTACTGCAACTTGGGCTGATCCTACCGGTCCTGCAGCTGTCACGGCGCACAGCGGAGCCGGGCGTGGCCACGGCTGCAGCGTGCCGGTGCCCACATCGAGTTCGCCGAGATCAACCGGGCGGCTTTTCTTGCCGACTTTGATCGTTGCCTTCTGTGGCTTGCGGCTGAGATTGACGGCGATCACTGTGGCCTTGCCGTTGTGGGTGAGGGCGCGGGCCTTGACCTGGTCGTTATCGCACACCGCCGTTTCAAGTTTGCCCGGAAGGAGGACCTCGGTCATGGCAGTGATGCGCGCGTTCTCCCTTTTCAACATCTCCTTCATCGCCTTCGTGGAGTTGTCCCGGTGGCGGCGTTCGAGCGATAAGGGAACGTGATCGATGCCTTGGTTTTCGGCGTGCTTTTGCTACTGTATTGCTCGGCGGTCAACCAAGGAGTGCTGGTGCAGACAGACAGCGAGACAGGGGCATGGCTTGGGCAATCCCGGCGTTTCCTGCTTTGGTTGGGGGGCGGTATTGCCGTGGTCCTCACGGCGAATCTCCTGTACTTTCTGTGGGGCCATGAGTATCTCGAGACGCATCAGGGGGCCGGCGAGGCGGTCGGCCGCGTGCTGGGCGAGCCCGTCAACAATGCGGCCGGGTTGATCGTAACGGTTGACACCTTTGTGACGTTTGCTTCGGTGGCGTTTCTCCTTCTCATGTTGCTTGTCGGGATCCTCATCTGGCGGCCCGCGCCGCCGCCGCGAGTGCTGGTGCGGCGAGCATGTCTGGTGATTGCCACCGGCTTTTTCTATGCGGCGGTTTGTCAGATCGTGGTCTTTGCCTCGCTACGGCGGCCGGGGTTCCACAACTGGTCGTCGGCCGGGTGGGACAGGATCATGGAATTCAGCGGGTTCGAACGACAAGCTTCCCGGGTATTCATGCCGCTGTTGATCAGGGGTACGGCGGCTGTTCTGCCGGCGCACAAACGGGCGGAGCTGAGCCGGAAGGTGAAGGAGAGTTCTGTCTTCATGAGCCTCAGTCGGGCCTCCGGCGGGAAGGCAGGTTATGAACTGGAGCTGGCCATTGCGTTCTTCTATCAGGTGTTGTTCCTCGTGTTGGCGCTGATCTTCCTGGGCAATCTGGCCTCTCAGGCCTACACCGGGCTGTCTTTTCTGCATACGCGAATGCTGATCCCGTTGTTGTTTGCCCTGTGCCTGCCGCTGTTCTTCAAGAATACGACGTATGTCTACGACATGTCGAATATCTGCATGATCACCCTCGGGTTCTGGTTGTTGCTGCGCGGCAACCCGATTGTTTTCTGCGCTGTCTTTGCGACAGCGCTGCTGAACAAGGAGAGTTTCATTCTCACGAGTTTCGTCTTTCTGGTGCTGTACTGGAAGCGTCTCCCTCTGGTGGGCTATGTGGTCTGTCTGGGGTTTCAGGGCAGCTACTTCATCATTCTCAAATTGCTGCTGAAACTCCGGTTCGGCGACAATCCGGGGGATGCAATGATCTACAGCTACGCCGGCAGTAATCGGTTTGTGCGGGAGGGCAACATCTGGACTTTCTTCACGGAAACCGGGTATACGGCCTATTTCTTCCACTACATCTTTCTGCTGGCCATTCCGGTTCTGGCGCTGTTGTATTGGCGGGAGAAGCACCGGGAGTTGCGCGTTGCATTGCTGACGGCCGCAGCTGTTTTGATCCCGGTGAATTACCTTCTGACGGTAGTCTGGGAATGGCGCGGCTACTATGAGTTGTACCCTCTGGCGTTCCTGTTGGCGTACGAAACGCTTGTCCGCCTGCAGGGCGAGCCGGGGCAACGGCCGTTCCCGCTGCAACCGCGAAGCGACAGCTTCGGTGCGTGGGTTGAGGTCCGGCTGCGTCGCTCGTCAGAAGCGTAAAACAGGCTACGGCCGGGTCCCGGGGCGGAAGGGGAACGGCAGGTGTTCGTTTTCGGCCTGCACGGCGATCGCCTGCGCTGCCTGCAGCTTGCCGTCCATGACGGCCGTCAGGTAGTTGTACATCAGAACGCCGGGAGAATTGGGCGCCAAGGTCACGGAGGTCTGCCGGTATTCCCCCATGAATGTTGGTTGTGCGCAACGGGCCTGCGCCGCCTTTGCCAGTTCCGGCCGGCAGTTGCGGAATACGGCCCAATCCCAGACCGACCTGTCTCGCGGGAAGAGTTTCAGGATTTCTTCTTCCAGGCGCAGGTACTCCTTGACGTCGCGATCCGCCAGGAGGTCCCTGGACCACTTCGAGCAGGCGAGCAGGTACGCCATGAGCACTTCCGCATCCAGGCCGTTGCGGCACAAGCGACAGCACTCCGCCAGTTCCTTGTCGTCGGCGGCCAGCCGTGCAATGGCCCGGGCGCAAAGGGCCTCCTGCAGCACACTCCGGGTTCGGCTGGAGGGCGCGGCGGCGTATGCGGACCGCGCGAGTTTGACGTTGCGGTCCGGCGCGACGGCGGCGCCCAACTGCGCGCGGGCGAGTGCATTGGTGACCACGTCCACCGCGCAGATCGCGTGGAACAGTTTGTTCCGGCTTGCCGGGTTGGCCGTCAGCCTGGCATCCAGGCGTTCGGCGTATGCGGCGAGATTTTCCAGACGTTCCTTATCGTTCGCCCCGCTGTACGCGTTTCGCGTTTGCTGTTTGACTGCGGACAGATCGAGTTTTGCCTGTTGCAGCTGGGTTTGCAGCTTTTTGAGGGCTGCGGCATCGCGGGTGATTTCCAGGAATTGCAGTGCCAGGCCGTAGGCGGCATGACTCTTGGGCGCGAGCACGAGCAGTTTCTGATTTGCCTCGATGGCCTTTTGGAACGACGGATGTTCCCGCAGTCCGGCCATCAATGCTTCACGGCCCGGCTGATCCCGATAGAGAAAGCGCATCAACTCGAACGTCGCACTTTGCCGCAGGGGCCGCAGGTCGACCTGTTCGGCGACAGTCAGGACCACGGCCTCGCGGAACAGCATCGAGGCGTAATTCATCAAGAGGATGGTATCACTCGGCGCCAGACGATAGGCTTTGTGCTGCAGTTCCACGCCTTTGCTGAACCAGGCCGGATCACCGGTGGCCGTGTAGAGACTGAGGCAGCACAGCGCCGTATTGTTGTAATTGCTGACGCCGGGGGGCTGCTGTTCATAACCGCTGACGGCTTCTTTCAGATAGCGCTCGGCGGCTTCCAGCCGGCCTTCACCCAAGGCCTTGGTCCCTCTTGAGCTGTTCAGTCGAATCTTGACCCAGACACCGTCCGATGCGGCCTTCTGCAGCCAGACAATTTCTTCATCGGCGTTTTCGGCGAGCAGATAGAGCAAGGTTGCGGCGGTTTCTTTTTCGGCGGGCGTATTGGTTTTGTTGAAGGCTTCGAGTGCGAGCTTCCGGGCGGGGGCAACCAGACCGAGGCCGCGATAGCGTGAAGCGACGGCGATCAACGCCTCGAAACTCCGCTTCTTGCCGGCAAGGAGGTCCTCGAACAGCTTCTTTCCCTCTTCCTCTTTTCCGAGCCAGTAGTAGACTTCCCCTAATGACATTTTGTATTCGTCGCTGCCGGCGGCGACCGAACCGATCGAGAGAAAGGTTCTTTCGGCTTCCTGCAGTTCTTTGACGCGGGCCTCGCCTTTCATGTTCTGGGCCCGGTTCAATTGCAGGATCCCGAGGTCAAGCGCGACCGGCACCACGCGGGCGGCTTCCGACATGCACTCGAGTGCCTTGAGAATGCCTGGATTCCCTTTGATCCGTTCGGTGATGTAGATGTCGACCTGGCGTTGCTGTTCTTCTTTGGCGAGGCGTTCGAGACGTTTGTATTCTTTCGAGTGGGGGTTGGCATTCAACTGGCGCAGGATAGCGCGGGAGGCGCTCCTGTAGGCGTCTTCATAGCCTTTTTCGGCGGCGCGCAGTTCGTCGATTCGTCCTTTGACATACGCCAGCAACAGCGGGTAGGCAGCCGCGTGCTTGCCTTTTGCCAGGAAGGCTTCACCGAGAATCCTGGCGGACTCGGTGTCGCCCAGCCGATCGCGATGGATCAGCAGCAGTGCTTCGCATTTGTCCATCTCCCTGGCGTCGCGATAGCGCCGGGCCAGTTCATCGACGTAGCGGATTTCGGCATCCGGCTTCCGGCACAAAGCGACAAGAAGCTGATCGCGGACGTCGGCAACCGCTTTGGCATCGAACTTCGGGATTTGCACAGCCAGTTCGTAGAGGCGCATTCCGACGGCGGGGTCGGCGTCGGCTCGGGCACGTTGGATCAGTTCCCGGCCCAACCCGGGATAGAGAACCTTCTCTCCGGTGCGCTTCTCAGCCTTGACCAGTACTGCCAGTACCGCGACGTCGTCCGGTTGGGCGGGGCCGGCTTTGACGGCTTCGTGGTATTCCTGCAGTTTGCCCCGGGCTTCCGCCTTGTGGGTGGGGTTGTGGAGCATCGAAAAGTAAATCCCGGCGGCGCCCGCCCGGTCGCCGTCCTCGTGCAGGGCTGCCGCTTTCGCCATGCGTTGGCGATCCTGGTACGCCGGGCTCGACGTGTAGTTGTTCCAGAGTCCGACGCTGATGGCCGACAGCACACAGCCGAAGACAAGCTTGTTCCAGAACTTGGCCAATTTCGACAACGGCACGCGTCCGAGGAAGTACCACGAGTTGTAGCCGGCGTCGGCGACGCGATAGGCGGATACGGCGAGCACCGGGAAGAAGACGACGCAGAAGCAGACGGTCTTGACATAGGTTCCGGTTTCCGCATCGCGGTCGCGGCCGCCGTAGAGTGAGAACCCGATGCCGTTCCAGGTGAACAGCGACGGCGGGCTGTTGATGGGTTTCATCTCGGGGAATTTCGCGTTCAGATCAATCGGTTCCGACTCAGACATACCACCTGCTCCCTTCCTTGGCATTCCGGTGTGTTCCCAGCTCTGCAATCTGCCCGGTAAACGTCTGGAATGCAAAGGGAACCTGCGAAACCGGGTAAGCGCTCGTCTACTGCCCTTCTCTGCATCCCGCCTTCTGCATCCCGCAGCGCTTGACCTGCGGTACTTGAGGATCTGTCACCTACATAAAGTTCATGCCGCACCTCTCCCGTTCTCCTGCCGCTCTGGTGCACCAGAGTACCTGTTTACCGCGCCTCAAGCTGAGGCTGTCCAAGCTGGAATAATCTGCT
>CAYLNH010000126.1:0-19125 GCA_964384625.1 uncultured Lentisphaerales bacterium
CGGGAACCTGCGGTACTTGCGGATCTGTCACCGGTATGAAGTCCGCACACCTCCCTTGTTTTCCCGCCGCTTTGGCCGGCGCGCCGGCCAAAGCGGCGGGAAAACGGGAATTGGCGGTGGCTGTCTGGTGTAGGTGACCGATCCTGAAACTCCGCACCGCAAGCTCCTACGCCGAGGCTTCGGCGCTCAAGAGGGTGCGGGATCTCCAGGCGGACCGCGAAGGGCAGTAAACGAGGGCTTACACCGGCTTCAGTTCTGTCGGCCACCCCGCCATTTCGAAAAGAAGCCCCGAGCTGAGCTCGCGGTCTCTTCCCGGAGAGCCGGAACCCGATCCCGTACCCTTCTCACGGGGGATGTGGATGGTCTCGGCGGCAGTCTTTCCGCCACCGAGGCATTACGGACCCGCATGGAGTGCGGCTTGACCCCCGCCGGGATGCGGTGTTCTGTGGAGGACCCTGAAACAGCAGCCGCAAACGCAAGGACGCAAGACTCGATGATCCACCTTGGTACACAATACTACCGCGCCCCGTTTCCCGAAGAACGCTTTTGGGACGACGACATGCGCCGGATGAAGGACTCCGGCCTGAACACCGTCCAGCTCTGGGTCCTCTGGGCCTGGGTCGAAGCCAGGCCCGGACAGTTCGATTTCGGCGACTACGACCGCCTGGTGGCGACCGCCGACAAACACGGACTCCAGGTCGTCCTGAGTACCATCGCCGAGATCCAACCGTACTGGATCCACCGGGAAGTGCCCGGCAGCGAGATGGTCAACAACCTGGGCCACAAGGTTGTCAGCAGCAACCGCAATGAATGCCATTTCGGCCTGACGCCCGGCGGGTGCACCGACAACCCCGGTGTCTGGGAGCGGCTGCGCGCCTACCTCGAAGCGGTGGCAAAGCAGTATGTGAACGCCTCGAATCTCGCCGGCTGGGATTCCTGGAATGAGTTGCGCTGGAACGTGCACTGCGACGGTTTGGTCTGCCGTTGTGAACACACGCTGCAGGCTTTCTACAACTGGCTGGATGAAATGCACGGCGGTCTGGACGGACTGAACCGGACGTGGAAACGGCGTTACGACCGCTGGGAGGATCTCCTGCCGGGCAAGAACCCGGGTCAGCCGTTTACGGAGATGATGGCGTGGGAGCACTTCCTGACGTGGAAGGCGTGTGAACACGGCAAGGCCCGCTACGATGTGATCAAGGCGATCGACCCGAACCGCCCAGTCACCCTCCACGGCGGCCAACCATCCACCGGTTACTGCGGCAACCCCGGCAACATGACCACCCTCGACCGCGGCAATGACTGGTTCTTCGCCGACCACCTGGACGGCGTCGGCTGTTCGAGTTTCCCGAAGTGGTTCGGCATTGACGACGCCGACTTCGGCCTGCGGATTGAGACTGTCCGCAGTGCGGCCCGCGGCAAGCACATCTGGCTGAGCGAACTGCAGGGTGGGCGTTCGGCGCAGGGGCTGTCGATCCATCAACCGGTGGATGCGAAATCGCAGCAGCGCTGGATCTGGAACGGCTACGCCTGCGGCGCCGACACGATCCTGTTCTGGTGCTGGCGTGACGAGGTTTTCTGCCGCGAAGCCGGCGGTTACGGCTTGATCGGCCTCGACGGCCTCGCCGAGGAACGCCTGGCCGCCATGCGGGTGACGGGCGATGTGCTGAGCAGGTACAACGACGTCCTGGAGCAGTACAAACCGTGCGCCGCCGAGGTTGGTGTGCTGTTCAGTCCGCAGTCCTATTACTACTACTACGCGGTGGAGGGCAATGCCCGGCTGCCGCAGAAGGGCCTCAGCGGCTACGGCCGCGGTCTGGTTCGCAGTTCCATCCCGTTCTCGATTGTGGAGGAAGAACACCTCGAGGAGTTGGACCGCATGCAGGTCCTCTTTGTGCCGCGGGCGACGGCGCTGGCGGCGGCGGTGCAAGAGAAACTGCTCGCGTTCGTCGAACAGGGCGGCACGCTGGTGGCCGAGTCCGAGTGTGGCGCGTTCGACCCCGCCGGCCTCTACAGCTACCCAGACGAACGCTTCCTCGCCAAAGCCGCCGGCATCGTCGAAGTCGGCCGCCGCCAGTTGGCCGCCGCCGCCTTCACCATTGATCTGGACGGCGAGAAAACGGATGTCGCCGCCGCGCAATGGCTGACGCCGGTGGCCGCACCGGATGACGCCGCGGTACATGCCGCCAACGACGACGGCGCCCTGTTGTTGACCGTGCCCTGCGGCAAGGGCAGGATCATCTACGTCGGCTCCTACTTCGGCGACGCCTATCGCGACAACAACAATCTCGGCTTCGAGAAATTCCTGCGCTGGTGCGTCGACAGCGCCGGCCGGCAGCCGGGGGTCGACGTTGTCGAACCCACACCGACCGCGGACAGTTTCCTCTATATCAAACACGGCATCATTGGTGATCGCAAGATGGTCTATGTCTTCTTCCAGGAGCAGCACGAGCAGGCCGCGATTCGTTTTGCCGGCGACTTTTTCCAGAGTCGGCGGGTGACCGATCTGATCAGCGGCAGCACCCACGACGTGTCCGAACGCGACGGCAAGCTACTCCTTGAACTCAACCGGCCGGAGTGGGGCTTCGCCGTCCTTCTGGAGGAGGAGATCTGACGCCTGCGGCTTCGATCGATAATTCAGAAAGGGTATAGTCCAATGCGCATTCTCTACATCTACCCGCACCCGGATGACGAGTCCTTCGGCCCGGCAGCCGTGATGGCCAGACAACGGCGGCAGGGACATGACGTGTTTCTGTTGACCTTGACCAAAGGCGGCGCCACGAAACAGCGGCACAAGTACGGTCACTCCGTTCAGGAAATGGGCGAGATCCGCTATCGGGAAATGCTGGATGTCGCCCGCGTGCTGGACCTGACCGACATGACGGTGTTGGACCTGCCGGACAGCGGCTTGAAGGAGATGGACCCGCGTGACATTGAAGCGGTGGTCCGGGAGCATATCGAAAAGGTCCGGCCGGCGGTTGTGGTCACCTACGCGGTGCACGGCATCAGCGGTTTCCACGACCACCTCGTGACGCACGCCGTCGTCAAACGCGTATTTGCCGAAATGCGCGGAAACAGCAGCGTCGAACGCCTGGCGATGGTGACGCTCACCGAGGAAAGCGCGGCCGCCGGCAAGCTGTTTCATCTGAACGGTTCAACGCCTGAAGAAATCGACTGCGTTGTCGAGGTGGACGCCACCGACAGCGCCGGGAACCTGGAAGCTTTGGACTGCTACGTCACGTTTCAGGAGACGATCGAGAAGTCCGGCATCCGCGACCAGGTCGGCAGTCCGGCAGTCTTCGAGTTTTTCCAGGAGGACTTCAACCCGCCGATTGATGATCTGTTTGGGGAACTGCACGGCCAACGGTGACCACGACGAGGCTGCGGGATCGGGTTCCTGCTCTTCGAAAAGAGACCCCAAGGCTCGGCTTGGGGAGTATGTACACCCGGCGCGAAAAGCGTTTTACTTCCGTTTTACAGCATTTCCCCAAAAACTGCAGCCGCTCATTGAGCAAGCCTTACTGCAACGCCTTCCGCGTTGAACCGTATCGCTACTCATCCCTGGGGTAGGCTTCGCCAACCCCAGAACTTAGAACTGTCACGCCTTCAGCGTGAGGAGTTCCGGCTTTCGATCTGCGTGAGGGGTTCCGGCAGCCATTGTCTTGCGACTTGTCCATCCGTCGCATGCTTGTGACAAGGACCGGGGCAAGGTTCGGGAACGGGAACTCAGGAGCAGTTCTCCAACCGCTGTTCGCGGTACGTGGATCCACACCCCTTCCGTTCAGCCGCCCCGCCACCACCCACCCCGCCAAGGGCGAGACTGAAGGGAAGTTGACGCCGGCCCGGCCCGGCCAGGGGATGTCTCACGGCGCGTGGAAGCATCGGGGACTGGCGAATGGCGGCGCGGAGAAGGGCACACCTCACCGTCGAGGCATATCTGAATTCCGACGGGGGGCATTTGCGGAACGGGGCGTTCCTGTGTATAGTCATCACGGCGATGGAGGACGTTGGAGGGCTGTGTACGTTTGCTTCCGCCGCCGTCGACCAAAGCGAGCAAAACTGATTTCCCGGCTTGGGGTATGAAACCATGAGCACAACCGCGGACGATCCCGCAACAGAAGCGCTGGTTCAGCGCATCGCGGCCACAACCAACCGTACCGCACCCGATGTGCGCGCCGCTCTGGCCGCGCTGGAAGCCGACGAACTGGCACGCCTGAAAGGCCTGGACGACGTTGATCTCCTCAAGGAAGGCGTGGCGTTGATGAAGAACGCACCGCCCGCCGGAAGTACACCTGCCTCGTCGATCGAGGTCCACGGCGCCAACCCCACCAACTCCAAATCACAGAAACGCCTGGTTTTGCCGAAACCGGGCGAATCCGCCCAGACCGCGACACCGTCCAACAACGCGGCGCCCGGCGCCGAAAAGCCGAAAGGCAAAGCCACCCTGGCCCTGGCGGATGTGGCGCAGAAGGACAGGAAGAAATCGAAGATTTCGCAAGCGGTGCTTTCCGGAGAGGCCGCGCCGCTCACCGCCGACCCCCCGCCGCCGGAGTCCCAGGAACAGGGCCAGGTCGTCAGTTTTGAGGAGCGCACGCGGGAAATCAGCCTGGCGTTCCAGCAACAGCAACAGGCGGAAACCGACGAGAAACCGAAGCTCGACAAACGCGCCAAGGTCTTCCTGGCGGTGTTCGGCGGCGGCGCCGTGGTGATCCTCGTACTGCTGGTGGTTCTGCTCATCGTCATCCTCATCGGTCCCGGGAAACAGGTCGTCAGAAACGGCGACACCAAACCGAAACCGTGGCCGTTGCCGGTGCCGCCGGAAACTGTCCTGCAACAACACCCGTGGGGCTACGAGATTACAGGAGCGGGGCAACAGGATGTTGCCCGCGACGACCTGCTGGATGAAAGCAAGGTCGGCCTGACATTGGAAATGTGGATTCGGATCCGCGACCTGGGGGCGACCGAGAAGGTCTGCCTGCGCAATGCGGAGGACAAACTGCAGTTTGAACTGGGCTGCCAGCAGACGCCCAAAGGCCCCAAGGCCTATTTCATGGTGCCCCGGGCCACCGGCGGCGACCTCGACCGGGCCTTCGCCTCGTATCCGCAGAACAGCGAATGGGTCCACCTGTGCGGCATCTACGACCCCTCCCGCCGAAACGGTCTCCGGCTCTATATCAACGGCGACTTCGCAGCCCACCGGCGATGTTCCGGCAAAGCGCCGTGGATCTCGTCCATCGGCTACAGTTTCCAGGTCAAGCAGGCCGAAACCGCCAGCGTCGCGTTTGATGAAATCCGCATCTCGAAGGGCGTCGCCTACGACGAGACCTTTACACCCGGCCGCAGCCTGAATCTGACCGAACAGACCCGATCGCTCCTGCACTTCGAGAAGTACGCCGAAGGCATGACGATCGACGCCAGGGGCAACAGAAAGGTCCCTCTGACCGCCGGCAAGTTCGTCGCCACCGGCACGATTCGAATGGTCAATGTCGATATCCCCGAGGCCTGCCCCGACGCCCTCTGGGAGAAAATCTGTATGACCTGGAGCGTCGAACACGCCGACCTCTTCCGCGAGGAATGGGCAACCACCTCGGACACCGACAAGCGACTCTACCTCGCCGGCTTCAAAACAGGCCGCTGGCCCAGGGAGTAATCCGCGCCTCTTGCCGACCGCTGTCGACGACCTGCCACAGCAGGCGGTATACGGCCGCGAGCTTCATGGCGATCCCGTCCCGCCCCCTTGCGAGTCGGGACGGGGTGCAAGGCATACGGAATGGGGCGGTCGAGGACTTACGCTTGCGGGTCCGGGTGGAAACCAATGGTCGGCGCCGGCAGACTCCGGGCTCGGGTCTCTTCGCCGAGCGCGTCGATCAGTCCGGCGTTCGACAGGCGCGCGGGCGCCGCGAACGCGTGCCGCTGCCAGACCACCTTGAAGTCGCCCGGCGTCAACTGCGCCACGCGTTCGAGCGCGGCGGTGTCGGCGCGGGTCAACTTGCGCCGCGTCAGCGGCTTCAGGAATCGGTTGAACAGGCGGCGCTTGCCGTCGTTGTTCAGATAGTCGAACTCCAGTTTCAGGTTGAACCGGCGGATCGCCGCCGCATCCACGCGTTCACGGAAGTTGGTTGCCGCCACGAAGATGCCGCGGAAGTTCTCCATGCCGACCAACAGCTCGTTGACCCGGGTGATCTCCCAGCTGCGCATCGCCTGTCGACGGTCGCCAAGGAGTCCTTCGATCTCGTCGAAGAACAGGATGGCGTCATCGGCTTGCGCTTCTTCAAAGGCTTCGCGGACCTGTTCTTCGGTGACGCCGATCCAGCAGCTCAGCAGGTCGCTGGCGCGTTTGGCCACCAGCTCGCGACCCAATTCGGCGGCGAGATACTTGACGAACTCGGTCTTGCCGGTGCCCGGCGGGCCGGCCAGCAGGACGTTGTAGTTGCGGATCGCCGGGCCGCTCCGGCGGTCGGCGGCGAGGCAGGCGCTGAAATCGCGCAAGGTCGCAACGCACTCCGGCAACGAACCGCCGCGCTTCAACGTGACGCAGTCCAGGTCGTACTGGTCGGCAACCGCGGCCAACTCCGGCCGCTTGTCCGGCTCCATGAGCCGGAGGTGTTGTGTCAGGATCTTGTCGAGTGCGTTTACCGGATTGGCGTTGGCCGGGGCGAGACGTTTGTAGTTGCGCAAGGCCAGGCCGATGGCGCCGGCGCTGATGCGATACCTGCGCGCCAACTGCTCGATCTGTCCGGCCTTGAACCGCTTCGACAGGCCTTCACGGCGGATCCGACGCTGCCATACAGCCAGACGCTGCGCCATCGAAAACTCCGGGAACTCCAGCGAATAATCGAAACGCCGGCGCGTCGACAACTCAATCGCATTGGCACGATTGGTGATCCAGATACAGACCGCGTTCGACGCGTCCATAAAGTTGTTGACAATGCCTTTTTCGCGGTTGCCGTAGTGACCCCAGCGATAGCCCTGAGCGCCGTTCAGGAGTTCGTCGGCTTCGTCAACCAGGATGATGCCGGCGGCACAGTCGATGCTGTTGGCGCAGGCCTGCAGAGCGGCGTACCGGAACGTCGAACCGGTGTCGCGGCGTTCATCGGCGCAGATGTGGTTGATCACGTACAGCGTCCGCTTGGTCGCTGTCGCCAGCGACCGGGCCAGCTCGGTCTTGCCGGTGCCCGGGCTGCCGTAGAACAGGATGTTCAGCGGCTGGTCGCCGCGGTGTTTGCGGATCAGCCGCTGCAGCAGGGCTGTATGCCGGCTGACCGCCCGGTGCGCCGCCAGCGGCAACACGTCGCCGGTGTCGCGGCGGTAGAACTGCGAGGTCAACGGTTCTTCGTTCAGACCGTTCAGGAACCCGATCACCTCGGCGCTGAGGTCGAGGTATTCGTCAACCAGGCCCAGGCGCCGCAATGCCGAACGCGTGGAAACCGCCCGCAGGACGGCAGCTCGGCTGAGCCTGCCGACCTGCGTCAGCCGCGCCACCTGGCCCGCCGCATTCTCGTTGCAGAAGATGCGGCTGCAGCTCAACAGGTTCGCAAACATCGAGTCGGCGGCGTTCAGATAGAGGAACACCGCGCACTCTGTTTCCATGTCCGACAGACGATGGACCTCCTGCAGCTCGCGGATGCGCGCGTGCAGCGCCGTCTCGGGTGCGTCGGCCGTGGCATTCAGTTCTTCGCGCAGCAGCTTGCGGGTCACGCGGCGGATGGCGTTCGACGTCTCGGCCGACGTCCACAGCCGGATGATCTCATTGATCAAGCCGTCGATCTCGCGGGTGCGGTCCGCTTCGATCTCGAAGCGGCGGATGTAGTCCCGGGCCACCACGTCGGGACTGATGAACGAGAAGATCAGCTCCACCAGTTGGCCGTGGAGCGGGACGCGCGGGATGTTGACGTAATTGACCAGGTAGCGGAGAATGCGCCAGCGGGCGTAGTTGTCGGTTAAACCGTAGATCGGATAGTTCGATGTCTTGGTCATAATTTCGGACCCGGATTGCCGGGGATATCGGGAAGGTGAATTGCCTGGTTTCGGACGTTGGGATACCGGTGACGCCGTCGGCGTCGAGAATGGCGGCGGCACGGTTGAGAGGCGGTCAGCCGAGCGGCCGGGCAAGCGTTTGCGTGGCAATGACACTGTCGCTGATGCTGTCGTAATGTTCGGCAGCCCGCAACGGCCCACGGCCGCCGCCCGCAGTGGGCCGGCGTTGCCGTTCTGTGATGGCGGTGGAATTCAGCATTGGTCATTCCTCATCGTGGTGCAGTTACCCCCGGAACGGATGTCGCGGGCGATCCTGTCATGCATTTCCGAAACCGCGCCGGCTACGACTTCGGCAGTCGAGTCTGCAGCCGCTCCAGCTGCTCCCAGAGCTTGACGGTCGCCGCCGCATCCGGCGGTGAGCCGTCAAGCTGCTGCGTAATCCCGTCGAGAACATCGGCGACGTCCGTGCTGTCGTGGCCGCGGAGTGCCTGCGACAGCAGCCGCAGTTCCGTGCGGTGGTCGAACAGCGCCTGCGCCAGGCTGTCGGTGCCTTGCTCCAGCGCCTGGTGCAGGTCCTCGATGATCTCCGCCAGTCGCTTCAGGGTATCCTCGAGAGGCATCGACGGCTGCGGCGCTTCGGGCGCTTCGACCTGGTCGTCCGCGTCATGATCGAAGATGGCGCCGAGCAGATTGCTGATCAGGCCGCCATTCCTTTTCGGACACTCGCGAGCGGGGCTGCCGCTGCGGAGCCTGAGGCTTCTGCCGCCACGTACGCGGGCGCGTTTCCCTTCGCGGATGAAGGCTTCGGGTGGTGCTGAACACGGAGGCTTGCCCTTGAATGTGGCGGCCATCGTCGCCATACGGGACTGTGACAGCGTGCACTCTGCTTCCTGCAGCATGTCCCAGCCCTCGGCCGGCTCGACCGCCTGGGTGACCCCGATCGGTTTGCCGTCGGCAGTGATTGTTTGGGACTTGTCGACGGCGACGAACGCGGTATAGCGACAGAGCACGCCGAACCGCAAGGAGGTCCCGGTGATGGCGTCCTCAAGGTCCTCCCCGGCGCAGCCGCTGACCATCAGGTCCTCCATGTCGCGGATCCGGTTGCGGGCCCAGATGTGGCTGATCGCGGTGTTCGCCGACTCCTGACCGGTTACCGTCGCGGTCCACGTCTCGCTGTTGTGCTTGGCGGCGACATCGATGGTGATGTCATCCTCCCGGCTCCGGTAGCGGCCGGCGATGACCGCCGGCGTCCCGGCGAAGAGATCCGGCGACCGCAGCGGTGTGATGCTGTCCGGCTGCAGTGTGGCGCCGCGGATCTTGATTACCAGATCCGTCAGCACCGGGGTCGCGATCCGCCGGTGCGTGCGGTCCATGACCTCGTCGAGGCGGTCCTCACTTTCGATCAGCTCGCAGTGCCCGCCGCCTGCCGTGGCCAAGCGCTGGAGGAACCCTTCGTTGACGGCGCGATCGATGCCGAGTGTGAAGATGCGGATCTGCTCGACCTTCTTGCCGAGCTGCTTCAGGATGTGGTCTTCATTGCCGACCTGCCCGTCGGTGACGAGCACGATGATCTTGTCGGTGTCCGTCCCGTCCGGTTCGAGCATCTTGACCGCGGCGTTCAGCGGTTCGGCCATTTCGGTGCCGCCGCGGGCGTCGACCTGGCCGAGCCATTCGACGGTGCGGAAGCGGTCGCGGTTGGTCGCCGGCTGCAGCCGGCGGGCGTCGCGGCCCGGCGGCAGTTCAACCACGGTGTCGAATGCGAGCACGGCGAAACGGTCGCGATCGGTCAGGGTGTCGACCATGCGGCCGAGGGCGCGCCGGGCGCAGACCATCTTCCAGCCGCCCATGCTGCCGGAACGGTCGAGGATGAAGACGACATCGCGCTTCGGCGTAATCTCCGCCGCGCCGGCCGGCGGCACCAGCGTCAGCTGGAACGTGCCTTCGCTGCCGTCTTCGTCGGGGACCACAGCCAGGTTCGTCCGGATGGTGTCCGCGGCAACGTTGAAGCGCAGGATGAAGTCGCGGTTCAGACGCTCGCCGGGATACAACGCGATGGTCCACGTGCCGCTGTCGTCTTCCTGCTTTGATATTGCATGCAGCGACGAACGAATGTCGCTGACCGGCAGTCCGCCGCCGTCCAACTTGACTTCCAGCGACAGCTGCACAGGGTTCGGAAAGCCCGGCAGCAGGACCGGCGGGCTGATCCGCGAGGCATCCGGCACCACGTTGGTATCGACTGCGACGCCGTCACCGACGGAGGCGCCGTCGAGCGCGATGCCTGGGATGTAGCGCGGGGCGACCACGAACGGAAAGCGGAACTCGGCTTCGCCGTCGAAGTAGGTCAGCGGCCCGGACAGCTCCAGTTCCACGTGCGCGGCTTCACCGGGCATGGTGTTGCCGACCTGCATCGAGAAAACGCTGGGCCGGTCTTCCTCGGCGAGGGCCGCGCGATGACCATCCTGAATCGCCTGTTCGTACTCCCGGCGCGCCTGCTGGCGTTCCTTGAGCTCACCCTCAATGACGCGGTCGGCCACCTTCAGGCGGAACCGGGTCACCGCCGCTCGGCTGGGCAGCGGGAAGATATAGGTCGCTTCCAGGGGGTTGTCGAAGGCGTTCACGAACGTCTGCGACACGGTCTGAGTGCAGGACAACCCGGTGATCCGGGCGCCGATGTCCATGGCTTGCAGCGGCAGGACGCCGGCCGCGGTTTCGAGGGCGCCGAAGCCGCCGTCGGGGTCGGGCCCGTAGATGTACTGCTCGTGGTCGTCGATCCGTGGCAGGGCTTGATTCATTGTTCATCTCCTGATTCCCGCGGGTCGTACAGGAGCCCGCGCCGGGCCAGTTCAGTGATCAGTGGTTGGGCAGCCCGGCGCAGAGCCGCAAGGTCACGATCCTCCACGTTGTTGCCCGTCCACAACAGCACCGCGTCGTCATTCAGTCGGAGACTCTGCAGTCCTGTGGCGGCGGGCAGGGGTTTCGGTTCGTTCGGCGCCGAGGCGTCGGTTACGCGCCAGAACGGTTGCCGTCGACGACCAACGCCAACGGCGGCGGCGTTCTCTTCCTGTGGTTCAGCCTCTGACTCCTCCGTCGGGCTCCACTCCAGGTCGGCTTGCGATGGGTTCGCCGGCAGCTGCGCCATCGCGGCCAGGGCGGCGAGCGGCCGGCCCGTCAGACGCTGTTGGATGTCGACCAGGTTCAAGCCCGCGGCCTGCAGACGTTTGACGGCGACGACCTGGAGCAGGTGACGCCAGCCGTAGTAGGCCGTGCGCCCGCGCATCTCCGCCGGGCGATCCAGAAGCCCGATGGTCGTGTAGTAGCGGAGGGCGCGTTCATTTGGAATGGATCGCACGCGGCCGCTGGCAACGCCGTCGTAGTCGACGGCCAGCGCCTGTTCGGCCCGGGCCTGCAGCTCGGCGATGGTCCACCGGGGCTCAGGTGCTTGCGGCCCGGCAGTTGTCTGTGTCTGGTTCATACCAGCAATATAACACTGTAATATAACACTGTCAACGATGTTGCTGCGGTTTTCCGGCGGGATCTGTCGGGGCGGCGGCGGTGATGACCGGCCCGGGCTGCCCCGGCGGCGGCGGGCGCGGCCTTGGATTTTGGGTCAAATCCGGCGGTTTCGAGACCGGAATACGGTCGGCGGCGGCGGGGACCGTGACTTTCCCCGGTTCCATTTGTTTTGGGGGTAAACTCCGGGTTTAAACCGGCGGAAATGGCGATATACTGTGGTGCCGCCCGGAATCCGGGCGTGGCTCCTCGGAAGCGGGCGCCTGGTTTTCGGTTGTTGGAAACCTCTGGTTGGCTGCGCTCCGGGGATGGCGTGAAGAACTGTAACGATTCCGGTTCTGGGCTCGATTTGGCGGTCCAGGGCAGCGGGAGATTTTGCACGAATGGTAGGTATGTTCCGTGGATAAAACCACCGGCCTCGATATTTACCGGGCCGCGTATGCGTCCCGTCTGGTCGACGACGCTGAGATGGGTTTGGTGCGGGCCGGCCTGTCCGCGTTCTATGTTCCCTGTGCCGGCCATGAAGCCATGGCCGCGCTGCCGCAAATCCTGGGCGCGTCCGACTGGCTGCACTGTCACTATCGCGATCGCGCCGTGGTCATCGCCCGCGGCGTCGGTCTGGACACGTTTTTTCTGGATGCGCTGAGCAAGACCACCGCCAAGGCCGGCGGCCGGCGGATGCCGGGCTTCCCCTGTGAGCGCCGGTTGAACATCCTCAGCACGCCGACGGTCGTCGGCAACAACGGGGTCCAGGCGGTCGGCGTGGCGCAAGTCGTCCGGGACCAGCCGACAAACCCGGTGGTCTACTGCGGCGTCGGCGACGGCAGTACCCAGCAGGGCGAGTTCTTCGAAGCAGTGGCCGAGGCCGTCCGCCATGCGGTCCCGGTGTTGTTCGTCGTCCAGGACAACCAGTTTGCGCTGTCCACGCCGACTGCCGGCAAGACGTTCTATTCCCTGCCGACGGGCGACGCCGAGGATTTCCTCGGACTGCCGATCATCCGGCTGGACGGCACCGACGTCCCGGCGGTGCACGACACGCTGGCGGATGTAGTCGACCGTATGCGGCAGGATCGCCGGCCGGCGTTGGTCCTTCTGACGGTGGAACGACTGCGCAGCCATACGAGTTCGGACGACCATACGGTATATCGTGAGGCCCGCGACCTCGACCATGCGACGGCGGCCTGCGATCCGCTCAAGAATCTGCGGGAGTGGCTGTCGACAGCCGGTGCGACGGAAGACGAATTGACTGCTGTTGAAGCGGAGGTCCAGGCCGAGGTCGATGCGGCTCTCGCCGCCGCCAAGGCCGCCGCCCCGGCCGAGCCGGATACCTGTCTGGACGTCGCCCCGCCGTTGCCGGGCGACGTGGACCGCGAGTACCGCGGTGACGCCGGGGACGTGACCATGCTCGAGGCGATGCGCGGCGTGCTGCACCGGCAACTGGCCGAGCATCCGGACGTCAGCGTTTTCGGCGAGGACCTCGAAGATCCGAAGGGCGACGTGTTCGGCTTGAGCCGCGGCTTGAGCACCGACTTCCCCGGTCGGGTGACCAACACGGCCCTGGCCGAGGCGACCATTGTCGGCACGGCAATCGGCCGGGCCGTCGCCGGCGCCCGGCCCGTGGCCTGTCTGCAGTTTGCGGATTTCCTGCCGGTGGCCTACAACCAGATCGCCTCAGAGATGGCAACCATGTATTGGCGGACGAAGGGCGACTGGACCGCCGCCGCGGTGGTCATGGCCCCGTGCGGCGGCTATCGGCCGGGACTCGGCCCGTTCCACGCGCAGACGCCGTCGACGGCGATGGCCCATATTCCCGGGCTGGACGTCTGCATCCCGGCGACGGCCGGCGATGCCGCCGGCCTTTTGCGGGCGGCGATCGAGTCGGACCGGCCGACCCTGCTGTTCTATCCGAAGAGCCTGCTGAACGACCGCCATGTGGGCACCACCGACGATCTCGACAGCCACTACGTCCCCATCGGCAAGGCCCGCGTGGTCCAGACCGGCCGCGATCTGACGCTGGTCACCTGGGGCAGTACGCTGCCCGTCTGCCGCGAAGCGGCGGCGGCCCTGGCCGAGAACGACTTCACGGTTGAACTGATTGATCTGCGAACCGTCTCCCCCTGGGATCGCGACGCGGTGATTGCCTCGGCGAACAAGACCAAGCGCGTCCTGGTCGTTCACGAAGACAACGAAGGCGCCGGCATCGGCGGCGACATGGTTGCGACCGTTCTGGATGCCTGCGGTCAGGACGTCAAAGCGTCCCGCCTCGGCCGGGCCGATACGCATATCCCCTATGACTACCGCAGCCAACTGGCGATTCTGCCCTCGGTCAAATCGGTGGTCGACACCGCCGCCGAACTGCTGGATTGCGAGGTCGCCTGGGAGCCGGCAGTGGCGGAAGAGGGCGGCTACCTGATCATCAACGCCATCGGCCCGAGCCCGTCGGACCGCAACATCACGATCCAGGAGTTCCTGGTGGCCGTCGGCGATGTGGTCGAAGCCGAAGCCCCGCTGGCCGCGGTGGAGGCGGACAAGACCTCCATGGACTTGGCGTCGCCGGCCGCCGGCGAGGTGGCGGAATTCCTGGCGGCGGTCGGGGATACCCTCGACGTCGGTACGCCGTTGATCCGGCTGAAGCTCGCCGAAGGCGAAACGGCGCGTCAGATCGCCGCCGACGACCCCGGCAAACCGGTCCTTACCCGGCGCGTTGTGGTGGAGGCCGCCGGCGAGGCCGCAACCCGGTCGCCGGCGTTCATCTCGTCCATCTGCGCCGTCACCGGTTCCCGCGCCCGCAGCAACGACGAACTGATTGCCGAATGCCCGGGCTGGACCTCCGAAGACATCCTGCGCCGCACCGGCATCCGCAGCCGCTTCTGGCTGGGCGAGGACGAGGATGTCCTCAGTCTGGCGGTCGATGCAAGCCGAGCCCTGCTGGACGCCGAAGGCCTGACGCTGTCCGACCTGGACGCGATCGTCTGCAGTACCGGCACCCCCGGCTTTATGACGCCGTCGCTGGCCTGCCGTGTCCTGCGTTCGCTGGCGACCGGCGACGACAAGAAACATATCCAGGCCCACGACGTCAACGCCGCCTGCTCCGGCTACCTCTACGCCCTGCAGCAATGCTACGACATCATTGCCGGCGGGCGGGCTGAGAAGATCCTGCTGGTAACCGCGGAAACCCTCTCCAGACTGCTGGATGCCGACGATCCCGAGACGTATTTCCTCTTCGGCGATGCCGCCACCGCAACGCTGATCTGCAGTGAGCAACGCCGGGGCAACATCAACGCCGAACTGCATCGTCCGGTGTTGTCGGCGTTGGGGGTGGACGACCAGGTGCTGTTCGTGCCGGCGATCGGCACCGGCGACCACGTTGAGATGGACGGGCGCCCGGTGTTCCGTCTGGCGGTGCAGCAGATGCTGGCGATGATGCGGCAGGCCTGCGCCCCGGAGGGCCTCGAAGTCGAAGACCTCTCCGTCGTTGTCCCGCATCAGGCCAATGCCCGCATCATCGAAGCGATCCGCAAGAACCAGCATCTGCCGAAAGTGAAGGTCTTCAATGAGATCGAGAACTACGGCAACACGTCTTCGAACACCATCCCGATCAGTCTGGTAAGTCTGTTCGCCGCCGGCGGCGAACGCGTCGCCGGCCCGATCGGGCTCACCGCCTTCGGCGGCGGCTTCACCTTCGGCGCCGCCGTGCTCTTCCCGCAGGGATAACTCCACCGGTCGTCCCGGCCACGCGCGAGAACACCGGCAACCGCGAGTTTCGACGTTCCCGCAACCTACTGCGGCCGGCGCTTCAGATGGACTTGAAGCAGACCGATCTCGGCGGGCGTGACGCCGTCCAGGCGGGCGGCCTGAGCCAGGGTGTCGGGGCGCAGGCGTTCCAGTTTCTGCATTGCCTCGCGGCGCAGTCCCGGCAGTTCGAAGGAGAAGTCCGGCGGAATCTTCCAGGCGTCGAGCTTCTTGAGATTCGCCGCGCGCTGGATCTCCTGCTGGATATAGCCTTCGTAGTGGCACTCGATGCGGATCTGCTCGCGCAGGTCGTCCGGGAGATCCTTGAGTTCGTCGATCTCATCGACGGTCACGGTGCCTTTGCGCAGGAGGTCCCAGAGCTTGCCGCCGGAGCCTTTGGTCCGGCGCAGAAAGGAAAGGGCCTCCTGCAGCTTGTTCCCGGCGTCGAGCAGCTTGGCGTATTTCTCTTTGGGCAGCAGCCCGATCTCGTGCGCCGGCTTTGCCAGGCGCCGCCAGCAGTTGTCCTGCCGCAGCATCAACCGGTATTCCGCCCGGCTCGTAAACAGGCGATAGGGCTCGACGATCTCCTTCGTCACCAGGTCGTCGACCATGACGCCGATATAGGCCTGGTCGCGGTCGAGGCTGAAGGTAACGTCTTGACCGGCCGCGACCAAGGCGGCGTTGGCGCCGGCGATCAGGCCCTGGCCGGCGGCCTCCTCGTACCCCGTCGTGCCGTTTACCTGGCCCGCCAGAAACAGGTTCGGCCACTTCACACACGCCAGACTCCGGCGCAGTTGATGCGGGAAGACGAAGTCATACTCGATGGCGTAGGCATAGCGCGACAGCTCCGCCTTGGCAAAGCCCGGCAGCGACCGCACCAGCAGCCACTGCACATCCGTCGGCAAGCTCGTGGAGATGCCGTTGAGATAGTATTCCTCCGTGAAACTGCCTTCCGGCTCGAGATAGATGTGGTGCGACTCGTGATGCTGAAAACGCATCACCTTGTCTTCGAACGACGGACAATAGCGCGTCGGTGTGCCTTCAATGGTGCCGTTGAACATCGGGGCGCGCTCGAGATTGTCGAGCACCAGTTGCCGCGTCTCGGCCGTCGTGTTCGTCAGGTAACACGAGCGTTGCGGCAGATCCCGCGGCGCGATGCTGGGGAATTCGTCCAGCAACTCCGGCCAGTGCGTGAAGTGCCCGTCGGGATCCGACTCCTGTTCTTCCAACTGCGAGAAGTCGATCGACTTCGCCAGGATCCGTGGCGGCGTTCCGGTCTTCAGCCGTGCAGTCTCGAGACCAAACTCCTGTTGAAGGCACTGCGACAGGGCGTTCGACGGCGGATCGCCGGCGCGCCCACCGGGGAACTGCTGCAGGCCGTAATGCAGCAGGCCGCGCAAGGAGGTCCCGGCGGAGATCACCACGGCCTTCGCGTTGAAGACTTCCTTGAACTGCGTGCGGACACCGGTGACCCGATCGCCCTCGCGTTCGAGTGCGACGGCTTCGGCCTGCATGACGCACAGGTTCTCCTGGCGTTCGAGGACTTGCTTCATGCGGCGCTGGTAAAGGACCTTGTCGCACTGTGCCCGCGGCGACCAGACGGCCGGGCCCTTGCTTTGGTTCAGCATACGAAACTGCACACGCGCAGCATCGGTGTTGCGCCCCATCTCGCCGCCGAGAACGTCGACCTCGCGCACAACCTGGCCCTTGGCGATGCCGCCGATCGCCGGATTGCAGGACATCTGCGCGATGTGGTCGAGGTTGATCGTCAGCAGCAGTGTAGACGCCCCCATCCGGGCGGCCGCCAGCGCTGCCTCGCAGCCGGCGTGGCCGCCGCCGATGACAATCACATCAAACGTTCGGTTCCGGGTCGTCATAGTGTGGATCCAATGATCAGCAAGGTCGCGTGCGAAGGACCGATACAGTGCCGCGGGAAGGAGCGAATGTAAAGCCGTACAAACGGTGCTTCGTAATGCGTCAGTGGCGAGTGCGGACGTCTTCGCGCCGCTGTTCTGCCGCCGCCGGCCTTATGCCGCCGGAACACCGGTCGGTATGCTGTCCCGATGTGTCCCCCGGTTCTTTCCGGGCCCGGGAGAACTGAAGGGAGGCCGAGACTCCCCCGGCATAGGCAGGTGGATCTTTGCACGGCAGGTATAGCTGACGGACCATTACTTCGCCGGAGACGAACCTGTCGTGGCGGAACATCAGATTCGGGCGCACCGGGTCACAGAGGCATTATTGGTTTCTTGATCTCCCGCTTCCATCAGCCGGCTCGAAGACATACAGTAGAGGGAAAGACTGCAGGAAAGCCGTAAGCCGCTGCCGTGTCAGCGGCTTACTTGAACAAGGGCATCCAGGCAGCGCCTGAGGCCGGAAGTTGGCCAGAAAGAGTGAGAGACCCCAATGACAACAGCTTCCAAGCGATTCCTGCTTTTCGGAATGGGCGGCGCCCGCCGCAAGCTCGTCTACTGTGAAGGTGGCCGTTTACTCGACGCAACGACGTTGGAACTCATTCGCGAATGGGATCCGGCCGGGGAAGAGATCGACGCTTCGGAGTATCGGGTTACGCTTCGCACGAAGGATAACAACGAGGTGATTGTCGAGGAAGACGAGGAAGGTGTTTATCTCGAAGCCAGAGGCGACCGTACCACGCTCGCCAGGGGCCGGCGCGTATGCCTTCCGAGATTTGCCGGCAACCGCCACGCCGCGGTTCTGCGGGCGCTGCATGCAGAACTGCTGGTCAACATCATGCCCGTCGGTCCGGTTCCGAACCTCTGGGTGTATCCGCGGCCCTGGTACCGGGACGCCGCCATGATGCTTATGTGCCTGGAGAAGACGGGAAACCTGGGGCTTGTTGAGGCTTGGGTTATGGGGCTGCACAAGGTCTGGGACCGGAACAACAGCGGCGAACCGGAGGCCGACAATCTGGGCCAGGTTCTGTTCATGCTTTCTCTCTTTGGCGCGCCCTCACACCAACTGGTGGAGGAAGTTCTCAAGGCGTTACCCTCCTGTGAAAGAGACAACTACATTGTCGGTAAGACGGATTACAATGAGCACCCGGTCTACCAGACCAAGTGGCTCAAGTACGGGCTTCGTGCACTTGGGATGGACGATCCTTATCGCATCCCGGCCGTTGTCGATTCCTACAGTTCACTGTTCTGGATGGACTATCGGAGTCAGCATGTGGAAGGGAAACGATTTGGCGGGAAGCAGCTGGCCCTCTATCCCTATTTGAACTGGGCGGAAGCTCATTTCTACAACGCGGAGCCACCGGAATTCATCGATCTCCAGACGCCTCCCCTGACGCGTGAGGGCGCGGGCAGCGAAGCCGACTACTGGCGGCTTCGCACGTTGGCACGAGCCGGTGTTCTTCCGGGCAACATGGTCGAGGACCGCATGTGTTGCCCGCACACCTGGCATGCTGCGGAGATATTTCTGTACCTGCTTGAGGAAGGCCGGCAAACAAGTGCCGGCGATGCTTGAAAGGGCTCCTGACCTGAACCGTCCGAATGAGGAAGGGCAAATGAAGGCCGGCGAAGCGCAAACCGATAAAGCAATGATGAGCCGCATCAACCTGCCCATCGTAGATATCTCGGAGCAGACCGAAATGCATATTTTCGTAGTACGCGGCAGCGAGACCGAATGGAACGGGCATCCGAGAACTGTCCTGCCGCCGGACGGGAAGACCATCTTCTGCGTCTGGCAGGCGCATGCGCTTGCCGGGCACGAGCGCCGAGGATGGTGAGGCCACCGAAGAACTCGGATACGCCCCGTCTCCGGAGGCCAGGGCCGGGTTTGTAGTGTGCTGGTTGGGGTGTAGACACTCCCCAAGCCGAGCTTTGGGTCTCTTCTTAGAGCATTGTCGCGGTAGGGACTGCCCATTACGGGCAGCCCCCCGCACAGATC
>CAYLNH010000127.1:0-19026 GCA_964384625.1 uncultured Lentisphaerales bacterium
GCTGATATTCGGCGGCCGCGGCACCGGCTCACACTTTGCAAAGTGTGAGTCGACCTCCGGTTTGGGAAGATTGCGTAACAGGTGGACCACCGACCGGCTCGTACTTTCCAACGTGTGAGTCGACCCGCGGTGTCGATTGTGGATGTTCGGCGGTTGGGGCACCGACTCACACTTTGCAAAGTGTGAGCCGACCCCCGGCTTGGATGGATTACGTCACAAACGGATCGCCGACTGGCTTACGCTTCCCAAAGCGCAGCTCGGCTCGGGCCTGAGTTGGCAACGTCGACTGGACAAGAGACCAGCCAATGCTTTCCAACGTGTGAGTCGACCCGCGGTGTCGATTGCTGATATTCGGCGGCCGCGGCACCGGCTCACACTTTGCAAAGTGTGAGTCGATCTCCGGCTTGGGGGAATGGTGCGGCAGGCGGACCACCGACCGACTCGTATTTTCCACCGCGTGAGTCGACCCGCGGTGTCGATTGCTGATATTCGGCGGCCGCGGCACCGGCTCACACTTTGCAAAGTGTGAGTCGACCTCCGGTTTGGGAAGATTGCGTAACAGGTGGACCACCGACCGGCTCGTACTTTCCAACGTGTGAGTCGACCCGCGGTGTCGATTGTGGATGTTCGGCGGCTGCGGTGCCGGCTCACACTTTGCAAAGTGTGAGTCGACCTCCGGCCTGGGGGAATGGTATAACAGGTGGACCGCCGATCGGCTCGTGCTTTCTAACGTGTGGGTCGGCTTCGGGCCCGCGATGGCGACGTCGGTTGGTAGAAGACCGGCTCACACTTTGGGAAGTGTGAGCCGGTCTGAGTAATTCACATACCTTCTGCTGCGAGCCGTCATTGCCCGCAATCTTATTCCGTGACCACGTTGTCCCGTGGAACAAACCGACGGCTCTTCCGCCACGGCGGACAGGCAGCGACGAAGTGTATGAATGACCCAAACTAGAACATGAAGCGCAAGCCGGCGGAGATGCGTTCGGATGTCATCTCGACTTCAATCGGCTCGCTTAACGGCGTCGGCGCTCCAGGAAACGCCGTCCCGGATTCCGCCACCCCGGCATCGATCCAGCTATAGGACACGTCGATCACCAGATTGGCACTCAACTTCAGTCCGACGCCGATGGTGAAGCGCCAGGTCAGGTCGGAGTTTTCCCCGCCTTCCGTATCGAAGGTACTGGTAGAAATATCGATATCTTCCATATCGTGCCAGGCATAACCGATCCCGAAGCCGACATAGGGACGCAGCCATTCCGGGGTAATTCCCAGGCTGGCCAACTCCCAATTGAAGTCGACCATAATCAACGTGCTGTCAATGTCCGTCTCGGCCGGCACGACCGGGTAGCCGCTGGGGCCGAAGCCCAGATCATAGGAACTGCTGTTCTGGCCGTAAGAAACCTCGGTCCGCAGGAAGTTGAACACGGTGGCGCCGACGCCCAGTTCGTATCCCGTCGAGTCCGCTTCCTCAAAATCGTACTCGAATGACGATCCCGCGATCAACGTGTCGTCGGAACTCTCCGTCGTTCTGGTGCTGTTGACGCCGACCTTGACGTAGATCTCCTTGAGCAGTCGATCCTGGGCCGCGACAATGCCTGCAGCAAGCAGCAGGGCAACGGTAAGCAGCAGTTGACAGTTCCTTTTCATTTGCATCCTCCATTGGATCTGTGTGTTTGTTCTCTTCGCCCAACCCGTGCGTCGCAACGACCACAGGATCCCGGTATAATAGCCTGTGCACCGCCGATGAAAACCCCGAAGTCGAGATTTGCCGGCGACGCAATTCGCGGCGTTCAACTGCGGGTTCGCCGGCACTCCGGCTTTCCTGCTTCGCCTGCGGCGCCGACCGGTCAACGCCGAAAACTGCCCGGGGGGATTCCCATCGCCGACTTGAACTGTGCCGAGAAGGCATAGACCGACGGATACCCTAAGGCAGCGGCGATCTGCTGCAGCGAGAGATGGCCTTCCGTCAGCATGGCACAGGCGGCGTCGATGCGGCTGCGAATGCGATACTGACCCGGCGTCATCTTCATCTGCTGCTGGAAGACCTTGCGGAAGCGTTCATAGGAGATCCCGAGACCGCCGCACACCTCGGGCAACGGCGTTCTTGCCGCCGGCTCGGCCGCCAGGCGCATGCAGGCTTCGGCGATCAAATCCCGGTACGGATCGGGGCTCGCGGCGCGGTGGTGGCGGGCGTAGACATCGGAGATCAGCAACTGGGCTTCGATCAGCACCCGCGGCAGTTCGCGCTCGAGCGCACCGGCCAGCCGCCGCAGCAACCGGTCGAAATCGCCGGCGATCGTCTGGCTCAAGCCCGGATGCAGCACCGGCACATCCGGCAGAATCAGGCCGTACGGCACCAGGCTCTCCTGCAGGGTGGTGCCGATCGCCAGGAAGCATTCGGCCCAGTTGCTGTCCGGGGCAAGCTTCAGCGTGTGCTGCCGCGCCGGCACCCGCTGAAAGGCGTCCCCGGCAGCCAGCGGGTACTCCCGGCCGCGGTCATCGATCAGTACCCCCTTGCCGCGAAGCACATACACCAGGGAATAGTGCAGCGCGTAGTAATTGCGCTGGTCGAAGGTCACCCCCGGTTTCAGCATGAAACCGCAACCGATCAGATCGTCCGTCCGCACGCCGGACAGATTCCGGTAGTGCGTCCGCTGCCGGAAGTACTTCGCTGGCAGCCCGGTCGTGGGCATGAGCGCTCCCCGCGTTGAAGGAATCGGACAGATCGGACGGATCAGTCAGATTCCGGATGCGACCAAATCATATATTATTTTGACCAAATCCTGCATTTTTCAAGTACAAAATACGACTAACTTCAAGGACTGGTGCAACCAAATCAAGTACTTATAACCAGCGCGTCAGCGCGATTGAACCACAGGACGCCCCATGGCTACGACCAAACGCAACGACTGGGAAAACCATCACCTGCCGCATATCAACCGGCTGGCGCCGCAAACCTATTTCGTGCCGTATCCGGATGAGACGGCCGCGTTGACGCTGGAGCGCGGGAATTCCGGCCGCTTCCAACTGCTGAACGGGGAGTGGAAGTTCTGCCACGTCAATACTGTTGCCGAAGCGCCCGCCGGCTTCGAGCAACCGGACTACGACGTCGGCGACTGGGACGCCATCCACGTGCCGTGGAGCTGGCAGTGTCTGGGGTACGACTTTCCGCATTACACCAACTGCCCCTATCCCTTCCCCTGTGATCCGCCGCGCGTGCCGACCGAGAACCCGACCGGATCCTATCGCCGCACCTTCCACATTTGTGACGACTGGCAAGGGCAGCAGCTCAAGCTTCATTTTGAAGGCGTCGACTCCGCGTTCTACTGCTGGGTCAACGGCAAATTCGTCGGCTTCAGCAAAGGCAGTCGGGTGCCGGCCGCGTTTGACATCACCGCCTGTGCGAAGCCCGGTGAGAACGTGGTTGCCGTCCGCGTCTTCCGCTGGTCCGACGGCTCCTATCTGGAAGACCAGGACATGTGGTGGCTCAGCGGCATCTTCCGCGATGTCTGGGTTGTGGCAACGCCGAAGACGTCGATCCGCGACATCAAGATCGTCACCGATCTCGATGCCAGGTATCAGGACGCCGAACTGGAAGTCACTGCCACCATCGCCAACGACGGCGGGACCACGGCCAAAGGACTGCAGGTCGGGATCAAATTGCTCGACGCCCTGGGGCGAACCGTGTTCACCAAAAGCGACAGCGGCAAAATCAACGTCGGCGCCGGCAAGGAAGTCGACACGATCCTCACCCGCAAGATCAAGGACCCGGCCAAATGGACGGCCGAGACGCCGAATCTGTATACGCTGTTGGTGACCCTGTCGGCTGCCGGCGGCAAGGTTCTGGAGGTCGTGCCGCAACGCATCGGTTTCCGCAAGATCGAGCGCCGGGGCTGTACGTTCACGGTCAACGGCGTCGCGGTGAAATTCAAGGGTGCCAACCGCCATGATCACCATCCGGATACCGGCAAGGCCGTGTCGTTCGACGCCATGCTGCAGGATGTGCTGCTGATGAAGTCTCACAATCTGAATGCGGTTCGGACGTCGCACTACCCGAATGATTGCCGGTTCTACGATCTCTGCGATGAGTACGGTCTGTACGTTATCGACGAAGCCGACCTCGAGACGCACGGCTGCGGTTCGATCGGCAACATCAACCTGATCAGCGACGACCCGGAGTGGGAGACGGTCTATGTCGACCGCATGGTCCGCATGGTGGAGCGCGATAAGAACCATCCGTCGATCATCATGTGGTCGCTGGGTAACGAAGCCGGATTCGGCTGCAATCACCATGCCATGGCGGCCGCCGCCCGCGCCATCGACCCGACGCGCCTGATCCATTATGAAGGCGCCACCGGCTGGGGCAATAAACACAAAGATGCCGGCGACGAACTGCCGGTCGACGTGGTCAGCCGGATGTATGCCGGCGTCGACGAAGTCGAGAACTACGGCAAAGACAAGGACGCCGAGATGGCGTTCATCCAGTGCGAATACGCCCACGCCATGGGCAACGGCCCCGGCGGCCTGACCGAATACTGGGAGTTGTTCTACAAATACGACCGCTGCCAGGGCGGCTGCGTCTGGGACTGGATCGATCAGGGCCTGCGCCAGTGGACGGCCGACGGCGAGGACTACTTCGCCTACGGCGGGGACTTCGGCGACTTCCCGAACGACGCCCAGTTCCTGATCAACGGCCTGATCTTCCCCGACCGCACACCGAGCCCGGGACTGATCGAATACAAGAAGGTCCTCGAACCCGTCCAGACCGAAGCCGTCGATCTCAAGACCGGCCGGGTCAAGCTGATCAACCGGAACGATTACCGGGCACTGGATTACCTGACCATGTCCTGGCAGGTGAAGGCCGACGGCAAGGTCCTCCAGCAGGGGGTCATGCCGACGCCGCGCGTCAAGGCGCGCAGCACCGGCACGGTTACAATTCCGTATGACAAACCGGTCGGCCGGCCCGGCACTGAATACTGGCTGCACATCTCCTACACGCTCAGCGCCGGCGAAAACTGGGCCGACGCCGGGTTCGAAGTGGCCTGGGCCCAGTTCAAGCTGCCGGTTCGCACCCCGAAAGCCGCCGCCTTTACGACCGCCGCTATGCCGCCGGTAGCGCATCAGGATCGCGACAACACCATCGTCGTCACCGGCGCCGACTTTGAGCTGGTCTTCGACAAGATCCGCGGCCGCATCGCCGCCTGGCGCCATGAAGACCTGCCGGTGATAGAAGTCGGGCCGCGTCTGAATCTCTGGCGGGCCTGCACCGATAACGACAAACACGTCATGAAGGATTGGCACAGCAAAGGACTGAACGTCCTCACCCACCGCACCGACATGGTAACGGCAAAAGCGCGCGGCGGCAGCGCCGTGCAGATTCAGGTGCAGGCACGCCTCGCGCCGCCGATCCAGCCGCAGGCGTTCAGCTGCAATTACACGTACACCATCTACGGCAGCGGCGATGTTGTGCTGACGACCCACGTTGTGCCGCAGGGCGAGTGGTGCTCAACGCTGCCGCGCGTCGGTCTGCTGCTCAGCGTCCCCGGCAACCTGGACCAGGTCGAGTGGTACGGTCGCGGCCCCGGCGAGTCGTACCGCGACACCAAACAGGCGGGCCGCGTCGACGTCTTCACTGCGGCGGTAGAAGACCTCTACACGCCCTATGTCTTCCCGCAGGAACACGGCAACCGCACAGATGTGCGTTGGGTCGCCTTGACCAACATGCGCGGCATGGGCCTCTTGGCCGTCGGCGACCCGCTGCTGAATTTCAGCGCGTCCCGCTATACCATCGACAATCTGCACGAAGCAAAACACACCTGCGATCTGGTGCCGACGCCGGACATCCAGCTCATCCTCGACCACGAGCACATGGGCATCGGTTCCGGCAGCTGCGGGCCGCAGACCTTGCCGCAGCACCAACTCAAGTGCGGCGAGTTCGACTTCACCTTTCGATTAAAACCGTTCTCCGCCGACGCGGTCGCGCCCGCCGCCCTCGCCAAGCAAGTGCCGGCCTGACCCCGGGCCTGCCCCGGACCAGAAACCAGACCCGGAATCAGCAGTTCCTGAGGGATCAGCCCGGGCATCCACGTTCTGCAAGAGCGTTGCCCTTGGCTCTGACAGGGCACCGAAACTCGACGAAATGCATTGGACTCAAATGCCAAAAAAAATCCCGGAGCCTTGTCGGCGGCTCCGGGACTGTCGGGGTGGTGTGTCGTACACCAAATTTGTCAGGTTCGACGGCGTCTCTGCAGAGAATGGAGCAGATTCAGTGCCAACGACGGCCTGAGCGTAACCCCTTGCATTCCGGGAGTCGATGCGACAATTCTGTCGGTTCAGCACTGTCGGGAATGACAGATTTGTCGACAAAACAAAACGGCCCGGTATCGGTTGATACCGGGCCGGACAGGACAATTCTGCTGCCGCAGCTATTCCGCCGCCGGCGGTGTCGGCGCCGGGCGTTCGGCGAGTTCTTTATCGAGGAAGACCATGCCGGCCGGGTGGTCCTTCAGCCGGTTGATCTGGCGCAGGATGCCGTTGAAATTGGCTTCCTCTTCGACCTGCTCGGTAATGAACCACTGCAGTTCGTTCTGGACGTGGTAGCAGTTGTGTTTCTGCGCCAGCGCCTGCAGCTTATAGAACCGTTCACTCTGCGTTTCTTCATGCTTCAGACCGGCCTTGAACATGGCTTCGACGCTCTTGAACTTGTTCTGCGGGGCGGCCAGCGGCTTCATCTCCATGGTGACTCCGGCTTCGGCGAGGAAGTCGAAGATCTTCATCATATGGAAGAGCTCTTCCTGGGCCTGGTTTTTCATCCAGTTGGCGATGCCGGGATAGTCTTCGGACTCACTCCAGGCGGCCATTGCGAGGTAGGCGTAGTACGCCTCGAGTTCGTGATTGATCTGTTGGTTGAGCAGTTCCGCCAGCGGTTTCGGGATCTTCATGGCAATCCACCTTCCACGGTTTGGGGTTGGGTCTGTGTCTCAGTGTAATTCCAGAGCGACCCTAAGTATATGTCATCCATTCCGGGACGCAAGCACGACTGTTTGTGGAAAGGATGAACTCAAAGCGGCGACGCGGGATCACTCAAGCGGCCGGCCGGCCTGTGCCTGCAGGCGCCGCTCATGCCCGACGTGTCCGGCAACAGCGCCCAGACTGAGCATGCCGACGCCCCCCAGCACACTGACCAGCAGATAGACCAGCGCAGTACGGACGTGGCCGCCCGTCCACAACCGATGCAGATCCAGTTCGAAGGTGGAGAACGTGGTAAACGCCCCCAGCAGACCGACAAACAACAGGTTCTGTGCTTCGCGCGGGAGCCGGGCACTGTACGCCGCCCAGAGGAAGCCGAGGACAAACGAGCCGACAAGGTTGACGGTCAACGTGGCCCAGTGACTGCCCGCCGTCCAATGCTTGATGCCGAGGCCGATGCCGTACCGCAGCAGGGCGCCGCCGGCACCGCCGAGGGCAATCATAAGGAGGTTGCGCATCAGTTCTCCTCCAGGGCCCGGTGCAGAGCCGTGCGCATCGCTTCAACCGGCGGTTCGGCCAGGCCCGTCCAGAGTTGGAAACTGCGCACGCCCTGATGCAGCAGCATGCCCTTGCCGTCGACCACCCGACAGCCCGCTTCGGCGCCGCGCCGGAGCAGTCGCGTCGGCCGGTAGATCATGTCCACGATCCGCAGACCCGGGATCAGGAGGTCCGCGGGAATGGCGATCGGGTCGTCGGCGTGCAGGCCGATACTGGTTGCCTGAACCACGACGTCAACGCCGCCAAGGACCTCCTTGACGGCGGCGGCGGCCGGGCTGTAGACGCGAACCCGACAGGCCGGCGCGACGCCGCGGATAACCCGGGCGAGATCCTCGGCTTTGCTCAGGGTACGGTTGACAATGGTGATCGCGGCAGCGCCCCGGCCGGCAAAGTAGACGCTGGTCGCGCGGGCGGCGCCACCGGCGCCCCAGAAGAGGAAGGCGCCGCCGCTAATCTCCAGATCGAAGGATTCCCGGATCGACATCGCCAGGCCGTAGCCGTCGGTCGAATGGGCCTCCAGGAAACCATCCCGGTTGATGACGGTATTGACGCTGCCCGCGGCCTGTGCCGTCGGTTCCACCTGGTCGGCAGCGGCCATCATCGCGGGCTTGTGCGGCACCGTGGTGTTCCAGCCGCGAAAGCCCTCGGCCTTGACCCAGGCAAGGCGCTCACTCAGCTCGTCCGGATGGACCTCGATCAACTCATAGCTGGCGTCGATGCCGGCCGCTCGAAACCCGGCCTCCTGCATCTGCGGCGAAACGGAGTGCTTCACCGGCCAGCCAAAGAGTCCGTAGCGCTGCGTTGCCATCTGTGGTGCCGCCGTTTGGTTGCAGGGTTTCCGGCTCTGAACGCCGTGCTCCTGTCGGTCGTGAACCCGAATGTAACACCATGACCGAAGAAAGAAAGGGCCCCGACGAGGGGCATCGTCGGGGCCGTGTTCGGTAAGTCCGAACTGCCAAAACGATCTATTTTGCCAAGGCCTTGCGCAGTTCGCCGACCGCGTCTTCCTGGCCTTTGGCCAGGATCCGGCCGTCGGCGCCGAAGATGACCAGCAACGGGACCTCGCCCGGCTTGACGCGCCGGGTGACGTCGTTGCCCTTGACCTTGTCCAACTGCACCGCGCCCCAGGTGATCTTGTCTTCGACCATGAAGGTCTTCATGTCGTCCGCCGACTTGTCGAAGGACATGAGCAGGAAATGGACGCGGCCGGGATACTGCCGGCGCAGGCTGTGGTAGGCCGACACCAGCTTCGGGGTGAACGTGCGGCAGGCGCCGCTCCAGCCGGCGGCGAAATAGACGGCGTAGTAATCGGCCCGCGAAAAGCCGCTCGGCGGATTGGTCGGCTGCAGTTCGCCGCGACGGATCCGAACCAGTTCGTCCCGGGTCGAATCGACCACGAAATTATCTCTGGTGTTCGGCCGGTCGGCGACGTCCGGCGTCTCCGGCACCGCGACGCGATGCACCAGTTCCGATTCGTCGTTGACGAATTTGCGGCCGCGCCGGATGTCCTTGAGATGGTCCAACTTCATCTTCGCCATCGTCCGGTGCTTCGGCTCCCGCTTGAGACTGTTGGCGAAGAGGAACATGGCTACCAGTTCGTTTTTCTGGTCCATGGCCAGCTTGCCGGCGTGGTAGCAGGTGTTGATCTCCGCGTCGTCCGTATACCACTTGACGCGGTCCAGCTTGAACCGCATCCGGCCGTATTTGACTTTGACCAGGATCTCCTTGTCGGCGCGCTTGACCGAGCCGACATAGATCTTCTTATCCTTGGTTATGAGCAAGCCGGCCCGGCCCCCGGAGCTGAGCAGCAAGCTGAGTAGAAAAAGGTACGGCAGGCACTTCATCTGGCCCCTCCAGAATTGGCAGTTCGTTTCTTCTTACCGGTGAACAGGGATGACCTCTGCCCCGAGCTCATCCTCTATTATACCTTAGAGCCCTTCAAAATCAAAGAGTTCCATCATTTTTCTGACTTTCTCGGAACGTTTGGATCATGCGTCTCAGCCGTGCCTCAGCGAGGCGGCCTGAGGTCCGGGTCAGCGGCCGCAGCATTTTTTGTACTTCCTACCACTGCCGCAGGGGCAGGGATCGTTGCGGCCGACGGCGCCGCCTGCCGCGCGTCCGTCAACCAGCAGGCGGCGGTACTCGGACGCCGGTCTCTGCCGCCGTATACATTCGGCCATCGCCCGAAAGTATTTCGCCGAATAGGTAAAGAACAACTTGTAGCCCTCACACAGGTAGTTCCATCCCGGCTCGCCGTCGGGCGAAGTCATATTCCGGTGGGACGGACAGCCGCCGTGGCAGAACCCGAGGAACTCGCAGCGCTTGCAGGTTCCCGGCAGCGCGTCGAACTTGTCATTGCCGAATTTCGTCTGCTTCGGGCCGTCGATCATCGTGGTCAGATCGGTTTCCATCACGTTGCCGAGGAAGTTCTCGGGGAAGACGAAGTGGTCGCAGCTGTAGAGGTTGCCGTTGTGTTCGATGGCGACGCTGCGGCCGCAGGTCCTGCCGTGCACGCAGAGCGATGCCGGCAGCCCCATCATCAGGCCGATCATCAGTTCGAAATGCTGGACGTAGATCCGGCCGATGTCCTGTTGGCGCCATTCATCCAGGGCGCCGTTGAGGAAGTGGCCCCAGGTTTTCGGGCGGACCGACCGTTCCGACACGCGGTTCGGTCCCTGCACTTCCACGATCGGGATAAACTGCATAAACTCGGAGCCGATCTCCCGGAGGAAGCGGTAGACGCGCTGCGGGTGTTCCGAGTTGCTGCGCTGCACCACGGTCAAGGTGTTGAACTCCGTCCCATGCCGCCGCAGGGCTTCGATGCCCTGCATCACCTTGTCAAAGCTGCCTTTGCCGTGACGGTCCTTGCGGTAGCGGTTGTGCAGATCCTCCGGACCGTCGATGCTGACGCCGACGAGGAAGTTGTTTTCCTTGAGGAACGCGGCCCATTCATCATTGATCAGCGTCGTATTGGTCTGCAGCGCGTTGGAGATGTGCATACCGGGCCGGGCGTATTTCTTCTGCAGTGCCACGGCTTTACGGAAGAACTCAATGCCGAGCATGGTCGGCTCGCCCCCCTGCCAGGCGAAGTTGATTTCGCCGGCATCCGGATGCTGCGCTTCGATGTACTGCCGGGTGTATTCCTCCAGGACCTCGTCGGACATGCGGAAGGCGTGGGCGCCCTGCGGCGGGAAGAGTTCCGCCTTGTCGAGGTAGAAGCAGTATTCGCAGCGCAGGTTGCAGACCGGCCCGATGGGTTTGGTCAGAACGTGAAACGGCTGGCGTGCCGACGATGTCATGCGGTAATTCTCCGCGAAACGGGTGATTTCGCCGCCAAACGGCGGCGTTTGAGCGGCGGTTCTGCGGCCTTTTTACGCCGTGCCGACAAGTGCAAAAACACGGCCCCAGAAGGGCGTTTCCACGTGGTTCAGCACCGTCGGAAAACGGCTCAGACTATAGCATTTCGGCGGCGCATCTCAAGCCCGCGAAAACCGTCCGAAACCCGGCGGTTTCGGCCGCCGATCCGGGGTCCGGATTGCTTTCGTACGAAGCCTTTGTCAAAATCATGCAAAGAATTTCCTGTGTTGTAAGATGATTTCAGTGCGTGCTTTTGAGGTCGCCGATTCGTTTTTTTATGTTTTCTAATCGCGGCTGTCTTGAAATGGAATGCCTGTTGAATAGATTGGATTCTAGACAGCGCGAAACACAACATATTGTGGTTCGCAGAAGCTGAAGACAGCTATAAGCACAAAATATTGTGGTGGTACCCGAGGGAGGGGCCACAGCTCTCACGCAGGAAGAGGAGGTAGTTTTTGATGCAGTCCCCGTATGCCAAAATACGGAAACGCAGCGGCCGTGTGGTCGACTTTGATCCCGAGCGGATTACCATTGCCGCTGCCAAGGCCCTGAGGGCCACCGGATTTGATAACCGCAAGCTGGCTGAGACCGTTTGCCGGGATGTCATGGAGAACCTGGCCGAGTGCGAGGTCGAAGAAGGCGTTCCCGACATCGAGCTGATTCAGGACCTGGTTGAACAGGCCTTTATCAAGCGCGGCCTGACCAAAACCGCCAAGGCCTACATCCTTTACCGGGCGCAGCACGCCAAGATGCGTGAGAGCAAACGGGTGATGATGGACATCCAGGAGCTGGTCAGCGGCTATGTCGACCAGCACGACTGGCGCGTCAACGAGAACTCGAATGCGGGATTCTCCTATCCGAGCCTGCTCAACCACGTCAGCGGCGCCGTCATCGCCAACTACACCCTGGCCAATGTCTACACCGACGAGATTGCCGAAGCGCACCACACCGGCGACTTCCACATCCACGACCTGTCCTGCGGGATCGTCGGGTACTGCGCCGGCTGGAGCCTGCGCATGCTGCTGCATGAAGGCTTCAAGGGCTGTGCCGGCCGCGCCAGCGCGGCGCCGGCCAAGCACCTCGACACCGCTCTGGGCCAGATCGTCAATTTCATGTGCACGCTGCAGACCGAATGGGCCGGCGCACAGGCGTTCAGCTCGTTCGACACCTTCCTGGCGCCGTTCGTCCGCCACGACGGTCTCAACTACCGACAGACCAAGCAGTGCATTCAGCAGTTTATCTTCGGCCTCAACATCGCCAGCCGCTGGGGCCAGACGCCGTTCACCAACCTGACGCTCGACTGGGTCGTGCCCGAAGACCTGCGCGACGAGGAAGTCATCATCGGCGGCAAGCGCATTGCCGGCAGCACCTACGGCGACTACAAGGAAGAGATGGACATCATCAACAAAGCCTTCCTCGAAGTCATGATGGAAGGCGACCGTGACGGCCGGATCTTCACCTTCCCGATCCCGACCTACAACATCACGCGCGACTTCGACTGGGATACGCCCAATGCCCAGTTGCTGTTCGAGGTCACCGGCAAGTACGGCCTGCCCTATTTCCAGAACTTCGTCAACAGCACACTGAGTCCGGGCGATGTCCGCAGCATGTGCTGCCGCCTGCAGATGGACGTGCGCGAGCTGCGCAGCAAGACCGGCGGCCTGTTCGGCTCCGGCGAGCAGACCGGGTCGGTCGGCGTAGTCACGATCAACCTGCCGCGCCTGGCTTACACGACGAAGACCGAGGAAGAGTTCTTCGGCCGCCTGGATTACCTCATGGGCCTGGCCAAGGAGTCCCTGGAGACCAAGCGCAAGGTCGTCGAGCGCAACATTGAACACGGCCTGCTGCCCTATACCAAGATCTACCTGGGCAACCTGGAGCAGCACTTCGGCACCATCGGCCTGGTCGGCATGAATGAGTGCTGTCTGAATTTCGCCGGCGCCGCGATTGCGGATCAGGACGGCCGTGATTTCGCCATCAAGGTGCTCGACCATATGCGCGAAAAGATGAGCCAGTTCCAGGAAGAAACCGGCCACATGTACAACCTGGAAGCCACCCCCGCCGAGGGCACCAGCTACCGGCTGGCGCGGCTCGACAAAAAACGTTTTCCGGGGATCATCACCGCCGGCGAGTCCGATCCCTACTACACGAATTCCAGTCAGTTGCCCGTCGGTTTCACCGACGACATCTTCGAAGCCTTTGACATTCAGGACGAGCTGCAGTCGCGCTACACCGGCGGCACCGTCCTGCACGGTTTCCTGACCGAACGCATTTCCGATCCGAAACAGGTTGCCGAACTGGTGAAACGCCTGGCGCACAATTACCGCCTGCCGTACTTCACCATCACGCCGACCTTCAGCATCTGTCCCGAACACGGTTACATTGCGGGAGAACATCACACCTGTCCGCACGAGGTACAGGAGCCGGTTCACAACGAACCGGAGGAGGTTAACGCGTAACCGTACCCGGACGTTGCATTCATCATACGAAACGAGAAATTCGACCGAACCGAAAGAGGAGGCGCCCCATGGCAAAGTGTGGAATGAAAACCGAAGTCTACAGTCGCGTTGTTGGCTACCATCGCCCGGTGAAGAACTGGAACAAGGGGAAGAAGGAGGAGTTCAAGGATCGCCGGGAATTCGCTGTCAAAGGCAAATAACGCGCATCATTCGATTCCACAGACTTCCCGCGGTCGGCGCCGGCCGCGGGAAGATGTTTTTTCAGCATGGATATTCGCGGACTGACCAAGTTCTCACTGCTCGACTACCCCGGCCACCTGGCCTGCGTCGTCTTCTGCGGCGGCTGTAACTTCCGTTGCGGGTACTGCCAGAACCCTTACCTTGTGCTCTACCCCGAAACCCAGCCGCTCATCACCACCGAGGCCATGTTCGAGTTCCTCGAAAGCCGCCGGGGCAAACTCGACGGCGTCGTCATCAGCGGCGGCGAACCCACCATCCACAAGGACCTCCCGGAATTCATGGCGAAGGTCAAGGAGATGGGCTATCTGGTTCGGCTCGATACCAACGGCTCCCACCCGCAAACCGTCATCGACTGTCACCGCCGGGGCATCCTGGATTCACTCGGCGTCGATTACAAAGCGCCCATCAGCCGCTATAACGAAATCGCCGTCTGCCGCGTCAATGACCTCGCCTACCGCGTCCGCGATGTGCTGAGCTACGCCGTCGAGAACAAGATCGATCTCGATGTGCGCACCACAGTTCACCGCTTCCTCCTCTCCGAACTGGATCTGCGCCGCATGCGCGAGGAACTGGATGAACTCGGAGTCGGCCTCTGGCATCTGCAGCAGTTTCACCCCGTCGAATTAATCGATGAATCCCTCCTCGAACGCGAGACCTACACCGACGAGGAACTCAAGGCCATCGCCGCCGCCCTGCACGACACCACGGCCCGCGGCATCGGCTGACGCCGCCGGGGAACGACACCAACGATGCCCCAGGTCGACACGATCGACGTAGTGGTGCTTCAGCAAACAGCCGCTGATGGCCAGGTACAGCATCTCGCATCTCCCATCTCCTATCTCAAGTGCACCGCCCGTCACAGAGGCATTGCGCCGGTCATCTCCGGCGCCTTGCACAGCCGGCGGCGATGAGCTACGGGTATGGCATGGCGGCGAACAATTTCATTCTGGGGCTGGACCTCGGTACCAGCTCGACGAAAGCCGTGGTCTGGTCCGCGGACAATCAACCCGCGGCAACCGGCCAGGCGGCGGTCAAAACCGCCGCGCCCCGGCCGGGATTCGGCGAGCAGGACGCCGAAGACTGGTGGCGCAGCACCCGCAAGGCCGTCCGCCAATGCCTCCGGGACGTCAACGCCGAACGCATCGCCGCCATCGGCATCAGCGTTCAGCGCGAGACGTTCGTGCTGCTCGACGCCGCACACAAACCGGTGGCGCCCGCTATCCTCTGGTATGACGCCCGCGGCGCCGCCGCCCTTCCCCGGCTGCAGCAGCGGCTCAAACCCGAAGACTACCAGAAAGCCACCGGCAAACAGTTCGACATCACCTCGGCCGTCTGCAAGGCCGTCTGGCTGCAGCGCCACTGCCCGGACATCCTCGCCCGCACCGCCGTGTTCGCCGATGTCATGGCCTATCTGTCCAGCCGGCTTACCGGCAAACTGACGACAACGTATGCGGGCGCGGACACCACCGGCTTGATCGACTTGCGCCGCCGCACCTGGTATGAGCCGCATCTCAGAGCGGCCGGCTTGACGCCGGCGCAGATGCCGGAACTGGTGCCGGCCGGCACCGTCTTGGGCGCTTTGCAGCCGGCCGCGGCCAGGGCCCTGGGCCTGGCCGCCGGCCTGCCCGTTGTGGCCGGCGGCGGCGACGGCCATTGTTTCGCTTTCGGCGCCGGCGGCGGTCAACCGGACAACGCCACCCTGACGCTGGGCACCAGCGCCTGTCTGGCGCTCCCCTGTGCCAAACCGCTCCGCAGCGAGTTCGCGCGGACTCTGATCGCCTGCGCACCAGATCAGTATCTGCTTGAATCGGTGGTGCAATGCGGCAGCGCCACAGTGGCGTGGTTTCAGGAGGACTTCCTTCCCGGCCGGGCAACGGCAACACGCTACGCCGATTTCGAAGCGAAGTGCGCCGCGGTCCCCGCCGGCTGCGACGGCTTACTCGTTCTGCCGCATTGGCGCGGGGTCCGCACGCCGCATAACGACCCGGACGCCCGCGGCGTGACTCTCGGCTGGAGCGATCACCACACCGCAGCGCATTTCCAGCGGGCCATCATGGAGGGCGTCGCCCTGGAGATCAGCACGGTGCTGCGGGCACTGGTCCGCAGCAAACGGCTGTCGATCAAACAACTGGTGGTCGGCGGCGGCGGGGCCCGCAGCAACACCTGGTGCAGCATCCTGGCGGACGTGACGGCGCTGCCGGTCCGGCGGCCGGCATCACTTGAAGCCGCCGCGCTTGGCGCCGCGCTGCTGGCGCGGCAGGCCGTCGGGGTCGGCGGCGGCAAGCCGGGCGCCGAACCGACGCGTTTCGACCCGGCGCCCGCCAACACCAGGCTCTATCGCCGCCTTGCCGGACTGCAGCAGCAGGCCTACCACAGCACCCGCGATATCTCCCATCAGCTCTAAGAAACAGGCCTGCCGAACGTCCCATTTCCGGGGATGACAACCGCAGAGGAGAGACGTGAACCGAGTCAGCCTGATCCTGAGCGCGCTGATACTCGCCGGCGTTTGCCGTGGCAACAATGCCGCGACCGTGCGACTGCGGCCAACCCGGATCGACGCCGATGAACTACGCCCGGGTTTCGGCGTCAACGGCGCCATCCCCGCTGCCGGATACCGGGCCCGGATCGCCGGCACCGACGTTACCTTCCTCGACCTCGACGGGGACGGCAAACTCGAAACCAACGGCGACGACGGCTGCATCCTCGAGCGGGGCCGCTTTGTCATCCGGCTGGATGACTTCCTGCTGCTGGCGGCCGGGCAATTCCACCTCTCTTTCAGCGCGCACCGCCGCGGCTGGCGCCTGGAACTGACGGAGGAGGAGCTGGACGTGCCCACATCACTCCTGCGGTTGGCCGCCGTCATCACCCGTTTACGGGCGGCGGCCGGCCGGCCGTTGGCAAGGATCGATGCGGATGCCAGCAAAGCCTGCCGCCTGCACCTTGCCTACCTGGCGCAGAACCCCGACCAGAAAGGCGTGCAGGTGCACTTCGAATACCCGCAACGCCGGGGCTTTACCCGGGCCGGCCGACTGGCGGCCGGCCGATCCTGCATCTACCCCGAAAAGGGCAGCTTCGCCGCTGCGCTCAAGGAATTCTACCGGACGGTCTGGCACGGCTTCCCGATCACCGACCCGCGCGTCACCGCCTTCGGCGTCGCCGCCGGCAACAACATCTGTATGCTCTATCCCTACAAGCGCCGTAACGTGGACGCGAATGCGATCATCTGCAGCCCGAGTGACGGACAGGTCGATGTACCGATCAACTTCGCCTTTCGCGGTGAGATCCCGAATCCGATTCCCGGCGACCGACGGGCGAACGGCAAGGGCTGCGGCTTCCCGGTGCTGCTGCTCGTCCCGAAGAAACTGGCCGACCGGGCATTGGCCAAGGTGGAGCTGCGGCCGGCCGGCCGGCGCGGCAAGCGCGGCGACCCGGTTGCCGGCACGATCTCCTGCCCGCAGAACCCGGTGAACCCAAAGTACAACCCGACCAATTTCGGCCTGGCCGTGTTCGTCCCGAACAGCCAGCTTCAACGGCGTACGACTTATCACGTTGCGTTTCACTTCAACGACTCCCGGGAACCGATCACCTGGCAATTCAAAACGGAAGACGGGATGTAATGCGCCGGATCGCTTTCATCTTGTTGGTCGTTACCGGCACGGCCACCGCCGGCGACCGCGATGAGCGGTTGTTCCAACTGTCGGTCGACGCCTTCAGCAAACGTATCGCCGCGGCGCCCGAGGCAACGCCGATACCGGTGCCGCCGGAGTTCGCCGACAAGCCGTCCCTCGTCGCTTCGGCCGCCGCCGTCTTCGGCCTGGTGCTGCTCGGCGAAAAGACTTCCCTGCACGCCGGAAAACACAAGCAGGTCCTGGGCAAGCTGCACGCCTACATCACGCACAAGGAGGTCCTGGCGCCAACGGCGATCCGCTCCCATGAAACCTGGGTGCTGAGCTTCGTCATGCTCTATCTCGCCGAACTCGACCGCATCGAACCGGCCCAAGCCCATAAGGACCTCCTGGCGGCGTTGGCGACCCGCCTGGGCCAAGGCCGCAACGGCGCCAGAGGCTGGCATCACAGCCTCAAAAGCAACGGCTACGGCCCGTTCAGCGCCGCCACGCTCTGGGCGACGGCCGCCTTGCGCGCCGCCCGACAGCGCGGCATCGCCGTCAACAAGGAGGTCCTGGCCAACGCCGACAAGGCCCTCAAAGAGTGCCTGCGGCCTTCCGGCGGCGCCTCGTATTTCTGCTACGCCAACAAGACGGTGCTCAGCCCGGCCCGGGCCGGCGGCGTGATCTGGGCCCTGGCGACTTCCGGGAAGGCCGGCAAGAAGGAGATCCTGCGGACGCAGCAGTTCATCCTGAACCACGTGGACCATGTCCCGGCCGGTCACGGGTCCTGGGCAATGAACCTGGCGCAGGCGGCACTGGGGATCTCGGTGATGAGCGATGCCGCTCAGAAGACGTTCTGGACGACCCATCGCCAGACAATCCTGTTTGCCCGCAAGCCGGACGGGAGTTTCCCACCGAAGAACTGGAATGAGATCGGCTTCTCCGATGCCCGCACGCCGACGCTCGTGCAACTTGGAAAAAAGAACACCTGGCCGGATCAGAAGTTCGGGGACGCCTTCACAACGCCGTGGATGCTGCTCGCGTGGCAATGCCGGCGCGGCCGCTGTGTGCTGGTCAATCGCTGAACGGCTCTAACCCGGAGATTCCATCACTTCCTGCTGCGTCGTCGAAACCAGCTGCGATTGCTGCGTTCGTCGACCATCGCCGGATGTTCCGCCGCGGCGGATCCGCCTGTGGCCGGTAGCCCTTCGCCGGCCCGGACGCGACGTTGTGCGGTGCTACTGTTGGCGCTGTCAACCCGAAAGCGTTGAGCTTAGCCTCAAACGGGAGTTCCTGAGCCCCAACGGGCCGGTGTTGATATAGCACCCAGAGTGAGCCCCCGAACGACCTGGCCTGCCAGGTCTGCTGAGCACAACGGGCCCAGGCTGCAGGCCTGGGAGGGATCACGCCGCCCCACAACCCAAAGGCCTGAAGGGCCGACTCAGCCTCACGTGACCATGAGCTAAACGCTTTCGTCAGCCCGTCGCAAAACGTCGGCTAAAGCCTCCTGCGAGCTTCCGGCTGAAGCCGGTACTCATACACGGAGGCGCTTCGCGCCGAACTCAAAAGCGGCGGCCAAACGTCCCGAACACGTCTTCATTCAACGCCATTCGCCTCGAGTGTATCGGCCCCATGAATCCGAGGCGTGATTCCGCTGGATCTTCGCTGCTCTGCCAGGCAGTTGAGGCAAAACGATATGAATATCGTGGTTCGCGACTGACGAAGCAGAGCGCGAAGAGGCGCGGAATCACTTATGCTCCCGGATTTCCGGGACGATACACTAGACCGGAATGGCGCTGAATTAAGATGATCTTGGGACAGGCAATGTCTTTTCC
>CAYLNH010000128.1:0-19017 GCA_964384625.1 uncultured Lentisphaerales bacterium
TCTGGTTATTACATAAGGAATAAGCTGTATGATGCGTGGAGTTGTTTCGACGGCGGCGGCCGTCCTTTTGTTTTTGTTTTGTGAAACCGTACCGGCGGCGGAGATCGATGACGCGCGGCAGCTGTTTGCCGAGCAAAAGTTCGAGCAGGTGGATGCGGCATTGAAGGAGGAGTTGGCGAAGGCGAAGCCGGCGGTGGAGGCCTTGAAGCTGTCGCTGGCGGCGGCGCGTGCGTCCGGCCGGTTTGTGACGGCGCAGAAGCGCATCACCAAGCTGCTGCAGGTGACGGGCAATCGGGAAGGGGATCTGGTCTATCAGGGTGCGGTGATTGCGACGCAGTCGGGCGACGACCGGCTGGCGGCAACCCGCTTCGCGATGTATGTGCGCATGACGCAGGACAAGACGCCGAAGCTGGAACGGGCGATGCGCGAGCTTCTGCGTCGGGGTGTGTATCCGGATGAGTACGAGCGGTACGTGTCGTTGTACGGCGCCACGGACGACGCCTGGCGGCTGGGCCTTCGGCAGTTGAACCGGCTGCTCGGGCAGTTTGAGGGCAAGAAGGCATTGCGTCTGGCGGATTTTCTTTTAAAACGATTTCGGGACCGTGACAAGCACGAATATCTGGCGCGACGACTGAAGCAGGCATCGGACAATTTCGAGCTTGGCAAGAGCGGCGAAGACCTGTACAAGCGTCCGTTCCTGTTGCTGCTGGACAACGGGGTGAAGGGCATCAGCCAGCATTATCATCACCATTTCTACAATGCCTCGGAGAAGTACTTCGGCGACCGCGAACGAGTCGACAACCTGCTCAGGGCGCAGGCATTGATCGGGGCGCCGCTGGACGACCGTTTTTTCGGCCGGTTCGATCGGATGCGGGCGATCAAATCGGAAGCGGCGCGGTTGGAAGCGGGCAAACGCTATCTGGCGTTGGAGACGATGTACATGAGTTCGGACCGGGTTCAGGATGCCTACAACTACGTTCGCCTGATCGGCGATTCGCCGCAGGTGTTTGCGGTCAAGAACAAGCCGCTGGTATCCGGGCGGAAGCTCGTGGAGCTGTTCGGGGCGATGGCGAAGAAGTACCGGGCGGCCGGCGCCTGGACGGACTTTGATCACGTGCAGCGCCGGATTGCCGCGCATTACCTGGACGGCAGCCCGGTGTTGCGCACCAAACTGATCCGCGACAACCTGGATGTTTCCAACCATCAGCGGTTTCATGAACTGCTGGATCTGACCAAAGGCGCCGACTTCGACCGGTTGTACGCGCGCTACACCAACGACAAGAGCTTCAGCCAACGGCTGACCGTCGACGTTGAGTTGATGGGCTGGTACAACCGGCTCAAGCGCAAGGACAAGCTGACGCAGGCTGCCACGGACTACGTCAGCGCCTATCCCGGTTCCTTCAACCATCACCATGTGAACCACAACATTCTCCGGAGTCCGTTGTTGTCGCCGGACTGGCGTGTTTCCTTTGTGCAGGGCCTCCTGGCGCGCGGCGGCGCGAGCAGTCGCGTGCGGGAGATGGTCAAATGGATGGGGGGATTAAAGGAGTTCAAGAAGCACGCCGGTTTCAAGAAGCTGAAAGCCCAATTGGCGGCGGGCAAACCGGGGACCGACCCGGCGATGGCCGCCCATGTGAAGCTCTGCTCGATGCCGGCTCAACGGCACACGTTCGACAAACGCGTGAACGAAGTCGTGACGCAGTTCCTGGCGGCGTACAAAGGCAGGATCCCCGGGGACCGCGATCAGGCTGCCGACGCCACGGAACTCCTGGCGTACGACGTGTTCGAGCGCTACGGCGTCAGCCATTCGTGGGATTCGCGCCGGGGCATCGTCTTCTGGATTGAGAATTTCGCCCCGCGGCTGACGGGCGGGCGCGGTTGGGAGATGCTGATTCGTCGCGGCCGCGAGCACGGGCAGCAGGCGATTTTGCGGCAGAAGGCATTGCCGCCCTTCGTCGCGCTGGTCAAGCAGGGGCACGAGTTCAAGGGCGACACGTGGTGGCGGTGGGTTGAAGTCGGCAATGACCGCGGCGAGATGACGTCGCCGTTGACCGCGGTCTACAAACAGATGGGCGGGCCGACGGCGATCTATCACGTGTACAACCAGCGCGGCCACATGGACCATGACCGCAAAGCATATTTTGCCGAGCTCGGCCGGGTGGCGAAGCAGTTCGGCTATGATGTCGGCCGGTCGGATCGGGCGCGGGACATGCTGCACAATCTGCAGCATTGGGCCGGCGACCGGAGCAAGGTTCCGGCGGCCTTATCGCGGCAGTTGTTTGAGACCTATCTGGAAGGCGAAAAGAAGAGCGGGCATTTCAACCCGTACTACGAGGTGGCGGCCTACGGCCAGCTGATGCGGTCGCGCCATCGGCAGGAGGCCGACGCGTTTCTGCAGCGCTACTTTGAGGTGATCAGCAGCCGCAGCGCCTGGGAACAGGCGGAGGCGATTCAGCGTCTGGTGCACCATGTCGGGATGCCGCGCGAGCCGGACAATCAGTTGCAGGACCGGCACCAGTATCACACCATCCTGAAGCGGCTGCAGCCGCTGTATGCGAAGATGTCGCCGGATCGCCGTCGCGGCATGTGGATCTCGAACAACGTGATGGATTCCTTACGCCACGTTGTCCAGCACTGGGAGGATGGTCCCGAGAAGAAAGCCGCCCGCGCCTTTATCGAGATGCAGGTGGACATGCTGTTGGCCGGCAGTCGGTGGGAAGGGCATTGGCGCCATATCTACGGCCCGCTGGACCTGTTGGTCGATCACGCGATCGCTGCCGAAGACTGGGACCGGGCGGCGACGCTGCTGGCCTATCACGCCGGCTGCTACCGCCATGAACGCTGGCACGATATCTATCGCCGGCGCATCGCCCCGAACGTCGCGCGGCTGGAAACGGCGAAGGCCCACGAGCTGTTGTTCGTCTATGTCAGCAGCATTATGCGGAAGCACGAGGTGCCGAAGGAGTACCTGAGCAAACTGACGCTGATCAAATCCAAGGCCGCCCAGCAGATCCCGGGGCTGATTCCCGTCGACGAGAAGAATCCGGCGTATCTGCTGCACCTGGCGTCGCATGCCTACAGCATCGGCAATGAGGGTCAGGCCTGGGAGCACACGGCCAAGCAGATCAAGTTGCTGCCGAAATACTGGGATGCGCTGGATCCGACGTACGTGGCCTGGGCCCTGGATCAGATGCGCAAGCAGAAGATGCTTAAGGACGCGCTTAACTTCGCCTTCCTGATTCTCGTGCGCGAAGCCGATCTCGACCCGGAGATTGCCGCGCGCGTGTCTCTGACCAAAGGCGACATCTACCGCGACCTCGAGAACTTCCGCGCCGCGCGCACGGAGTATGAATCGCTGCGGGCCAACCGGCGGTACGCCAATACGATCGCCGGCGGCGAAGCCAAGTTTCATCTGATCTCGCTGCTGATCCAGACGCGCGACTACCAGACGGCCGAGAGCTTCCTCCAGAGCCTGGCGAATTCCAGCAACATCGATATCCAGGCGGAAGCGTACTATTTCTATGCCAAAATGGCGTTTGATCAGGCGGATTACGCGATGGCCAAGGACAGTCTGGCCGAGGTCTTCAAACGTCGGCACGACCACGTCAACGCCCGTCTGCTGGAAGGCGAACTGCAGGTGAAGACGAAAATTACCGATGACTATCCCGAACTGCAGATCGGCGATGCCCGGCTCAAGACCATTGCCATCCCCGGCCGCGTGTTGACTCTGAAGCTGCAGGATAAGAACCTGTCGGTCGCCCGCGGCGGCGCGGCCATTCCTGTCGTGGTGACGACCAGCGGCGGTAAGGACAGGGAGACGGTGAAACTGCTGCCGAGCTCCGGCGACCGCACACTGTTCACCGGCAAGATCCCGACGGCTCTCGGCGTGGTGAAACAGGACAACCTGCAGTTGGAGGTCCGCGGCGGCGATACCGTCAGCTATATTATCGACCCCGACTTTCAGAAGGCGAACGACATCACCTATCCGCCGAAGGAACTGCAGGTGAAAGCCAACGGCGAGCTGATGGCCAGTGCCGGCGAGATCCTCTCGAAGGAGGAGGCCGAGAAGCGTGAACTGGAAGAACGCCTGCGCCGGGCTCGCGGCGAGGTGGGCAGTGCCCGCTTCCGCGGCCGCAGCGGCCGCACGGTCCGGCCGGGCAGCCCGATCTACATCCAGGTTGTCGACTTCGATCGTGATCTGACCACGGAGCCGGACACCGTCAACGTCGACTTGAGCACGTCCTCGGGCGACGTCCTGAAAAACTTTGAAGTGGTGGAAACCGAGCCGCACTCCGGCATCTTCCGCGGCAAGGTGACCACCGGCATTCCGGCGCCGCGCGCCAGCGCGTCCGACACCCAGGAGGGGAAGAAACCGAGTTGGATGATCAACTCCACCCAGACCGGCGTCTGGAGCAGCCTGGCCGACGGCAAGGCGCCGAAATGGGTCGAAGTCGACACCATGAGCTCGCACGAGATGGCTGCCGCCGAAGTCGTGGTCCCCGAAGTCGCGCCGATCAAGCGCATCGCATTGTACGGCATGCTGGATGATGACTTCGAGCGCCTGGCCTTCTATCCTGAAGAAGAAGGCCGTGACCAGGGCGGCTTGAAAGTGACCGTGGCGCCGGACCAGCGCGGCCATCGGGCGTCGCAGATTCGCAAGTACATCCGGGTCCGCGGCCTGAAGACCTATCACCAGACCAAAACGGAGTTCGACCGCGACGACACCTCTTACAAGGGGCGCGACGGCTGGCTGACCTGCCGCATGAAAGGCGTCTTCCACCTGCCGGAGAACCGAACGCTGGAGTTGAAGTTCCTGCATCGGCACTCGCCGCACGGCTGGCAGCATGCGTATCTCTACATCGACGGGGAGCACGTTCTCGGCGGCCGTCTGCACAATCGCGCGTCCATGGCGCAGACGCGGCGGCTGCCGCTGATCGCCGGCGTCCATCGCTTCGAGCTTCTCATTCGCGATCACTGGAAGGGGTCGAAAGTCGTTGTCGGCTACCGCACGGATGAAGATACCTTTGAGCCGCTGCCGGCGGCCTGGTTCGACCCGGACCAGAGCCCGGCGTTGGCCGAGGCGCTGAGTTCGCGGGCAACCATTGCGAAAACGCCGAACGGTTTCAAAGCGACCATGAAGCAACCGTTGCGCCTGCGCCGCCTGAAGTGGGTCTTCGAGGAGTTCACCAGCAACGCGATCAGCGTCAAGGAATTGCGGGTGACCGACAAGAACCGGAAGGCGTTGATCCCCGTTGAAGCCGACTTCACGACGGGTACGACGAACCAGACGCTTGAGATCTCCGCCGGCGATGAAATCCTGGTTTCCTATGTCGACGAACGCCGGCTGGACACGCGGGAGCCGCGATTGACACAGCGGCTGAATTCGTCGTTCTTCAACGGCGAAATCGCACTCGCCAACGAGGAGATCGTGCCGGACGAACGCAACCCGGAACGCCGCTACGTCCGGTTTGAGCCGGCCAAACGCTGTCGCGCCGGGGATCAGTTGATGATCTTCGTGACGGAGTCCGACGCCGATCTGACCGATGAACGCGACACCGTCGAGGTCACCGTGCGCACCTCGAAGAACGAGGAACTGAAACTCAAAGCGCTCGAGAGCAATGTCAACCATCGCGAGTTTGAAGCGCACAGCGGCACGTTCCTGGCGGTCCTGAAGTTCGGCGACCGGACCGGCGGCAACACGATCAGAGTGCAGCCCGGCGACCGCATCACGGTCAGCTATCTGGACCGGGAGAATACGCGTCCGGGGATCCCTGTGGTGCGCCGTTATACGCTTTTCGAAGCCGGCCTCGGAGAGCCGCAGACCACGGTGTTCGGCACCAAGGTGTCGCTGGTTCCGGATACCAGCGCCGCGGCCAAGGCCAAGATCGAGCGTCTGCGTCGTCTCGGCCGCAAGGACCAGAAGATCGAGATCTTCCGGCAGGAAGTGGTTGCCACCCATCCGGACTACAACTTCAATCCGGCGACGAAGACCGGCGACAAGGACGCCCCGATTCCCGTCAGCGTCAACGCGCCGTTGCTGTTCCAGGTCTCCTATCCGCAGATGGCCCTGCATCAGGGCAGTGTGATGAACGTTACGGCGATGTCGGAGGCGGAGATCAAGCTGGCGGCGGAACAAAATCGCAAGCCGGAAAAACTGGATGTGCCCATGCACATCCGGCCGCTGGACCGCGTCGCCCGTGATAAGGGATACACCGTGAAACTGCGAAACCATCATCGCCGCAACGACGAGCAACTGCTGGCCGAAGGCGTCTTCAGCGGCGTCATCCGACTGCAGATCGGTTCTCACGGCGATGCCGTCGACGACCTCGTCGTCGCCGGTGAAAAGGAATTCGTGGATCAAAGCCGGCGAGAGGCCCGAACCGAACACGACGACTATCGATACCGGGTGCCGACGCTGCTGGTGTCCGGTTCGGATGTGGTCCGTTTGATCGTCAAGGACATCAAATCCGGCAAGACCTGCACGACCCGCGTCCGGCTGTTGTCCGACGGCCGCCTGGAGATCCTCGACCAGAGCTACACGTTTCAGAAGCCGGCGGTGCATATGGGCGAACGCTTCTACCTGCGCCTGACCGATCCGGATCACGACAGCACGGACGGCCGCGACAAGGTCAAGGTCGCCGCCAGGTCGGCCTCCGGCGATGCCGTCATTCTGGAGTTGTCGGAGACGATCGGGCACTCCGGCGTCTTCTCTACGAGTTTCCTGCCGGAGTTCATCAAGCAGGCAAAGGTGAACACGAACGACAACAAACTCTCCGTGAACTTCGGCGACGACGTCACCTTCGAGTACGTTGACGACCTGCCGCTGTCCGGGACCGAGCCGCGTCGGGTTATTGCGAAGGGCCGGATGTACTTCGGCGCCAACGGCGAGCTGGCCGGCTTCACGAAGAAATTCAAAGACCCCGAGATGGCGGTGAAGACGCGGTTCCTCATGGCCGAAGCACTCTTTGAAATGGCGAAGGACCACCGCAAGCTGAAGCGCAAAGAGCTGGCCGACGAAGAGATCGATCGCGGCAAGCGCATCCTTGAAGAAGCGCTGCGCGACTATCCCAATACCTCGCTGGCGGCGCAAGGCGAGTTCCTCCTGGCCAACCTGGCGCAGGAGCTGGGCAAGCACCAGGAGGCCATCGGCCGCTATGCCAATGTGATCAGTCACTGGCCGGAGTCCGAGTATGCCGCGCGTTCGCAGTTCAAGAAGGCCATCTGTCTGGAGAAGATGAAGAACTACAAACAGGCCTGCGAGGAGTACGTCAAACTGACCTATCTCTATCCCGACAGCAGTCTGGTGGCGGATGCCACGGTGCGTTTGGGGAACTACTTCTATCGCAACAAGAAGTTCAAGACCGCCGGCCGCATCTTCTTCAAGTTCCAGCAGCGCAACCCGAACCATCGTCTGGCGGTGAAGGCGCTGTTCCTCGCCGGCCAGTGCAATATGCGGCAGGAAGACTACCGGACCGCGGTCCAGCACTTGAACCTGCTGCTGAAAACGTATGCCGACGATCACAACGTTCGGGCTGAAACGATGTACTGGCTGGCCGAGTCGTACTACCGCAGCAAGGATAACGTCAAAGCGTATCAGACATTCAAGAAACTGACGTGGGACTATCCGGAGACGAAGTGGGCGAAGATCGCCCGCGGCCGTCTCACCGAGGAAGTCTTTGCGCGGATCGCGGAGAACGAGGAGTAGGAGGAAGGTAATCGGTGATCAGTAATCGGTTATCGGAAGCAGAACCCGAATGTAGGAGCGGCGCCATGTGCCGCAGGCGCTCTGCGAATGCGGGGCCGCGATTCCGAGAATGCAGGGGCGGCTTCCACGCCGCGATTCCGAAGCTCGAAAGGGGCGACATTGGCATAGCCCAGGGCACAGCCCCGGGGATCGAAATTGAGACAGAAGGGAAGCCCTGAAGGGGCGAATCAGTTGAAATAGTTTGAAGAGAATGATGAGAAGCATGAAGACATTTGCAGGGCTGTTGGTCCTGATCGGCTCGGTCGCGGGCGTGTTCGCCGGCAATTGGAAATGGCAGCTCGACGCGAAGCGTTACAAGTCGCTGAATATGTTTGAGCGGGCGCAGTACGACAAGGCGGCGAAGCTGTTCAAGAACAAGAACTACAAAGCCGCGGCCAGTGAGTTTGAGAAACACAAGGTCCAGTTCGAGGACTCCGCAATCCTGTCCTATGTCCTGTTCATGCGGGCCTACAGCCTGCACAACAACAAAGATCGTCACGCCGCCATCAAACTCTACAACGAAGTGCTGGATTTCTTCGGCGACAAGATCAGCGATGCCGCCCCGGCATTGTATTTCCTGGGAATCGCCCATCTGGACAACGGCGATGTGCGCGACGGCATGGAAGCGCTGAAGGAAATGGCGGAAGACGAGGACTACCAGAAGCATCCCCTGGCGGCCGGCGCCGTGCGGCGGCTGGCCGACAACTACTGGAAGAATCAGGAGAAGAAGAGTGCCGTCCGTTACTGGAAACAGGTGGTTCGTGACTTTTCGAAGACGAATGCCGACGAGAGCCGGAATGCCCGGCGCAAGGTGATTGGCTACTATGTTCGCCAACAGCAATACGCGGAGCTCGTGAGTTGGCTGGCCGGCGGCGACAGCCGCGACGACGCCCGGCACCGGCATTGGCTGGCCAGGGAGTGCTACGACGTCGCCTGGCACGGGTTCGACTGGCACCGTGGCTGGTCGAAGTATACGAAGTTCAACCGCAAGGTCCGGGCCGCGGACATCAAAGCGTTCTATGACTGGTTTGTTCTGCAGAAGCCGTGGTATGAGAAGCGGCAGGATCTGTGGGGGTTCTATCACCGTAAGCTCCAGTTCATCACGCACCGCTATGGCGATACCCGGGAACTGAACACCGCCGTCGATGAGACCGTGGCTTTTATCAAAACGATCAAGAAGAAGAGCGACCGGAACCACAAGTTTTCGTGGATGATCGATCGCCTGCGCGAGAGCAAGCGCATCGATCGCGCTAGATACTGCATCACAAAAATCACGGACCCGCCGTTTGCCGCCTACAAGGAATACGAGGTCATCGGTCACGGCGAGGGCAAATGGAAGGCCGCGATCGTCAAGTTGAAGGACATCCGGAAGATGGGCAACCAGTACTGGGCGGATCGGGCGCAAGGTCAGTTGGCGTGGGTCTACAAGGACGTCACCCGCGAGTACGACAAGGCGATCAAGACCTACCGCGAGATCGGCCGCCCGCCCGGCACGCTGTGGAATATTCAGGAGTGCTATCACCGGTGGGGCAAGCTGTCGGAAGCGATCAAGACACTGAATGAGATCGAGAACATGTTCCCCGAGGAAGGCTCGAAGGCCGCCTGGCAGAAGGCCGTGTACTACAAGCAGGCCGGCGACAAGGAGAAAGCCATTGCTCAGGCCCGCAGAATTTTGAAAATGTATAAGAAGAAATCAGCGGCATCCAAGGCCCACCAGATGTTGGAAGACTATAACGTCGACACTGGCGGCGGCGTGGTGCACGAACGATGATGATACACCGGAGGACATCCCAGATGACCATAGTGCGTTGTATGCTGTACCGTGCGACGGCGGCTGTGCTGGTCGGCAGCTCGCTGTTTCTGTCGGCGCCCGATCTGACGGCGGCGCGCAAGCCCAAACGCCGTCGCCGCAGCGGTCTGTCGAAGGAAGACTACAAGGCCAATGACATGCTTAACAAAGGCCTTGAGCTGCTCCGGATGAAACAGGAAGATCGCGGTGTCAAGCTGATTACTTCCGTGCCGCAGATGTTCCCGAAATCCAAGATCCGGTTCAAGGCGTATATGGCTCTGGGCCAGCACTACAAGAAGAAGCGCAACTTCGAAATGGCGATCAAGCAGTTCAGCCAGATCAAAGGTATTGAAGACGAGGAGATGCTGGCTGAAGGCATCTATGAAACCGGCATCTGCCATTATCACATGAGCAGTTTCGACAAGGCGTTCATGTCGTTGCGCAAGGTGACCAATGAGTACCCCTGGACGGTATACGCCAACGAGGCGTTCTATTACATCGGCCTGTGCCACTTCAAGCTCGGGCGCTGGTCCAAGTCGGTCGAGGCCCTCGAAATGGTCGGCGCCAGTGTGCCGACGAATGTTCGCGGCAACGTCTATGCTGAAGCCGGCCAGCGGTTCTACGTCAAGATCTACGACAAAGACCTCGTGGTCCTCAAGTCGTCCAACGAGAAGCTCTCGGTGACGTTGACAACCGAGAGCGGCGACCGGGAAAACGTGGTGTTGGAAGCGCTCGGGCGCAGTGGTGAGTATTATCTGGGATCGATTCCGACGCTGCCGGGTGAAGCCAAATCCGGCGACGGCAAACTCCAGATTATCGGCGGGGATGTTGTCAAGGTCGCGTACACCGACCAGAACACGGAATCCGGCGAGCGCAATCAGCAACTGATATCGACCGCGAAAATGGTTTCGACCGCATCGATCGGGTTTACCGACGGCGCCTTCCGCGAATACACCAAAGGCGTCTTCGGCGACAACGACTGCTTCGTCCGTATCAAAGACCTCGATCGGGACAAAACGAATGAACGCGATACGATCACCTGTAAGGTCATGACCCGCTATGTCGTCAAAAAGGAACGCAGCCTGGAACAAGAGGGGATTGATCTGGACGACGAAGACGATGAAGAGATCCGTCTGCGCGACACCGTGACGGTGCAGTTGACCGAGACGGCGCCGCACTCGGGCATCTTCACCGGCAAAGCCATGCCGGTGGTCGTTACCGACAACAGCCGCATCAATCAGGGCGACGATGAACTCGCCGCCATGCAGGATGACGACATTGTTCTCGAGTACTTCGACAACTTCCATATCAAGGGCGACAGCCCGCGCCGCGTGACCTACGAAGCGAAACTGCTGATCGGCGCGATCAAGGATGTGAAGATTATCCATCGCGAAGTCAACTCTCCCGATCTGAAGGCGAAGAAGCAGTTGATCGAGGCCAAGATTTTCCTGAAACTGGCGCAGATCTTCAAGGATGTCGGCCTCAACGACAATGCCTACGAGAAAGCGGATGAAGGATTGGACCGCGTTGAGGACGTGATCCGGATGAGCCTGCGGTCGAGCATGGACCGGGCTATCGTCGAAGAGGCCTTCAGCATCAAATGGGACCTCCTGCTGGCCAAGGACCGGCTGTCCGAAGCAATTCGTGTCTGCCGGTCGTTGACGCAGCTCTTTCCGGACTCGACGCTGGTGGACAAGGCGCTGCTGAAGATCGGCCTGGCCAAGATGGAATCCGACGACCCCCGTCACGTGAACGAGGCGGTGTCGATTTTCAACTCCGTCATCCGTCTGAAGAAATCGAATCTCAAGCCGGAAGCCGCGTTTCGCATTGCGCAGGTCTACGAGAAACGCGCGATGCGGCATCAGCGCCCGGATCTCAGTCGCGCCATGCTGGCCTACAAGAAGTGCGCCGAGTCGTATCCGGACTCGCCGTTTGCCGGCGAGGCGTTGGAGAAGATCGTCAACTTCTACATCAACAACCGCGATTACACCCGGGCGATCGAGTTGATGGAGCGGGTTTTCCAGGATTACCCGGACGCGAGTTTCCTGGACAAGATGCTGTTGAAGTGGACGATCGCGGCATACCGGCTCAAGGATTACCGGACGGCGTTGGCCAAGGTGGACCAGTTGCTGACGGAGCACCCGCAGTCCAGACTGGCGCCGAAGGCCCGGAAGATCCGCGACAGCATTGCGAAGAAAGTGGATTGACGGCGGCGGTTCGGGGGCAGGGGTGTTTTGAGAATCCAAGGCAAATAGGAAAGGGTAAACGATGCTTGAATACCTGTTGAAGGGCGGCTGGATCATGGTGCCGCTGTTCTTTCTTTCCGTGCTGGCGGTTGCGGTGATCATCGACCGCTTGCGCGCCTTCCGCGTTGCGGCGGAGATCGATACGGACGCTCTGTTCTCCACCATGTCGGAGCGATTGCAGGAGGACGACACCGAGGGCGCCGTGGCGATCTGTCAACAGGCCAAAGGGCCGGTGGCTTCGGTCCTGCTTGTCGGGCTCTACAAGTTCCAGATGCTGCGTGATCAGGGCAACGACCGCAAAGAGATCGAGGAGTACCTGGACAAGACCATGGGCGAGTATGCCCCGCACGTGATTGAAGGCCTGGAGAAACGGATTTACCTGTTGCTGCTGATCGCCAGCGTGTCGCCGCTGTTGGGGATGACCGGGACCGTGACCGGCATGATCCGGTCGTTCGCCGGGATGCAGGAGGCCGGTGTGTCGAGCGGCGCTGTTGCCGGCGGCATCTCGGAAGCGCTGATCACGACGGCGGCCGGCCTGATCATCGCCATCCCGGCGGTCGTGTTCTACCACATCTTCTCGAAGAAGGTCGACTTGTTCCGGCTCGATATCGAAGAGAAGGCCAGCGATCTGGTCGAATACGTCACCTTGAATCTGGGTGGCGAGGACCTCCTTGACGGCAAGGACCTGGACGCATGAAGATCCCGCGCAGCAGCGACCGTGAAACCACCGAGATCGACGTCAGCTCGTTCTCGGATATCGCGTTCCTGCTGATCATTTTCTTCATCGTCACGACTGCGTTCCTGCGTGTATTCGGCGATAAACTGAATGTGCCGAACGCCGAGCCGAGCAAGTCGAAGAAAGAGCAGAAACAACTCACCATCACGGTGGACCCGGACAATATCTTCTACGGCGAGAAAGCCAATCAGGTGACGCTGGCGCAGATGCGCGAACTGCTCAAGGACGAACGCTTCCCGAAGCGCAAGGAGAAGGAGCGGCTGGTTACTTTAAATTGCTCCAAAGATGTTCCGTACCAGCGGTATTTCGAGGTGGTGACGGCGATCAGCAAAGCCGGGGGCGTGCTGGTCCTGATCGAAGAAGACGACAGCGAAGCGAAGAAGAAACTCTGATGAAACTCCGTAAGCCCAAACGCAAAATGCCCATGGTCCCGGTGGCTTCCATGGGCGACATCGCGTTTCTGCTGATCATCTTCTTTGTGCTGGTGGCGAATTTCGCCAAGGAGAAGGGCATTCGATATAACCCGGCCAAAGCGCCGGACATCGAAAAACTGGACAAGAGCATTCGGCTCTCGGTAGTCCTCGATGAAGAAGGCAATGCCTGGTTCCAGGGGGAACCGATTGATATCAAGGCGCTGGAAGGCGCGGTCCGGGCCGAGGCCCAGGACCTGCCGCAGGAGCGGCGGGTTGCCATGCTCAAGGTGGATCGCGACCTGCCGCACGAGACCTACAGCGCCGTGATTATGGCCCTGAGCAAGGCAGAAGTCGAGATCGCCCTGGTCGGCGATCTGAAGAAAGGTCAATAACCACAGCAGGAGGAACTGCCATGCTGATCGATAAAGAGATACACCCGGAAACACTGATGCGCGGGATCGCCGATACGCCGCTGCTGACGAAGGTGATTTACTCGTTGTTGGCTCACGTGTTGATTATCGGCGTGCTGTCGGTCCCGTTCATCGTGCTTTGTGCCAGGTACCGCACCTTTAAGCCGCGTGAGGTTATCGCCGCCGAGAAGGAAAAAGAGAAAATCGAAGCGGCCGAGACGGCCGCGCGCGAAAAAGCCGCCGCAGAGAAGACCGACAGCGGATCGGCGGTGAAGCCGGATGCCGAGGCTGATGCCGCCGGCAACACCGCCGCGACGAAGGATGAGGTTAAGGGCGATACGCCGATCGAACGCGCCGTGACCGAAACCAGCGAAGACCGGCCGGCGCATTCGGCCACCAGTTTTGATGATGTTGACGACCTGGAATAGCTGATGCCCCGCCGCCGGAACAGGAAAATCAGCGAACTCGCCGTGCCGGCGTTCTGCCGGTTTTGCCGGATTATCCACATTGTCCTCGGCACGGCGGCGGTCTGGGTCTTGCGGGCGATGGGATGGACGCTGAGCAAGTTTCCCTGGTCCTGTCACTTCGCGGCGCTCTTCGCGGTGATGGCGGCGGTCAGTCTGTATACCGCGCTGTACGGGCAGGAATGCGTGGCCCGGGCGTTCAGTCTGCGGGCCGCGCATCTGGCGGCATTTGAGCAGGCCGGAATCACAGCGGTGTTCCGGCAGTTCGCGATCCTGCTCGGCGTCTTCGGCGCGTTCTACGGTCTGTTATCCCTTCTGGCTTTTCTCCGGTTGCGTGCGGTACACTATCTCATGAAGATCGGGGCCTCGTCGTTCTTCGCCTTCTGGGCGCTGGTGCTGTACTTCGTCGTTCGTGTGCCCAGTGTTCTGATGGTCGCCAGGGTGGACGGCTTCAGCGAGGCCGACCGCAATGAGCTTTGGCTGCGGGGGGTCGTCGTCTGGCTGCCGATCATGCTGGTGGCGACGCTGGCGTTGTTCTATCTGATGCTGACCCGGGTGCGCGTCTTCTACGGCGGTCGGCCGGCAAGCGGCTATAGTACCGACAAACTGTATGCCGACCTGCAGTCGCATGGCCGGGACCCGCGATTCAGGACCTCCTTCTACTGGGCGGCATTCCTGCATTTTGTTGTGTTTGCCGGACCGTTGATCATTGCGCGCGGATGCTTGCTGGATGCGTATGCGGTGCCCCGGGGGCAGGGCGAACAGATTGTTCGCCGGATTAAAGTCAAACGGGTCAAACGCAAGAAGAAGAAACAGCTTGTCATCAATCTGAACAGCCCGATCATCTATGAGATCCCGGAGCTGGATGACAAACGATCGCAGGAGTTGGACGAGGAAACGATGGATACCTACGTCGCAACCCGGCTGTCCGGCATCGGCAAGGGCGGCAAGGGCAAGGGCGGCTGGCCCAGCGGCATGAAGAACGCCAAAGTCCGCTTTCTCCGACTCAAGTACGCCGGCGGCGACTGGGATCAGAATATGGGCAAGGGCGCCGACTATAACTTCCTGATCGAGTTCCAGAAGCTGACCGGTTTCAAGATCGCGTCCGAGACCGAAGCCATCCCGATCCACAAACTGCGGCGCTTCAAGAAGCACCAGGCGCCGCCCTTTGTCTTCATTACCGGCAAGCGCGGCATCCGGGTCAGCAACGCCGACGTCAAGACGCTGCGGTGGTATTGTCTGGAAGAAGGCGGCATGATCTTCGCCGACAACGGCGGCGGTAACTTCAACGCGAGCTTTCGGGGACTGATGCGCCGCGTGTTCCCGGACAAGGGTTGGGTCGATATCGCCAACGACGACGTCATCTTCCAGCGGCCGTATCAGTTTCCGAGCGGCGCTCCGCCGTTGTGGCATCATTCCGGCGATCGTGCGCTGGGCCTCAAGCACAACGGCCGCTGGGTCGTTTTCTATCATCAGGGGGACCTGAACGACGCCTGGCAGACAGGGCACAACGGCGTCTCCCCCTATGTCGCCGAGCAGTCCTATAAACTCGGCGTCAACGTCGTCAACTACGCCTTTAACCAGTACATGAACATCCACTACGGCGACTGATCGCCGGCGGTTGCCGCGGGGGCCGTCTGAGCCGGCCCGGGCCGCCGGCCGCAGCCCGAGTGACCGTCTGCACATGGTCGCGACGACGGGAATGCGGTTTTTCGGCCGGCGTCAACCAACTCCCGATCAAATATTTCCGGGCCGGGGGACCGCGGCCAGCCGGGGGAATTGCTTGACAACGAGACGGTTATCCCGTATAGTTACTTACGCGCCTGTGGTGCGTTGTGAAATGCGGGTCCGTGCTCTGGTGCAGGCCCGAGCCCGAAACCAAATGGAGGAGATGGACATGCCCTGGCTGGCAGTGACGCGCGGCGACGACAAAGGCTGGCACCGCGAGCTGAAAGACGGCGATTCTTTTGTGATGGGGCGGGATGAGGAGTGTGACGTACGCCTGGTCAATGCCAGTGCGTCCCGCAAACATTGTCGCATTGAGCTGAAGGGCAGCAAGCTTTACGTGACGGATCTGGGCAGCTCCAACGGCGTCAAGCGGGATGGGAAACGGTATATCGACAAGACCATCAAGCTGAAAACGGGCCAGCACTTCGAGATCGGCAACGCCCGGTTTGATTTTATGGAGAGCTACGAGCTCTACCTCGAGGCGTCCAAGGAGGTCCTTGACGATCTGCGTTTTCACGACGAGGACGAGATGCTCGAGAACTACGCGAAGATGGTGGCGCAGGTATCGCACAAGCGCAAGAAACGCCGGAAGAAGAAGGGGATCATTGCCCGTTTATTCGGGCTGTAGCTGCACCCGGTGCGAAAACTTCTTGCCCACCTGCCGCCTCATGTGGCAGGACGACGTGGTCGGTTGCTGCTAGATGGTCGAGGCGGAAGTCTTTCCGCCACGGATTGCCTGGGCTTCGAGGTTCGCGGCAGGCGGCGAGAGTGGCCTGTGCTGAAGCACATACCCATTTTCACCAACGCTCCCCGAGCCCGAAAACGGGCAACTCGGAGAGCGGGTCCAAGCATCCGGCCGGCGGCATTGACGTGTCGAAACACGATGCTAGTTGCCGGACAGTTCCGGATCCTGGTAGGGCGGCACGAAGATGCCGAAGCCGTCCGGTTTGGCGTTCTTGCCGTCCTTCCCGAAGCTGGCGGCGGACGCACGGATATCTTCTTCTGTGAAAGCGCCGACGGTGCGGGTCGGTTCCTTTTCGGGGAAGGTCTCCATATGCAGCGTCTGCGTGGGGAACGCAAACTCAACGCCGAGATCGGCGGCGAACCGGAAGATCTCGAGGTTGATCTTGTGGCGTTCGACCATTTCTTCGCTGTAGTTGTCGGTGTTGATAAAGTAATACAGCCAGACGTTGAGGCTGAAGTCGCCGTAGTCTTTGAAGACCACGTGGAAGTAGTCCTTGCGCGTGGTCGGGTTGGCTTTGATAATGTTCTTCACGCCCTCGACAAAGGCTTCCATCTTTTCCGGCGGCGTGTCGTAGGTCAGTCCGAGGGTCATGATCTGTCGGCGGAACTTGCGCACGCCTTTGTTGTCGATATTGGCGTTGGCCAGGGTCGAGTTGGGGATGGTGATCAGTGAGTCGTAGAAGGTGCGAATGCGGGTGGAGCGGAAGCCGATGCGTTCCACGGTGCCGCTGGTGCCGTCAACCTCGACATAGTCGCCGATCTGAAAGGGACGGTCGGTGAGGATCATGACCGAGCCGAAGAAATTGGCGCAGGTATCCTGGGCCGCCAGGGCGAAGGCCAGGCCGCCGAGGCCGAGGCCGGCCAACAGGCTCATGACGTTGAATCCGAGGTTCTGGACGGTGATGAGGACGCCGAACAAGACGATGAAGGTGCGCAGCGCGCGCTTGACCAGCGGCACCAGATGGTCGTCCAGAGTGGTCTCAGTCTTGGCCGCCCACTGGTTCATATAGGCGGTAATCACGTCCACCAGCCGGTAGAGCGCCCAGATGAAGGCGATGCTGATGATGATCTGCGTGGTGATCTTCAAGACGGCCAGCGGCGTCCCCTCGAAGCGCAGCGCGAGCACTGCGAAGTACCAGAACACGCCGGCGCCGATCAGGCCGATGGGACGGTCGGCGGCTTCGATGATCTTGTCGTCCCATTCGGTCTTCGAGCGCTTAGTCAGCTTCTTGAGCAGATCGACCACGTGCTGGACGATGGTCTTGATGACGAATCCGATGAGGATTGCGACGAACAGGCCGACCCATTGCCGTATGCTGAAGAACAGGAACTCCCCGCTGAGCCAGTCCGGGAACAGGCTTTCGACGAGGTCCGGCTGGTAGTGCGCGCCGCCGCCGCTGCCTTCCTGATACGGCCGGTCTTCGATCGATTTGTAGAACGACCGGGCGCCGGCGACAGTCTGCTTGGTGAACAGATATTCGCCGCGGCGGTCGCCTTCTTCGATGCGGGTGATGACGATTCGCTCGTTGCTGTTCTTCAGCCGGAAGCGGATAATTGGATCACCGTTGGCATCACGAACCGGGATTTTCTCGTAGTCGATGACGATGATGCGGTCAATGATCTCCTTGAGCAGGATGGCGGTTTCCCGGCCCTTTTCCTCACGCAGCACCACCGGCACGTCCTCGAGATTCAGGCAACTGATGGCGGCGTTGATGCGGGCCTTCAGTTTGTCGTCGTCAGCGGCAGCCCCCTTGCGGTAATCCTCCATGGCGGTCATGAAGGTTTTCATCGTGTAGCGGGCGTTGTCTTTTTTGATGAACACCTCATCCGGCCGTTTGCGTCTGGTTTTCCAGTTGAGCAGGGCGCCCTGGCCGGACCCCTCGAGATACGGCAGGTGGCGCACCTGGTCGTAGAGCGATTTGGCGCGTTTTACGGTTTCAGATGAGAACAGGTATTCACCCTGGCGTTCGCCGCTGTCGATGCGGATCAGCGTGATCAGTGAGTCCTTCAGGCGCCAGCGTTTGCCGGGCGCACCGGGGAACTCGATTTGCTCAACCAGGGCCGTGCGGTCGATCACCTCTTTCAGATGTGATGCGGCACGTTCGCCGTAGAACGCCCGGCGGTCTTCCGGAAAGGCCGACAGATTGAGACAGTAGACCGCATCATAGAGCCGCTCTTTCAGCCGGTCGTCATCGGTCTTGACGCCGTTGCGGTAGTCGTTCATGGCGTCGAGGAAGGTCGTCAGCGTGGCCTTCGGGCTGTTGGTGGCAATCTTCGGCAGTCCAGCGGGGGCCGGTTCGCCGGCCGGCGCGGGTTCCTGCGCCGCCAGCATCGGGATCAATAGAAGCGCGGCAAGAGAAACAAGCAGTCTTTTCATAACACCAGTAGATACAAGGGTTCCGAGTTTCAGAACCATGAATCTACCCCGCCGCGCGGTCAGATCAAGGAGAGGAGATCATGGAAGGATGCAACGGAATGGAGGTCTGGGATCGCCGGCACCCTTGCCGGCTCCGACGTGTTCGGAATCAGAGGCATGACTTCATGACTTCGTGACTCCGTGACGCCCGACGACTTAATGACACAATGACCAATGAGCAATGACACCCCTGACCACTGACCAACGACGCGCGTCAGCGTTGTTCGCGTCGTTTCCCCTCGTGTTTGGTCAGCACGCAGTTGAAGACCTTTTTGGTCTTGGGATTGAGCTGCAGCGTGAACTTCACACTGTCCAGGTCGACCTTCT
>CAYLNH010000129.1:0-18817 GCA_964384625.1 uncultured Lentisphaerales bacterium
GGGCGTGTGCTGCAGCACATGACCATTTCGCCAACGCCCCCCCGAGCCCGAAAACGGGCAACTCGGAGAGCGGGTCCAAGCATCCGGCCGGCGGCGTTGCCCCCGCAAAGCGGGGCAAGCACGAAATGTATCCCGCCAAGGCGGGACACGATGCTCGCATCGCTTGTTCGACGGCGCCTTGCCGGACCGGCGCCTGGCCGCCGTCCCTGGCTGGAAAACGTACGCCGAACTTATCCAGAAGCCTGGAGTGGACCGCTCCAGAACGTAGTCGCAGTTGGACCGAACTGCGACGCAAAGATCCTGTTGGCGGCAGTACGTTCAATGGGTCGACGACTTCCATCGACGTTTCGCTGGGCTCAGCAGTCAGCTCTGCTATCGGTGGCTCCTCCAGCAAATGCACGTCATCGTAGCCAGGAGTGTGATCCCGATTGCCTTTTTCACAGGTCATCCCTCTTGCCGGAATCCCCTTGCAATCCCTTGACGTACTTCTTATATTAATTATAAAGTCTTTATAATTGAATTCGCCAAGGGAGACGGATCATGAGAAGCGGGTTGATCCTCGGAATTGTGCTTCTGGGGGGCGCGACGGCATTCGCCAGAGACTCCTTCGACGTGGAGGTGACGCTGCTCAAGGAACTGCGGCAGCGCGGCATGCCGCAGTTTCAGAAACTGCAGCTGCGGATGATGAAACAACAGTTTGCGGGGCGGCAGGATGACCTGCGGTACCTGGACGCCTTGATGCAGCCGAATGCCGCCAAACGGCGGCAGGCGCTTGCCGCCATTCCCGAAAACAGCCCGCGCTACGCGGAGGCGCTGTGGGAGCTGTCGCGACTGACCAGCGACCCGAAAGCAAAGTTCGAGCTGCTGAAGCAGCACTGGGGCCTTGTCTCCCAGTCCCGCGAAGTCGAGCCGGCGCTTGTCCGGAAGTCAGCGCAAGCGTTGCTTGGTGCCGGCGTGCGAGCGGGTGAAGACGTTCCGGACCCGGCCGTCACACTGCTGTTCGACAGCCGGCGGGCGCAGGACTACTGGCGGGGGCGAATCCGGCTGAGCCGTGCCGACGCCCTGAAAGTTGCCGGCAAGCCGGCAACCGAGTACCGCAAGCCCGCGGCAGCGGCGCTGAAGATCCTGACGGACAGCGCCCTGCTCTGGCGGCAGGACTTCCTTGGCACGTTGGGCTATATCGAAGCGGCGCATGCACAGCTCCTCCTTGGGGAGCCGCAGAAAGCCAGGGACCTCCTGACACCCGTGACCGAGATGGTCAAGCAACTGGAAACAGAGATGCGCCGCCGGGGGCAGGATATCCGCACACATTCACCGATGGCCCCCTTCCGGCTGTATCTGGCTGGTATCCATGTTGCCGACGCGGAGAAGCTGCGCCATCAGGCCGATCAACGGCAGGCCCGCGCCGAACTGCTGTCGCGGGCGTTGCGGCTCTATCACAGCATCCAGAACGACTACTACACAAGCACCTGCCTGACCGCTGCGGTCGCCGGCTATGACCGGACGGCCGCCATTCTGCAGCGCGACTTCGACGTGCGCATCACCAAACCGCAGGATTCCGGGGAGAAACTGTACAACATCGGCATGCAGTACTACAGCGCCGAAGACCACGAAGCCGCCTTCCCGTATTTAACGGCTGCAGCCCGGCGGGCCGAGACGCGGACGATGGCTGCAGACGCGCTGTTCTATGCGACAGCCTGCATGTACAAACAGGAGCGTTTCCTGGAAGCGCATGCGGTTGTCGACTTCATGGCGGACCTGGTGCCCCTTGAGAAACGGACGGCGGACATGCTCAGCAAGACAGCTCTGATCACATTGGCTGCCGGCCGCGACCAGCAGGACCAGGCCGCGCTCTACGGCGACAGCGCCAGGCGGCTGTTCGAACGGTTGCTGGCGGTGGCTCCCGATCACGCCAGCGCACCGTATGCCGCGTATTGCCTGGCGAACGAGATGTGGCGGGCCGCGGATGGTTGGAAATACGGCCGGACGGACGGAGCCACGAGCGGCGCCGATGCCGCCAAAGCAATGCAGCAGGCCTACCTGGATGCGGCCCCGGCCTACCTTGTGGTGGTCGAGAAGTACGGCACTTCGAAATACGCCGCGCCCTCACACTACCGGCTGGGCTGGATCTACTACATCGCAGCGCAGCACGAGCAAGCCATCAAACACTTCACGGAATTCTGTCGACTGGAGACCGCGCCGGCCGGCACAAAACTGAAAGCCAAAGGGCTGATCGCCCGGATCGCAGAAGACCAGGGCAAACAGAGAGACGCCCTGGCCCACTGGGAAGAACTGCTGGCGTGGCACGGCGGCGGAAAGTACGACGACCGAGACAAACTCGTGCAGCAAGCAGTCCACGATGCCCATGCCCGCGTGCCGTTTTGCCTCTACCGACTGGCGGAGGAGAAACTCGACGAGGCAACCGCTCTCGAAGCCGAAGCGGAGGAACTCGAGCAGCAGGCAGGAGGGCAAAGATGAAACTGCAGTTACTCGTGCTCCTCAGTACGGTTGCCTTTGCTGCAGCAGCCGCGCCCAAACCGGTGATGACCGCGGAGGGCAAGCCCGGCCGCAAATTGATCCTGCAGCACATCGATGTGTCCGTCCGCATCCACGGCCCGGCCGCCGAGACCAGGATCAAGCTGGTCTTCCACAACCCGCACAAGGAACGCTTGACCGGCGACTTCCGCTTCCCTCTGCCGCCGGATGCCGTAGTTACCGGCTACGCCCTCAACATCGGGCCAAAACTCCGTGAAGGCGTGGTCGTCGAACGCGACAAGGGCCGGCGCACCTTCGATACCATTGTCCGGCGGATGATCGACCCGGGCCTTCTGGAAGTGGAGGACAACACCTTCCGGACCCGCGTCTTCCCGATGCCCGCACAGGGCTCGCGCACCATCAAGGTTACCTACGTCCAAAAGCTTTCGAACCACCAGTATGAGCTGCCGCTGGCCTTCGGACTGCGAGTGCAAGCGTTCACACTTTCGGTGCGGACCCGGGCCGCGGCACAGCCGGCAATCGTTTGCGGCGGCTCCTACGGTCTCGACTTCGTGCCGACCAACGCCGAACTCGTTGCGACTTCGCAGAAGAAGAACTGGTATCTGAAGGAGGACCTGGTGATCCGGGTCAAGCCCTCCGACAGCAACGTCTATGCCCAGCGTGCCGATGACGGCTACGTCTATTTCATCGCCGACTACAAACCGCGCGTTGACGCGTCCAGTACGGTCCTGCCGGAATGCCTGACGATTGTCTGGGACGCAAGTCGTTCACGTGACAGGGTCGACCACGAGACCGAGTTCGAGCTGTTGCGCGCCCTCTTCAGCCTGCTGCCGGACCGGACAACGGTCGCGGTACGCATCATCCGACACAAACTGTCTTCATCCCGAGTCTATGAAATTGCCCAGGGCCGTTGTGAAGCGGCGTTGCGCTTTTTGAAGACGACCGAGTATGACGGCGCCGTCTTTCGGGGGGCTTTCCCGTCGCGGATCCATCGCGGCGTTGCGCTGTTCTTCACCGACGGCGCACGGCAGTTCGGTCAATGGCCCGAAGTCATGGACCGTCCGGTCTACGCGGTGACGCAACGGCAGGCACCGAAGCGACTGCGTGAGTTCACCAGGCGCAGCGGCGGAAACGAGGTGAACCTGAAGGAAGAATCCGTCGCCCAGGCGGTCAAGGGAATCATCTCCCCGCCGGTGGTCCTGTCGGTCGGTCCGCGCACCGTCGACATTCTGCAAACGGATCGCAATGGCGGGGCCACGTTCCACGTCATCGGCCGCTGCCGTTCGGCGACGAAGGTCACCCTTTGTGCCCAACGCAACGGGACGCCGATCCGATCGGTGCGTCGTGAGATCAATGTACGTTCGGCCCCGCGCGGACAACTGCTGCGCAACGTGTGGGCGTTACACCGAAAGGACCAGCTACTGGCCAGCGGCGCCACAAAACAGGAGATCCTCGCGCTCGGCCGCGAATTCAATATCGCCACCCCCTGGACATCGTTCATCGTCCTGGAATCGGTGGCGCAATACATCGAGTTCGGCATTGTCCCGCCAAAGTCTGAACCTGAACTGCTGGCGGCATACCGGAAGGTGGTGGTCGAGCACGAATGGTCCGCAGGCAAGGGGCAGGCAGACCAGTGGGCACGATTGGTGAATGCCGCGCGCCTGCTGCAGGGAGATGAGGAGGTCCTGGCCGGCGGCCCACTGCAGAACTGCTTCGACTGGTTCCTCACTGTACAGAACGAAGACGGCTCCTGGGGTAGCAAGGGACGACGGGTGGAAGCGACCGCCATGGTCCTGAAGGCCTTCCTGCAACAGGGCGAAACTCCGCTGTCGGAAAAGTACGGCACTATGGTCCAGAAAGCGATGAAGTGGCTGGGGAACTATATGAACTCGTCCGCCGCGGTGAAGACGGCGAAGGGCCCGCGAGGCGCCGTCGCCCACGCCCTGGCGACGGAAACGATCGCTGAGAGTTACGCCATGACCAGGATCCCCTTCCTCCGGAAACCGATGGACCGCGGCGTCGCCATGATCCTGTCACGGCAACTGCCGAACGGCGCCTTTCACAAGTCCTACGCCAGACGCGTACAGGGTCGCGCCAGATGGGATTTGCGGTCGACCGTGCATCAAGCCAGCGCCCTGAAGGCCGCCTATTTGGCCGGCTGTGCCGAGGGGGGATTGGAGCCGGGCCTCACCCAACTGCGTAGCTTTCTGGAAAAGACCGCCTACATCCCGGCCCAAGCGGGATTCAGCCGCGACGGCCGACCGCAAGCCGACCGGTCGATGACCGCCGGCACGGTGTACGCCCTCTGCATCCTGGGTGCCGGCCAGAGCAAGACCGCAAAAGCGGCACTGAGTGGTGTAATCAAGCGGGAACTGCCAAACATCGAGCGCGTCTCGAAGGACGGGAAGCGATGGTCCGGATTGGCCCCGGCCCAACTCGGCGTCTGGGCTGACATCCATGTGAACCTGTTTCTCATGCAGAACCGGCGCGAGTGGCGCCCGCAATACCGTCAGTGGCGTAGTCTGAATGAAGGTGTACTGATGCGGACCATCCATCCGCTGGGTTACTGGAGCCTCAAGGAAGATGCACCGCTGACCGACAGGCTCATCACCACTTGCAGAGCAATGACGTCATTGCAGGTCTACTACCGATATCTGCCGACTTTCTCGATCGAAAGCCTCAGAGACCATGCTGACGACAGTGACGACACAATCATCGAGATCAAGGGTGACAACAGTGACGGCTTGGTCATCGAGATTGATCCGTCGGTCCTGGAGGTCGCGCCAACGCCACCGGAACCCGAAGAACCCGTCGTCACCAAGTCTGAGCAACGAGTCAGTCGCCGCCGCCGCGTGAGAGCGTACGGCGTCGAACCGACACCCGAAGTTATCCCCTGCTGCGGGGCAGACTTCGGCCAGCGGCGGACGACGTACCTCGACCGCCTGCGTGAGACCGCAGAGTCCCAGCAGTATGCGTACTACCTGCTGCAGGCGCGAGCGCACGCCGACGACCCGCTGTTCTTTGTGAACTGCGCCGATTACTTCTTTGCCGCGGGCGACAATAGACGAGCAACGCAGATTGTCATGAATCTCATCGGCCTGCAGGGCGGGCAATTCGACCCGGCGGTTTCCACCGGCCGGCGGCTGATGTTGTATGGTCAGCCGGAGCTAGCAGTCCTAGCTTTCCGAAACGCTCTGCGTCAGAACGAACCCGCTGAGCACGACCTCGCCGGCGCCCTGATCACGTTGGCGCGTACCGCCATCCACCGCGGGGACGACGCCCGCGCGAAACTCCTGCTGCAGGAAGCCACCGAACTGCACCTGCAGGCAGCGAAAGAGTACGATTCCACCCGAGCGTTGATCGCGTTGCAGACGCTCACGCATGAATTCAGCCAGCACCTGGACAAATCCCGCTTGCCCGCGCTCTACACCGAACCGTTCACCGCGGACGTCATGGTCCATGTGCGTTGGACGACCACGGCACTTACTCCCCGAATCGAAGGCAAAACTGTGTCAACGCTGAAGGAACTGGCAACGGACCTTCGCGGCCCGGAAGGCATGCTGCTCAAGGCAGCGGGAGGTTCGATCACGGTAAGCCTCGAAGTGGAGAAAAAGGACCTCCCGACGGGCTGGGGCGACACGCTCCTGGTCGCGGCCGAAGTGGAAGTCATCCAGTATGCCGGGATGAAGAACGAACGCCGTAAGATCTACCCGATCCGCACGGAGAAGAAGCCGGGTGACACGATCAAGGTCTGCACCCTCACCTTTGACTGATGTCGCCGCCAAGCGCCATCTGCTTGTGTGGCAGCGGGACATTGGTCCATTCCTGGCCCGGAGCGGAGGGCAGAGCAAGCGCAAGGGAGTACGAAAGGGGGCAGCTACTCCGCCGGGGGCGGCTTGTAGGGCCCATGGAGGCGCCCCGTGAGCGCCGGGCTGTCGGCGCGGCTGGCGGAGAAGAGCAATTCCGAACGGGTGTCGGTGTAGATCGCCGTAACACTGCCGCGCAAACGGACGCCGGCCAGATCAAGGACACTGGCAGACGAATCGATCGCCGTCTTGCCAAACAGATCCACACCCGTGATTTCAGCCACGGAACTGCTCGTCTTCAGCGCCGTGCCTTTGCCGACGATGCGGCTGTTTTCCAGAATCACCGAAGACCGCGTCAAGGTAATCGATTCGGCCGTCACGTTCAGCAACCGGATGTTCTTGGAATCGGTAATGACAATGCTGCGGTAATCGCCGGAAAAAGTCACGTCTTCGCGGTTGCTGCATTCCAGCATCTTCGTCGCCGGCCCTTCCGTGGACACCGCAAACGGCGGCGCCGGCACCATTTCGCCAAGGTAGTCGAACAACAGCTTGTTGAAGGGCTCAGGGGCCTCCAGCATCGGGACGTGCCCGACCCGCGGCATGACTTTGAACCGCGCATTCGGCAAGTGGGCGCTCAACAACTTGGCCACGCGTTTGGGGGCAACGGCATCTTCGGCGCCCCAGAGAATCAGGGCCGGCGCCTTGATTGACGGCAACGCCGGACCGATGTCTTCCCGCAACAGCGCCGCCGCGGCGATGCGCCTGGGTTCGCCGCCGAAGGCCTCCTCCCGGCGGGCCCGGGTCGCCAGCGCCGCCCGGGCCTTGTCCTCCGGGTCCGGCACGGCGACTGCACTCGGGAACGTACCGGTTGCCTGCGTGCCGGCAATATAGCGTGCCAGCGCCTTTCGGTGCAGGACCCCCATCACATCGATCAAGACCAGTCGATCGAGGTCACGCGGGTAGAGAGCGGCGTAGCGCAAGGCGATCAAACCGCCCAGGCCATGGCCCACCAGGGCGAACTCCCCCTCCACCCGCCGGTCGACCAAGGCTTTCAAGACGTGCGCGTAATTCGTCGGCGAATACAGCTCATTGCCCTTGTCCGACCGGCCGAATCCCGGCAGATCCAGCACAATGACATGGTATTCCTCGGCCAGTGCGGCGACCTGATTTTCCCAGACGCCGGACGCGCGGTTATCGAGCCCATGCACGAGAATAACAGTTTCGTCGTGATGTCGGCCGACCTCATAGATAAAGATGCGCGAACCGAATACCGGATCAACGGCGAAACCGCGAAACGGCCGGGTCGACTGCCGCGTCGCACGCGGCCGCGGCTGGATCACGACCGTTTGGCAGGACGTGACCAGACAGATTATGGCACATAGAAGACCGGTGTATTTCACCAACGACCCCTTCTCGGTTTCACCCTGTTAACCTAACCATCAGACCCCAATGTGCAACCCGGGTTGAATCCGCGGCGGACTCACCGATAGTGTCCTTTCGCTGAGGCTTGCATTTGATCACACTGACCGAAAACGAGTACGACGAGCTGGGCCGCCGACTGGGGCCCAAGCACCTGACAACCCGGCGGCAGCGACAACAGCGCTACTCGCACCATGCGTGGACGCCGCGGTCCATTCTGCACCGCCCGGAGCATCTCCTCGGCGTGATGCCGATGATCCGGGTCGGCCTGACGCTTCTCGGCATGTGGCCTCGCGGCCGGCGGAATTTCCGCAATTTCGAGGTCGTGCGACGTGACGCGGAACTGCCGCATCTGCCCACGGCGTTTGACGGCTTCACCGCACTGCAGCTCACCGATCTGCATCTCGACATTGACCCGCAACTCGTCCCGGCGATCCAGACTGCAATCGGGGACCTCGACTACGACGTCTGCCTGCTGACCGGCGACTACTCGCTGGAAGCCGACGGCACGCATGAGGCCGCCCTGCACCTTCTGCAGGACCTCCTTGCCGCCGTCGACAAACCGACCTACGGCATCCTCGGCAACCATGACTTCGTGGAGATCACACCCCGTCTGGAGCAGATGGGCGTACGGGTGTTGCTCAACGAACACGACGTCATCGAACGCGACGGAGACCGGCTCTATCTGATCGGCGTCGACGACATCTGGTATTATCAGACGGCCGACATCGACCGGGCGTTGGCCGGTGTACCGCCGGACGCGGCGACCGTGCTGCTGGCGCACAATCCGGATTTCTGTACGCGGCTCGAAGACCATCCCGTCGGTCTGATGTTGTGCGGGCACACGCACGGCGGCCAGATCTGTCTGCCCGGCGGCCGGGCGGTAATCACGCACACGTCACTGCCGCAGGACTACGTGTCCGGGCCGTGGCAATACGGCGCGACCACCGGCTACACGTCCCGCGGAACAGGCGGCTCCGGACAGCCGGTGCGGTTCAACTGTCGCCCGGAGATCACCCTGCATCGGCTGGTCTGCCCGGCATCCAAACCGGCCGGTTGACATCAGTCGAACTGCCGGCCGGCGTCGATCTCGCGGCGCAACGCAGAACAGATCTGCGCCGTAACCTGTTCGTCAACGCGGCGGGTTGCACGGCGGTCCACCATGACTTCCACAATCGCGTTCGCCTGCCCGTCAAACGCCTCCTGCAATGCGCTGTCCAACTCGGCCGGGGATGCAGCAGTGCAGTATTCCAGACCGAACATCCCGGCGGCGCCGGCGAAGTCGAGTTTGTGGGCCGCGGCGAAATCACGCTCGAAGTGCGGCGACTCCGTGATGCCCGGCAGGAAATGGAAGATCCCGCCGCCCCGGTTGTTGATCACGACGATCACACTGGGCGCCGGCAGCCACTGCCACAACGCCAGAGAATTCAAGTCGTGCAGCGCCGCCAGATCACCGAGCAGCGCGCCGATCGGCCGGTCCGTCCCCAGGGCATAGCCGGCCGCTGTTGCCAGGTTGCCGTCAATCCCGCTGGCGCCGCGATTGCACACCACCGGTCGCGGCCCGCCGTACAGCTCCAGTTGCCGGATCGGCAGACTATTGCCGACAAACAGGGCTTGTGTCTCGTCCAGCCTTTCGGTGAGCCGCTGAACCACAACCTGGTCACACAACGTCGAGACCGCGCCAAGGACCTCCTTGACCACGTCGCCGGCCGTGCCGCTCAGTGCCGCGGCGGCAGCGGCCAACTGCGAGGCCCGCGGCTGCAGCAGGTCCACCATGTCGGCGGCGTCCCGCAACGACCGGGTCACGCGGTGGACGCGATCCGGCACCGGCACTCCGGACAACGGCTCAAGACCGACCTGCAGAATCGGGAAACTGCCGTCACCAAGCCAGGCGGCCAGCCGCTTGGACGTCAACCGCCCGCCGACCAACAGGACGGCATCCGGCGCCAGCGCCTCCCGGAAGCCGGCGGACCGCAAAAGCAGATCCGCCGCCGGGATCCGGTTGGCAACGTCGGGCAAACCGGACTGGATGTCGGCGATCACCGGCCAGCCAAGTGCCTGGCAGATGGTCTTTGCCGCAGCTCGTTCCGTCGCCGCCCGGATCGATCCTACGACCAGCAGGCCGCGATCCGAGGCGGTAGCCAGGTGGTGCACGGCGTCGAGATCGCCGCTGTCGGGCCGGGCTGCCGGCAGCGGTTTCGCGGCGAGCCGGCTGTGCAGGGCGGGATAGTCCGCCAACTGCACAGGGGCGTCCGGCACAAAGGGCTCGCGAAAGCGGCAGTTCAGGTGTACCGGTCCGGCAGGCCAACCGCAACAGCAGGCCATCGCCGCGGCCACCACCGGGAGTTGCGCCGCCATGGACGCCGTCTCGCCGGGGGGCTGGAAATCATTCTCAAACCGGACCTGGCGATGATATATGCCGCGCTGGTCAATCGTCTGATTCGCACCGCAGCCAAGCAGTTCGGCCGGGCGGTCGGCGGTCAGCACCACGAGCGGCACGTGGTCCAGATTCGCTTCCACCACCGCGGGCAGGCAGTTCGCCGCCGCCGTACCGGAAGTACAGATCAACGCCGCCGGCGTGGCTGTTGCCTTGGCCAGGCCCAACGCCAGAAAGGCCGCGCCGCGTTCGTCGAAGTGCACGACAGACTGCAATCGCGGGTGGTCCTCCGTCGCCAGCACCAGCGGCGTATTCCGCGACCCCGGCGACAGGCACACATGGCCCACGCCCAGTCGATACAACTGCTCCATGAGCGCTTGCGCCCAGAGCGAGTTCCGTTCAGCTGTGCTCAGAGAAGACACGGAGGAATGCCGCCAGTTTATTTTCCAGTTCATCCCACTCCCGGCGGGGGTCGGATCCGGCAACAATACCGGCGCCGGCATACAGCCGCAAGATCCGGCCGGTCAGCAGTCCCGAACGAATGCCGACGGCGAAACCGCCGCTCTCCTGACCGAACCAGCCCAACGGCGCGGCATACCAGCCGCGGTCAAACCGCTCCAGCTCACGAATGGCAGACAACGCCGCAACCGTCGGCACCCCGCCGACGGCGGGTGTCGGATGCAGTGCCGCCAGCAAATCGGCATCGGCCACGCCGTCCTCCAGCCGGCCGCGAAACACCTGCGACAGATGTTGGATCTCCGCCAGTTTCAGCACCGTCGCCTGCGGCTCGATCTGCGTACCGACACAGAACGGCTGCAACGCATCTCGGATGGTGTTGACGACGAAACCGTGTTCCCGCCGTTCCTTGTCGTTGCTGAGAAGTTCTGCTGCCAGCCGGCGATCCGTCTCGGGCGTTTCACCCCGCCGTCGGGTACCGGCAATGGCGGCTGCTTCCAGATCGCGATCGCGGCGGTAGAACAGCATTTCCGGCGTGGCCCCCAGGAAGGCGTGCTCCCTGTCCACCGCCAGGAGGAAATGGAAACAACCGGGGGTCGCCGCATGCAGCCGTTTGAGCACGTCGCAGGCCGTCACGGGGGCACCGAGTTCCAGCTCCGTCACGCGCGCCAGGACGACCTTCTGCAGCCGGCCGTGCTCAATCCGGTGCAGTGCTTCATCCACCATCGTTTTCCACCCGGCTGCAGCCGGGTGATCCGTTTGCCGGCGAGCCGCGGGCCAAAGCGGGCGGGGCGTATCCGCGGTCCGCTCCGGCAGCCGGTCGAAGTCCGCTTCCACCGCCTGCCACACGGCGGCGGGATCATCATTCCCGCGGCAGACCACATTGCAGACGAACATCCCCCGGCCGTCCCGCACATGAAATTCGAAACGCGGCACGAACAGGAGATGCCCGCCAAAGGGGGCCCAGCATGTCTCGATTTCCGCGTGCGGATCAAATCGGAAACCGCCGAAGTATTTGAGTTCCCCTTCGTGCTGCAGGACCACGTTCATTCTCTGCTGCAGCAGCGGCAGGGGCGCCGCGGCGCCGGCCAGTCGGTCCGCGGCGCCGATCGCCGCCATCTGCAGCCGGTCGTCGCGGTCGCCGACAAACAGCTTGGGGTAGAGTGTCTGCGGCGTCAACCAGTCGCAGGGCGACGCCGCGGCGAACGGCAGACCAACGCGGATCACGCTCGTCTCCGTCCGGGGCCGATCTTCCCAGGCCTGCCGGACCAGATCAAACAACGCGCGGTACGTGTCCGGACCGGTCAACTGCATTTGCGGGCCTCATACAAATATACCGCACCAAAGGTCAAGGGCCGGTATTCCATTTCGTCAAACCCGGCCTGGTCCAGCAGATCAGCAAACTGCCGGCCGTGCGGGAACGTCTCAATTGTTTGATTCAGATAGCGGTAGGCAGTTTGGTCACCGGAGACCAGGCGGCCGATGAACGGCACGAAGCGGCGCACATACAACAGATGAACGGTACGGATGAAACGCGCCCGCGGCAGGCCGAATTCCAGCACAACGATCCGGCCGTCCCGGCGCAGCACGCGGTGGGCTTCCCGCAGCCCGAGCAACGGCTCCGGAAGGTTGCGGACGACAAACGACATGGTCACGGCGTCGGCGCTGCCGGCGTCGAACGGCAGGTCCAGGGCGCTGCCTTCCACCAACGTGATGCGGTTGTCCAACCGGCGTCTCGCGACTTTCCCCGCGGCACGCGCCAGCAGCGCGGCGGCGAGGTCCACCCCCCGGATGCCGGCAGCCGGGTTGTGCTGTGCCAGAGAAAGCGCCTGATCGCCGCTGCCGGTGCCGACATCGATGATCTCCGCCGGCGCCTGTGCCGCCACCGCTTGCGATGCCCGCCGCCGCCAGTAGAGGTCGAGGCCGCCGGACAACAGGTGATTCAGACAATCGTAGCGCGGGGCAATGCGGTCAAACATCCCGGTCACCTCCGCCGTCCGCCGGGAGGGCGGCTTCGAGGAGGTGTCAGGTGTGCTCGGCATTGTAGCGAAGATCCGGACGCAACGCCGCGCCGGCAGTCAAACCGACTGCTCGGCCTTCTTGCGCTGCTTGTTCTTGGAGCCGGTGCTCTCTGCCGTCGCAGCCGTCTTCCGACTCTGCCACAACACCATTACCGGTGTCGCCACAAAGATCGACGAATACGTACCGACAACGATGCCGGCCATCATCACAACGGCGAAGTCGTTAATCGCGCCGCCGCCGCCGACGATGTACAGACTGAGCACCACCAGGAAGGTGGTGAGCGACGTCAACAGCGTGCGACTCAGTGTCTGGTTGATACTGAGATTGACGATGTCCAGGAATTTCTTCTTCTTGTGGAACTCGAGGTTCTCGCGAATACGGTCGAACACAACGATTGTGTCATTCAGCGAGTATCCGATAATCGTCAGCAACGCGGCAATCACGGTCAGCGAAATCTGCCGATCGCCAAGCCCCCAGATCAGGAAGATGCCGGTGCAGATGATCACGTCGTGAATCAACGCCGCGACGGCGCCGACGGAATAGCTGAACTGGAAGCGGAAGCTGATGTACAGCACAATCACAACCAGCGCACTGATGATGGCATAGAGCGCCTTCTTCTGGAACTCATTGCCGACCAGTCCGCCGACCTTGCTGCTGGAACCGTTGGACAGACTCGCCGACGGAAACGCCTGGTTCAGTTCTTCGAGAACAATGTCATGGATCCCCCGCGTCTCGGCGCTCGCCAGCCGTTCTTCCACGACGTCGTTCGGCAGAACGACCTCCAACAGCGTTGACTCGGACACCATCGAGGACTTGTAGGTCACCTTGGCATTCGGCAATTGGGCTTCCGCCAGGGCGTTCTCGACATCAGTCACCGCCACCCGTTCGGCGGCGCCGTATTCCATCGTGATCAAGGCGCCGCCGGTAAAGTCGACGCTCATGCTGGATTTGTTGCGGACGCCGACAACGGCAATTGCGCCGGCCATCAGGACCACGGAAAGCACTGCTGTAGCTTTGCGGAAGTTGAGGAACGGGATTTCCTTGCCGGCTTCAGCGGCTTTCCCGGTTTCGGCCGGTTTCAGCCGGCTGTGCATGAGTTTCGGGTTCTTCAACAGGTTGAACTCGACGAGCAGATCGAAGCACCACCGCGTCATGAACAGTGCGGTAAACATACTGGCGCAGATACCGATACTGAGGGTAACGGCGAAACCGCGGATCGGGCCGGTGCCGAAGAGATAGAGGAAGTACGCCGTAAACAGCGTGGTCAGATTCGCGTCCAGAATGGTGACGAAGGCGCGGCCGTAGCCGTTCTTGATCGCCGTCGCCAGCGACTTGCCGTTGTTCAGCTCTTCGCGGATTCGCTCGAAGATCAGCACGTTGGCGTCAACCGCCATACCGATGGTCAGCACGATACCGGCAATACCCGGCAGTGTGAGGGCCGCGCGCACGATCGGCAGCGTCCCGAAAATGAGCAGAACGTTGGCCGCGAGGGCGGCAACCGCGATGACGCCGGCGCCGCGGTAGTAGCCGAGCATGAACACAACCACCAGGGCCATGCCGATGATGATGGCGAGCTTACCGCTGTCCACGAGTTTGGCGCCGAGGGTCGCGGCCGTACTCATCTCACTGTCGATCTCGATCTTGACCGGCAGGTTGCCGCTGCGCAGCAACAAAGCGAGCTTCGATGCCTCTTCCGGACTGAAGTTGCCGGTAATCCGGAAGTTCGAGCCGAACTGCCCCTGAATGGCCGGCGCGCTGAAAACGACGCCGTCGAGCATCATGGCCATACGCTGGACCTTGCCGGTCTGTTCCCGGCGGGCGATGGCCGCCGCCGTGGTCTTGTTCATCGCGATACCGCCGGACTGGTTGAGCGTCACGCCGACCTGCGGCAAACCGTGTTCGTCGCGTTCGGCGCGAGCCGAGACAATGTCGCCGCCGGTGATCGGTTCGGGCTGCTTGAGGACCCAGATCTTTTTGCGGATTTCGTTGCCGCGATCGTCGTTGATCACGTGCTCCACCAGCTCGTATTCCGGTCCGGGATTCTCGCCGGAGGCCAGGAGCATCTCGTGCTCCTGCGCTGTCCCGGGGACAACCATGCGGAACTCGAGTTTGGCCTGCTTGTTGAGCATCTCACGGATCCGGGCGATCTCCGCCGGGTCCACGCTGGGCGTGCGCACGGTGATGCTGTTGGACGCGTCCGGCCGGATCTCGACTTCCGAGACGCCGAACGGGTCGACGCGCTTCCGCAGGACCTCGATGATCTCGTCGCGGACCTGTGTCGCGCTGCTGCCCCGGGGCAAATCCTCTTCATTGAACGTCACGCGGAACTCGGTGCCGCCGCGCAGGTCCAGTCCGAATTTCAGTTTGCCGCGACCATAATTGCGGACGTAGAAGGCGACCTCCTTGTTGATCGGCCGCTGGCGGTTGTAGATGTCAACGAAATTGTAGAGCTCAACATTCATCTCTTCGGCGACTTCGATCATCGCCATTTCCGCCGGCAGGGGACGAACGTCCGTATTGCCGGCCGCCTCCGCTTTCCGGGCGGCTTCCTCGGATTCCTCGACCCGGGTCTTCGTCCCCGCCACCAGTTCCTGCAACTGTTTCTTGGCGGTGTCCCTGATCACGGACCGCAACGTGGCTTCGAAGTCCTTGCCGCCAGCCTGTTTCTCGACGTAGTCAAGGACCTCCTGGTTGGCGGGCAGGCCGGATTCGGCGGCCGCGTCGTCGGGTTTCATCTCCGGTTCCTGCGGGGCGTCCTCGTCCCCCGCCGCCGGCTTTTCCGCCGGCGCCGGGGTATCCGGCAGGCGGATCACTTTGGCCAGAGCCATCCCGTGCTCCTGGCCGTCGACGACCTGCAGCAGGGCTTCCTTGAAGGTCAGTTCGCGGCCGTCCTTGGCGGCCGCCTGCAACCGTCGTTCCGCCTCTTCGATCGCCTCTTCAACGGCCGGACTGACACGGGCCTCGGCCAGTTGATTAAAGGTCTTCAGGAACGGTTGGTCATTGAGGGGATAGAGCGCGTAGGCCCAACCCACAAGCACCGCCAGAATCAGAATGCCTCGCCAGAAAATGGATTTCTTCATCAATCGCTAAGCCTGTTTCTTGTCCTTGTCCTCTTTGTTGTCGGCGGACTTGTCGTCGTCATCGCCGCGAATGCCGGCAATGGCATTCAAGAGGATTTCCATCTTGTTCTTGTCGCCGATTTCGAGGATCACGGACTTCTGCTTGACCGCGAAGATCGTCCCGCAAATCCCGCCGACAGTGTAAATTTCGTCGCCCTTCTTGAGCTTGTTGATCATCTGGGCTTTCTTTTCCTTCTCGCGCTTCTGCGGCTTGATCATGAGGAAATAGACAATACCGAGCATCAACGCCAGGGGGATAAGCAACTGCCAGATACTGCCGCCGCCGCCTTTTTCGCCTTGGGCCAACAAAGCCTGCATCAGGGTGTACATCAGTGTTTCTCCTGGAAATATTCGATCACAAATATGCCGCCCGGGTGTGCGCCCCGCGGGCCGCCCTCCGCCGGCAGGCCGCCGCGTCTCGTCGCGCGCACGCAGACCATGCAGACTGGAGGAAAAGCGTTAACCTAACGCGGTTCGACTACTTATCAATGCAAAAACGGGGATAAAACGGGGGCGTAGTCCGCCTCAGAAACGCCGGCGGGCCGGCGGTTCAGGCGCGCTTGCCGATCTGCTGCACGGCTTGTTTCACAAACCATTGCTGCTGGCTTGGTTTGCGGAATATATTCTGCTTCAGCGCCGCGTCGAAACAGGCTCGCAACAGGTATTGCCGCTCGTCCGGCTTGATCTGCTCGAAGAACTCGAATGACGCCCGGGAGACGGTGTTGATAAAGACATTGCCGTTAAGCAGCCGGTTGCTGCCGAGCCGATCGAGGTCGACGAACCAGAAGTCCCAGCCCCTGCCTTGCTCGCGGACCAGGATGTTGGCCGACCGCAAGTGCCTCGAATAGAACCCCTTGCAGTGGAAATCAGCCAGCAGCGCGGCGACTTCGTCGGACAGTCGGGCACGCCGGTTGTTCTTGTAGGTTGCCATCGCCTCGTCCAGGCCGACGGCGTCACGGCAGAACTCCGTCACCAGCAGTTGCCGGGTACGCTTTCTGCCCTGAACCACCGCCGAGATCAGCGGCGCCGGGGTCGGCACCTGCCGGCGCAGCAGGCGAACGCCTGCGTGGAAGTTGTTGTGGCAGGCCGGGAAAAAGAACTCCCAGCCGCGGCGATACCATTTGCGCGGCTTGAACTCTTTGAGGAAGAAATCCCGGTCGAAGGCGTGCACGCAGAAACTGCGGCCGTTGCTGGTCTCGCTGATCAGTTCTTTGTCTTTGAACAGGAGCGCGGCATCCTCCGCCAGCAGTTCGGCCACCTGCGCTTCCGTCAGTTGATCCGCATTGTAAATGCCGGCAACGGCTTTGGTCCGGTGCCGCCGCAAGCAGAACGGTGGTGACATCATACGGGAAATCGCTAAGGGAAATACGGGGGAAGTGAGCGACACATGCTTGTGCTCACCCGCCCCATGGTTATCTTCAGAAAGGGACTCACCATACACTTGCCGCTGTTGAAATCAAGACCCGCATGATGACGCAATTCCAGTTGACGGCCGACTTCGCGCCCGCCGGCGACCAGCCGCAGGCGATCGCTGCACTGGTGGACGGTCTGCGCCTCGGCGACCGCCTGCAGACCCTCCTCGGCGTCACCGGCTCCGGCAAGACCTTCACCCTCGCCAACGTCATCCAGCAGGTGCAGCGCCCGACGTTGATCCTCTCGCACAACAAGACGTTGGCGGCCCAGCTCTACGGCGAGTTCAAGAGCTTCTTTCCACACAACGCCGTCGAGTACTTCATCTCCTATTACGACTACTACCTGCCGGAAGCCTACATTCCGCAGACCGACACTTTTATCGACAAGGACGCCTCGATCAACGAGGAGATCGAGAAACTGCGGCTGTCCGCCACCAGTTCACTGGCCGAACGCCGGGATGTGATCATTGTCGCCAGCGTCTCCTGCATTTACGGTCTCGGCTCACCGGAAGACTTCGAAGCCATGAGCGTTCGGGTACAGGTGGGCGAGCAGCTGGATCGCCAGGATCTCCTCCGCGGTCTGGTGGATCTGCAGTATACCCGCAACGACGTCGAGCCGCAGCTCGGCGAGTTCCGCGTCTCCGGCGACACGATTGACGTCCATCTCGCCTACCAGGACGAGATCGCGCGGATCGAGCTGTTCGGCGACGAGGTCGACAGCATCACCCGGCGCGAGCCGTTGACGAATAAGGCGCGGCGCACGTTGGACTCGATCTCGATCTTCCCCGCCAGCCACTTTGTGATGCCCGAAAACCGGATTGTCGAAGCCGAGGAAGCAATCCTGGAAGAGATGCGCGAGCGCGTCCGCTACTTCGAACAACAGAACCTCCTGATCGAAGCCCAACGCATCTACCAGCGCACCATGTACGACCTGGAGATGATGCGGGAAGTCGGCTTCTGCAGCGGCATCGAGAATTACTCGCGCCACCTTTCCGGCCGCGAACCCGGCTCCCGGCCGTGGACCCTGATCGACTATATGCCGGACGACTTCCTGATGATCATCGATGAATCGCACGTCACCCTGCCGCAAGTGCGCGGCATGTACAACGCCGACCGCTCGCGCAAGCAGGTCCTGGTGGACCACGGCTTTCGGCTGCCCTCCGCCCTCGACAACCGCCCACTGACCTTCGATGAATTCGAATGCGTCATTAAGCAGATGGTCTGCCTGTCAGCCACACCAGGCCCCTACGAACTGGAGCGTAGCGAACCCGTCGAGCAGGTTGTCCGCCCCACCGGCCTGCTGGATCCGGAGATCATCGTGCGGCCGCTGGCGATCCAGATCGACGATTTGATCGCCGAAGCCCGCGACCACGCCGCCCGCGGCGAACGCGTGCTGGTTACCACCCTGACCAAACGCACCGCCGAAGACCTCACCACCTACCTGACCGAATTGGATATCAACGTCCGCTACATCCATTCCGAAATCAACGCCCTCGAACGCGTCGAGATTCTGCGTGATCTGCGCCACGGGAATTTCGACGTGCTGGTCGGCGTCAACCTGCTGCGCGAAGGCCTGGACCTGCCGGAGGTCTCACTGGTGGCCATTCTCGACGCCGACAAGGAAGGATTCCTGCGGTCCGAAACCGCCCTGGTCCAGACCGCCGGCCGCGCCGCGCGCAACGTCGACGGCAAGGTCATCCTCTACGCCGA
>CAYLNH010000130.1:0-18690 GCA_964384625.1 uncultured Lentisphaerales bacterium
ACTAATATAGCACACACCGCGAGAATGTCGCCTATTTGCGTGCCGGATTAATACTCATCCCTGGGGTAGGCTTCGCCAACCACAGGCGCAAGACGATCACGCCTTCAGCGCCATTCCGGGCTAGATGGTCTCGGCGGAAGTCTTTCCGCCACGGATTGCCCGGGGTTCGAGGCTCGCGGCAGGCGGCGGAAGGGTTGTGTGCTGCAGCACATAGCATTTTCGCCAACGCCCCCGAGCCCGAAAACGGGCAACTCGGAGAGCGGGGCCAAGCATCCGGCCAAGGCGGGCCCCCGCAAAGCGGGGCAAGCACGAAATGTATCCCGCCAAGGCGGGACACGATGCTCGCATCGCCTGTTCGACGGCGCCTTGCCGGGACCGGCGCCTGGCCGCCGTCCCTGGCTGGGAAACGTACGCCGAGCCCATCTAGCCGCCCTTCATCATGGCCATAATGATGATCAGCGCGACGATCAGGAGAGCGAGGGCAATCACGGCCAGGGCCCACGGCAGAGGAGACTTCTTTGCGGCAACAGCGCCGGCGGCGGGTCGCTTCTCCTTTTTGGGCCGGGCGTGCAGATGTTTCCCGGTGCGGATCTTGCGGATGTCCTGGCGCAGCTCCTGCCAGCTCTGGTAGCGGTCGTCAGGATCCTTTTCCATCATCCGGTCGATCAGGATCTGGCAGTCCGCCGAAATATCCGGGTTGACTTCGCGAACCGGCCGATGTTCCGCGGTCACCACCTGGGTCAGCACCTGCATGGTGCTCTCGCCTTCAAAGGGCACATCGCCGGTGACCAGGTGATACAGGGTGGCGCCCAAGGCATAGATGTCGCTGCGGCAGTCGATCGCCCGTTTGCCCTGGGCCTGCTCCGGGCTCATATAGTTCGGCGTGCCGACGGCAACGCCGGTCAGGGTCAGGCTCTGGTCGTCGTTCGCCTGTTTCGAAATGCCCAGATCCATCAGCCGCGGCTCGTTCTTGCTGTCGATCATGATGTTGGCGGGCTTGACGTCGCGGTGCAGGATTTCCATCTCGTCCCAGGCGTATTTCAGAGCACCGGCGATCTTGTCGACGATACGAAGCGCGTCTTTTTCGGGCAAAGCCCCGTCCTCTTCGAGGATCGACTCCAGGTCCTCCCCTTCGACGTAGGACATGGCCAGATAATGATGACCGCCGTCCATCCCGGCTTCGAAGGCCGTGACGATATTCTTGTGGCTCAGGTTGCCGAGGAGCCGGACCTCCTTGAGGAAGCGCTCGATGTATTCGTCGTCGGACGTCAGATCGGGGGAAAGGACTTTGAGGGCGACCTGCCGATCCATGGCCACCTGGTTGGCCAGAAAGACGGTTCCCATCGCACCGCCGCCGAGGTTCGCCTCGATGCGGTAGCCGGCGAGTTCCGTTCCGGCCTGAAGCTCGGCCGCGGGTATCGTCAGTCGTGTCTGACAGCGCGGGCAGTTGACGCAATCGCCGACCATGGAGCTTTGTGCACCGATCTTCGCGTTGCACTGCGAACAACGAAATTTGATGTCCATGGACTGCGTTCCCTGTTCCGTACCACCCGAAACTCGCCGGATATTCTACTGTGTGCACCCGGGATTTGCAAATCTGCCGGGACAAGCAGCAGCCTCTCGTATCCGGCACTCTTTTTCCCCTCTGCGGCTTCGCCGCGACTGTAACCGCGGGGCGATCAACGACGTATTGCACTGGTGAGATCCGATTTGCCGACTACTGTGTGACAAGCTTTACCCGAAGGAGTGACCATGGGAAGAACAGTCATCCGGGCCATTGCGGCCCTGACCATGCTGACCGGCGGCGTACTGGCCGGTCCGTTCAGACGGGCCGACGTCTCGGCCAAGGCAATCTGGGTAATGCACGTCGACCTGGACGGCATGCGGCAGTCAAGCATCGGCAAACACCTGCTGGCGAAGGCCGCCAAGCAGCGGGTCGCCAAGCACTTTGAGGCCGCCAAGACGATCTACGGCGTCGATTTCCGCAAGGATCTGACCGGCGTCACGATGTACGGCCACATCACCAAAGCCGACGGCGGCGGTGCGGTGCAGCACCACGGTGTGGCGGTCATCCGGGGCAAGTACGACAAAACCAGATTTATCAACGCCCTGAAAAGCCGCGTCGGCTACACCACCGTGGAGTTCCGGGGTCATACCTTGATGAAAGTCATCCCCGCTGACCGCAAGCTCGAAGCCGGACTGGCGAATCAACGAATCCGGACCCGGACGAAACCCGGCTGGGGTGCGTTCTACGACGGCACGACATTTGTCCTGGGCGAGACGCTGTCGGCGCTGAAGACCGGCGTCGACGTTCTGGACGGCAAGGCGAAAAGCCTGGTCACCGCCAATCCCTTCAAACATCTGGACGCGATTGAAGAGAACCCGCTGTTCATGGCGGCCGCCAATCTCGGACAGATGAAAGGCGTCGATCCGCAAGCGGCGATTTTTCGAGGGGCGGAGTCCGTTTCCCTGGCCGTCCGCGAAGTCCCGACCGATCCTGACCGCGAGGCGGCGCCCGAGAACGCCACGGTGCGGGCGCAGGCGATTATCGACGGCAAGTCGAAGGCGGCCTCGGAGCAACTGCGGCAGTCGCTGGACGGGCTGGTGGCGATCGCCCTGCTCGGTGCAGAAAAGGAGCCGCTCTTTGCCGATCTCGCGCGCGGCGTCAAGATCCGGCAGGACGGCCTGACCGTGACCGTGGGCTTCACCCACCAGGTCGATGAGCTCACGCAGAAGATGGATCAACTCGAGAATAAGCTGGCGCCGGTTCTCCGTTTGAAACGGCCGCAGTAGCCGTGCAGGCGCCCCGGCATGAGCATTCCGCTGGACAAACAGGATGACGAAGAACTGGCACAACGCACGGCCGCCGGGTCGACCGCTGCGTTCGAGGAATTGGTCCGCCGCTACGGCCGCCGCATCCTCGGGTTTGTCCGCCAACGCAGCGCCAATCCAACGGAAGCGGAAGACCTCACCCAGCAGACCTTCATCCAGGCGTACCAGAGGATCCATCAGTTCAACGACCAATACCGTTTCAAGTCCTGGCTGTTTACCATCGCCCGCAATCTGACGATCTCCCACTACCGCGCGACATCGCGCCGACCGGAAGTGCCCGCAATGGAACAACACGAAGACACAACGACCGCAACACCAGCCAGCCAACTGGCGGCGGCCGAAGGCCGCAACCGGCTCTGGCAGCTGGCCCGGCAGCACCTGAGCGAGGACCAGTTCACGGCGCTCTGGATGCATTACGCTGAAGATATGCGCACCCGCGAGATTGCCGAGTTCATGGCTTGCTCAAACTCCAACGTCAAGGTCCTCCTGCACCGCGCCCGCAAGAAACTCGCGTCCGGCGCGGTGTGTCAGGAGGTCCTGGCCTGTTGCCGCTGAAGGAGATCCCGATGACCTGTGAAGACTGTGAGAGACTCCTGTCGGAGGCGCTTGACGAACAGACGTCGCCGCCGCCCGACGTACTGAAGCATATCCACGCCTGCGACCGCTGCCGGCAATTCAAAGCGAATGCCGAACGTCTGGGACGCCAACTGCGAAGCGACGCCGAAGCCGCCATCGCGCAGGAGGAACTGCCGGCGGATTTCGCCAGGCAGGTCGTCGCCCGCGCTCGGCTCAACCGGGAAGAAGACCTGAGTTTCCCGTACCTGCTGTTTGCTGCCGCTGCCGGTCTTGTCGTCGTGCTGGGAATTCTGACGTTCTTCCTGTTCGACCGCACCGCCCCGCCGGACCGCGGCTTGCGCCAATTGCCGCCGCGCCCGCCGGCGCCCGAGATCGTCGAGCGCACCGTGCAGCCGCTCCCCGATATCCCGCAACAGTTCAGCAAGCTGGATCGCGCCGTCCAGGGAACAGCGGACAACGCTTACCGCGCCGAACTCAACCGCATCGGCACCGACCTGCGCCGGGCCGGCAACAACGCCCTCTTCTTCGTGGACTGGTAGTACGTTGGCCGGCCTGTATATCCATGTGCCCTTCTGCGCCCGGAAGTGCGACTACTGCGCCTTCTACTCGTATCCCGAGCCGAGCGCCAACCGGCGGCGCCGGTACCTCGAAACACTCGACAGCGAACTGCGAAGCAAGGCGCGGCAAACCGAAGAGCTGGTTTCCGTCTTCATCGGCGGCGGCACACCGACGTCACTGGACGCCGCCGAGCTGAAGCAATTGCTGACAAGCGTCAACAGACACTTCAGCTTTGCCGACAAGATCGAGTTTACGGTTGAAGCCAATCCGGAAACGCTGACGCCCGCGAAGGTCGAGTTGCTCCCGCGGGCCGGCGTCAACCGCGTCTCACTGGGTGTGCAGACCTTCTCGCCATCTCACCGGCAACGAATCGGCCGCACCGGGAACGCCGGTCGCGTCCACGACGTCATCCGGCAATTGCGCGCGAACGGCATCAGCAACATCAGCTGTGATTTGATCTACGGCCTGCCGGAGCAGACGCTTGAAGACTGGCACGCGGATCTGCAGCGGGTGACGGGACTGGAACCGCAGCACGCCTCGGCCTACAACCTGACAGTCGAACCCGGGACCCCCCTGGTGCGGCGCGCGCCGGCCCTCCCCGATGACGTCCAGCTGATCGACATGTGGCAACTGGCGCAGGAGGTCCTTGGCGCCGCCGGATTGCCGCGCTACGAGATTTCAAACTATGCCCGGCCGGGCCGCGCCTGCCGCCACAACCTGGACATCTGGTACGGCAAGAAACTTCTGGGGGCGGGCCCGGCAGCCCATTGGTTTGACGGCGAAAGCCGCTGGGCGAACCCGGCCGATCTCGATCGCTGGCTCGCCGGCGAACCGCCGGCGGCGGATCGCCTGTCGGCCGCCGACCGCGCGGTGGAGATCCTGATCACCGGACTGCGGGTGGTTGACGGCTGGAGCCATGAGCAATTTGGAGCTGTAACCGGCTTTCACTGGGATGAACTTCGCGGCGAAATCATCGGGCGCCTGATCGACGAGCGATTGCTGTCGGCGGGAGCCGATCGGCTGTGCGCCACCAAGCGGGGTATGTTGCTGTCGGACCACGTGGCCCGGGAGTTGCTGTAGCCCGCGTTGAATGCGGACTGCAGTGAATGACGCGGGTAAGGGATGTGGAACAACGGGAACGGCGGGACATGACAGCAGGGCTGGGGCAGAATGATTCGGGGGGATTTCATGTAATGCGCGGCGTGCTCTGGTACCGGCGGCCGGAACTGTTTGAATAGCGCGCAACGGAAGCGGAGCCGTATGCAATACGGCGCACCCAGGCATACGGGCAACGCCTGCTGTGGACCCGGCAACGCGAATGGGTTGAATGGCGCCGTCCGGATCGGAGGGAACGCGGGACAGAGGCCCGCACTACTTGCCTGAGGGTGTGCGGGACGCACCCCATCTGTACACTACTCACTACTTAGCACACACTGCCCGGCCTAGGCGCCGGCGATCCTGGGCATACGCATCTGCTCGTATTGCAGGCAGGCCTGAAGGAACTCATGCATCATCTGCTGCTTCAACGCTGCGGCATCCGAATCATGCCACAGGTTGTTGACTTCGCCCGGGTCCTCCTGCAAATCAAACAACTCGCCGTCGTCGCCATCGCGGTAGACGGTGATCTTATAGCGGTCATTGACGTAGCTGCGCAGATGGAAACACCGGGTCCCGTGATGGTTCTCCGTGATCGACCAGTTGCGGACCGTCTCGCCGGCCGTCCAGTTGGGCACCTGATTGATGCCGGTCATGTGGAACGGGACCTCTTCACCGGCGGCAGCCAGGAAGGTCGGCACGAGGTCGACAGAATTCTGCAGCGAATTGCTGACACCGCCGGCCGGGACCTTGCCCGGCCACCGCACGATGAATGGGACCCGCAGGAGGTCCTCGTAATGGTGAATGGCCTTTGCCGTCAACCCGTGCTGCCCGAGGAAATGGCCGTGGTCGGTGGTAAAGACGATCAACGTGTTGTCGGCGATATCGAGGCGATCGAGGGCGTCAAGGATGCGGCCGATCTCTTTGTCCATAAAGCTGACCATGCCGTAGTAGGCGGCCATATTCTTCTGCATTTCCGCGCGACTGCAAACGTGCCGGCCGCCGCCGTGAATAGCCTCGCCCTGCCTGGCTTGCCGCCACCAGTCCGGATCGTCCTCCTGGGTTTTGCCGAAGTGCGTCGGGTTGACTTCGTGTTCGCCTTCGCTGATGCTGCCCGGATCCATGTCTTCGGGATTATACATGCCGGCCCAGGGCTCGGAGACGACGTACGGCGGATGCGGATCATGGAAACTGGCCCAGACGAAGAACGGGCGATCGTCGTCAACCGCGGCTTCGATCTGCGCAACCGTGCGTTCACCGGTCCAGGTCGTGTAGTGGAACTCCTCCGGCAGGTCCCAGGACCGACTGCCGCGAAGCTTCTTTGACTTCTCGGCAGTACGCGGCCAGTCTTCGAAATAGTCGAGCCAGTTGTCCAGCCCCTTTTCTTCCATCCAGATCGCGTAGTGCTGGCCGGCGTGGGACTCGCAGGCGTGCATACGGGCGGTCTCGACTTCGCGGAAGCCGTACCAGGGGCCCCTGAACTCGCGCCAGAAATCGAGGTCGCGCAGAACGGGTTGACACTCGATGGATTCCATGCCGTAGCGCGTGGCGAGCGGCTGGAAGTGCGCCTTGCCGACCAGTGCGGTGCAGTACCCGGCCTCCGTGAGGTAGTCGCCGATGGTCGGCACGTCTTCGAACAGCTTCGTGCCGAGGGTCCAGGCGCCGTGCTGCGATGGGTACAGCCCGGTAATCCAGGTGGCACGCGTCGGCGTGCACGTCGGGTTCACGCAATAGGCGCGATCGAAACGCGTACCTTCATTGCAGAGCCGGTCGAGAGCCGGGGTCTTGATCTTGTCGTTGACCGCGCCAATGGTACTGTAGTGCTGCTGGTCGGATGTGATAAAGAGGATATTGGGTCGTTTGTCGCTCATGATCTTTCGGGCCGCATGGCCGTGCGGCATCGGGTTGAGGAGGTTATCGGGAAGATCCTACCGTGACCCCTTGGGTGCGTCTGTCAAGATGAAACAACCGGACCGCCGGTTCCGGGATGACCGGCCGGAATTGGAACGGCGCATTCCGGCCGGACAGCGTTCCGCCGCAACGGGCAGCGGTGACAGGAGCAACTCAGCCGGCCGTCTTGATCTGCCGACAGGACTGGGTAGTGTGGCGTCACCGACAGAGATTTCACGATGTCATTCAAAATCAGCAAACTGGATCACGGCAAAGCGTTGGTGCGCGAACGCATCTTCGAGTTCCTCGCCCCCCACGAGACACACAACCTCTTTATCCTCGGCAACCTGAATGCCGGCTTCCCTGATTCGCATTTATACGTGGCCCGACGCGGCGAACACTGGCTCGGGATTGCGGGCTACTACGGCCGGCCCAGGTCCTTGGTCCCGTTCTCCCGGGAACCGGCGGTAATCCGGGGCTTGATACGACATATCGCTTCGCGGCATTCGCGGATCACGCACATCAACGGCATCGACTACGCCGCCGGACCCGCCTGCGAGGAACTGCGAAAGCTCGGCTACCGCCCCGCCAACGACCCGGATCAGGTCTTTCTGGAGCTCGAAGGCACTCCCCCGCCGCAACCGCATGAGGAGTTGGCGCGACCGTTCCAACCGGAAGACGCCGAGGCCGTGGCCCGCCTCGCCCGCTATGTCAGCGGCGACGACCCGGCCGCGCCGGTGACGGAAAAACAACTGCGCCGCGTGCGCCGGCGCAGGCATCAGCATGTACTGTTTACCGCCGGCAAGGCGGTATCGATTGCCGGCAGCAACGGCAAGGGCATCGCGGCGTTCCAGATCCTCGGTGTCGCCACCGCCCCCGACTACCGCAACAACGGCTTCGCCCGCGCTGTCTGCGCCTCGCTGATCCGCTCCATGGCCGGTCTCGGGGTGAAACGCACCGTTATCTTCACCGCCCGGAATAACGCCGCGGCACGCCACTGCTACAAAGGCCTCGGATTCCGCGAAACAGGCGCATATTACGTAGCAAAGTTCGACCAGCCGGCATAGCTGCAGCAAGCAGCAGAATACCGCAGTCGGTCCAGGCTAATAATGACCGGTACGCAACGGGTAGCGGCTGTCCGAGTCGAACCAGCGTCTGATCATCTCGGCGCGCGCGGCATTCACCTTGTCCTGCCGCGCCGGGTCGTCAATCAGATTCGTCAGTTGATCCGGGTCCTCCCTGAGATCGTAAAAGAACTCCCGGCCACGACGCTGCCGGACATAAAGGCAATCCTTGGTGCGAACACCTTTCCAGCCGTCGTCCGGGGCCTGACCGATCTCCATCAAGACGGACGACCGCGGTTCGTAAGGACCTCCTTCCAGCAACGGCCGGAAGGACCGGCCCTGCATGATCGGCGGCAACTGTACGCCGCACCAGTCGAGAATTGTCGGCACCAGGTCAACGGCCTCGATCATCGCCTCGTGGATCGTGCCGCCGCCGAAGGCCTTCGGATAGGAAACCACCAACGGCACGCGGGTACTGCTGTCAGTGAAGTTGCCCTTCGCAATACGACCGTGGTCGCCAAGGTTCTCGCCATGGTCGGACGTAAAGATCACAATGGTGTCATCCGTCAGGCCGCACTCATCGAGCGTGTCGAGTATGCGCCCCACCTGGTCATCGATATGCGAAACCAGCGCGTAATAGTGGGCTTTGATCTGCCGCCATTCGTCGTCCGTCCGGTCGTTGTGGTTCTCGCCTTCATTGCGCACGGGCAACGGCATATCCGCCGGGTTGTACATATCGACGAATCGTTGCGGCGGGTTGATCGGCGCATGCGGAGCATAGATACCGGCAATGCAGAAGAACGGTTCGTTCCGGTGCAGGCCGATGTATTCGCAGGTTTCCTCGGCGACGAACGCCGTGTGCGTCATGTCCTCGGGCCCGGCGAAGACGTATGGCGTGTCCGTCGGCCGCGGGTGGACCTTGACCGGCTTGCCGGTCCATGCCGGCGGTGTGTCGCAACGACAGTTTTCCACCTGCGACGGATCCTTCCTCTCGACCCACTTGATGTAGGCATCGTCATAACAACCGGGCTCATCTGACAGGATCAACGTATCGAAGCCGTACGTCGGATGGGGTTCTTCGTGTTCACGAAACTGCGAGGCGTGGTTCCTGAAGTGCAGCTTGCCGATGTTGGCCGTGTGATAATTATAGCGTTTGAGCACGTTGTGGACGCACTCGATATCGTCCGGCATCTCAATGCCGTTGGTGCGGATGCCAAGGGTCCCGGGGTATTGCCCGCTGAGCATGCTCATGCGGCTTGGCATGCAGACGGGACAATTCGTATACGAATGGTTGAACAAGGCGCCGCGGGCCGCCAGCGCATCCAGGTTCGGCGTATGCATCAGATCGTTGCCGCCGGCCCGAATGGTATCCCACCGCTGCTGATCCGTGTAGATCAAAAGGACGTTCGGTCGTTTCATGGCGCACTCTCCGTCAGTTGCAGAATTCACAAATTTGCACTATGTATCGTCACTAGGACCGAAATTACCCGTTTGAAAATGGATTTTTGTTTTGTTTGTTTGTACTATATTTATATATGCAACCGTTTCGCTATATCCATGCGCCGCCGGCAAGTGACGGTGAACTGACGATTGAGACCATCGGCTTCCACCAGTGCCGAAGCAAGTTCTACCGTTCCCCGCGGGTCTTTCCGGCGTACCGGATCATGATGTTTCACACCGCCGTGACGGTGGAGCTCGACGGGGATACCGTCGCCGGCGCGCCCCACACGTTGTACCTTTTCGACCGGCACACGCCGGTCAGCTATGGACGGGCGTCGGGTCGCTGGTCGCATTCGTGGCTGCGGCTTCGCGGTCCGGAACTGCCATCCTTCTTCGCTGAACACAGCCTGCCGCTGAACACGCCGATTCCGTTTCCGTCCGCCCGGGCGAGCGACCGTTACCTGCCGCTGTTGCGCGACGAACTGCGGGCCGGTTCGGTGCCGGACAAGCACCTGATCCGCCATCTGCTGCACGCCTGGCTGCGGAAGATCCAGTTGCAGTTCCAACAAGGGTCGGCGCTATGCGTACCGCTCCGCCTGACCGAGCTGAAGCACCGGTTGGAGGCGCAGTTTCTGGCGCCGGTCACGCTTGCCGACCTGGCGCAAACCACGGGGCTGTCGCGCACCTACCTGTGTACGCAGTTCCGCCGCCACTTCGGGATCGCACCGATCGCCTACGTCCTGCAGCTGCGCATGCGCTATGCCGCCGAACTGCTGGAGGACGCCAACTGCAACGTCACCGAAGCGGCGCGGGAGTGCGGCTACAACGACATCTACTACTTTTCGCGGCTGTTCAAGAAGGTCATGGGCGCCAGCCCGCGGGCGTACAGGAGGGGGAAGTAGTCAGTCAGTGGTCAAGGGGGATTGGGCGGATTGGACAGATTAGACGGATTGGGCAACAGGATGGTCGGCGTGGAAATACCGATCACCGATCACCGATTACCGATCACCGATTACCGATCACCGATTACCGATCACCGATTACGGTTCAGCCGTTGGGGAGTTCCTGCGGCCGGCCGCCGGATTGGCGGTCCACGCGTTCGACCCGTTCGGCTGCTGCCGCCTGGCCGGCGGCAATCTTTTCCTCGACGGAGAACGGATCACTCTGGTCAACGAAATCAGCCAGCACCGCTTCGACTTCGTCGGTCGACCGGCAGAACATCGCTTCGTCGGCCAGTTCCCGACATTGGTCGAGGTCGATTTCCCGCACCATGTGCTTCATCTCGGGGACGAGGGCATAGGGGACGCTGAAGGACCGGACGCCGAGTCCCAGCAGCAGCGGGGTGAGGAAGAGATCGCCGGCCATTTCACCGCAGATGCAGACCTGCTTTTCATGCTTGCGGCCGAGTTTGGCCACCCGGCGGATCATCGTCAACAGGGAGGGATGATAGCTCTTGAAGTATTCTTCCACATAACGGTTGTTGCGATCGGCGGCCAGGGTGTATTGGGTCAAGTCGTTGGACCCGATATTGAACTGATCAAATTCAACGACGTAATCCTCAAAACGTTCGACAATGCTCGGCACTTCGACCATCAACCCGTACTGCAGGTTTTCGGGCAGCGGCACGTTCTCCGCGCGCAGTTCGTCGGAGATCCGGCTCAGCAGACTGCGGATCTTATCCAGTTCATGCCAGCCGCTGATCATCGGGAAGAGGATGCAGGTGTCTTCATGAGCCGCCCGCAGCATGGCGCGCAATTGACTGCGGAAGATATCGGTACGCCGGATGAGCATACGCATCGAACGGTACCCCATGCAGGGGTTTTCTTCGTAATCGTGATGCTGGAAGGCAGCGAGTTTGTCGCTGCCGAGGTCCAGCATGCGCATACAGACGGGCTGGTTGCCAAACGCATCGGTCAGGGCGGAGTATTCCTTGAACAGCTCCTCTTCATCGGGCAGTTCCTGGCGGCCGATGAAGCTCATCTCCGTCCGGAACAGGCCGACGCCGTCGGCGCCCGCGTCATGGGCGCGTTCGGCTTCGACAGCGATATTGTTGATCGTCGCCTTGATGGTGATCGCCTCACCGTTGCGCAACTGCACCGGCTCCCGGACAATCATACCCGGGTCGATCGGCGACTGCCCTTCCAGGTCCTCGATCTCGTGATCCTCCGGGTCGACGATCAGCCGCTTGTGCAGCGTGTCGAGCAGGATGTGGCGGCCGGTCAGCACGTGCACCGGGAGTGCGTCAATACTGGCCAGCGACGGGATATTGAAGCTCTGCATCAGGATTTCCGCATGCGAGGACGCCGTACCCGATGCAGCCACAATCCCCGCCACCTCGGCGCGGTGGAGCATGATCACTTCGGACGGATAGATCTGCTGGCAAAGGACCACCTTGCCTTTCACTTCCTTGTAGAAATCCTCGTCGGCCAGCCCGGCTTTGCGGGCCATGGTCTCCATCAGCCGCTGCTTGAGGTCGAGGCAGTCCGTGGCACGCGCGGCGATGTAGCGATTCTTGGAGGCTTCGAGCTTGGAGACGATCACCACAAAGGTGGTGTTCAGGCTTTCCGACAGGTTCAGATTGTCGGCGAGACAGGTCTCGACGCCTTTGATCAAAGCCGGGTCCTCCAGCAGCATGCGCTGGAATTCGATGATGCCTTTCTCGGCCTCCTCCAGTTCGGGAACATCCCGCAGGCGGGCCAGTTGCTCTTTCACGACGTCGACGGTCTGGCGGAAGACCTCGAGCGCTTCCTTGCCGGTCAACGTGGTCACGCCAAGCATCTCTTCCTCGGAACGTCGCGGCAGAACCGCGGCCTCGGCGACGACCGCATCGCCGGAGGCGAGAGCCGCGCTGAATACCGCCCGCCCGTGTGCCGCGCGGATGACTTCGGCCTCTTCGAACTCACCCAGGCCGGTCTGCGTGTGCGTCTTGTCCAGGCGCGCCGCGTTCGTGAATGTGGTCTCCAACCCCAGAGAGAAATCGTCGAAGGCGTGGATCAGATCATCCTTCACACTCATCGGCTGTTCCACCCGCCGGGCCCGCAGGCCCCGGGCGAAGCGTACCAGCTCGGACAGCGTATTGAACAGGTGCACCACATAGAACGCCAGCAACCCCGTGCAGACAAAGGTCGAGAGCACGATGATCCAGGTCGGGACGTCGCACAACAGCAGGGCGGCCGGCATCAGAAACGCCAGAAAGAAGGCTCCGAAAAGCTTCCATTTGATGTTCAGATCAAGATCAGGAGTGGAACTCATTGGGGTCCGTTTAACCAAGATGACAACAGCAATAGCCCGGGCATCTACGCCCTGGCGTACGATAACACTTCCCCCGCGAAATTCAAGTAAAAACCCTGGCCATAGAACGGGGAAGGACAACTACTTTAGTGCTGTAACCCCATTTGTCCAGCGATGTTAAACATTTTCGGCCGATCCCGGAAGACACCGCATAGAGTTTATAAAACAGTCTGCGTCCGAAGGGCAGGATACGTGGGGTTTGGCGGGCTGCGGCAGGCTCCACCGGAGGAAACGACCGGCTGCCGGGCTTGCGCCGGCGGCGGGCACACCTACTGTTCTCCGTTTGAATCCGACGGAAGGACCCCCGATGCCTGATTTCCCCATTATCGACGCCCATGTTCATCTCTGGGATCCCGAGCTGCTGCCGCTGCCGTGGCTGCAGGACCATGATTCGCTGAATCGCGCTTTTCTGCCGGCCGACCTCGATGCCGCCCGCGGCGACATCGACCTGGAGGGCTTCGTCTATGTGGAAACCGGCGTTTCGGTCACGGAACATTGGGCCGAAGTCGAATGGGTCACCGAACTGGCCGCCGCGGATCCGCGGCTTCGGGGGATCGTGGCTGCGGCGCCGCTGGAGATGGGTGAGAATGTCTGCCGCCTGCTGGATCGCTATGCCGAGGTACCGCTGGTGAAAGGCATCCGCCGCAACCTCGAAGGCCGGGGTGACGACTTCTGTCTGCAGCCGGCCTTTATCGAGGGGATCGAGTGTCTGGCGAAATACAATTACACCTTTGACCTGTGTATCCGCGAGGACCAGCTCCAGGGGGTAATCGACCTGGTCTGCCAGTGTCCCGAGGTAACCTTCGTCCTGGATCACTTCGGCAAACCGGACATCATCGGCGGCGAGATCGAGCCCTGGGAGCCGCGTCTCGAGGAGTTGTCACAGTTCGAGAACTGCCACTGCAAGTTATCTGGATTGGCGACGGAGGCGGACCACGAGGCCTGGGAGGAGCACGATTTGAAGCCGTACGTCAAGCACGCGGTCGAGTGCTTCGGCCCGAATCGGGTCTTCTTCGGCGGCGACTGGCCGGTAGCCACGCTGGCGACGGATTACCCGCGCTGGGTGGACACGCTGGAGCGCCTGCTGCCGGACCAGTCCACGGACGTTCTCAAAAAGGTGTTTCGGAAGAACGCCCGGAAGGTGTATCGATTGGGGTAGTCCGGAGAGCTTCTTCGAGGCCCGCAGGGCCGAATCACGGCAGCCGGGGGTGTCAGTCTCCGGAATCGTCGAAGCATCATGCCAGAGCCCCGTCAGGGGTGAGGCAATGTGTTCTGCGGCGTCTGTTGCTTCACCCCTACGGGGCTCCACGCCAAGGCGATCGTTTGACCGAGGGTTACACCTCCGGTTACCTTGCATCGGCCCTACGGGCCTGGACGCCTCCTCTCTACTTCTTCAGCCGCCGGAGCATCGCACCGGCCACCAACCCCTCGAACCCGAATGGCTGCTTGACGGCCTCCGCGAACATCTTCGCGGCAGTCGCCTTGTCCTTCTTTCCGTAGGCATAAACCCCCAGGTAGAAGGCGTAGCGCGCGCGCTCAAGCTCAGAGCGAATCGAGGCCAACGCCCTCGGTTCGTCGCCGCCAAACACCAGGCGACTGATTAACTGCCAACCCGGTTCGTCATCGACCGCCGTCTTGATTCCGGCGGCTTCGCGGTCGCGCCGCAGGAGTGTCATCACAGCCCAGGCCCGAACCGGCAGGGCGCCGGCCACCCGCGGCGGGACCGCCTTGAGCCCATCCAGAACCATCTTGGCGGCGGCCTCATCCTTGCCCCGCAGCCAGGCGCCCGCAGCGGCGGCGGCGAACAGGGCCGGACCGACTTCCTTTAACTCACGGCCCTTGGTTAAGTCGCTCTCGGCCGCCGCCATGAAGGCCTTCTCGCCGTCGGCGTCCTTCGATGCCTGCTGCAACTGCGCCAGGGCCCTGGCGCAGTAGAGGTCGGGGTTTTTCGGCTGCCGCTGGATCGCCTCAGTCAACGCCAGGACGGCCTTCTGCAGTTTGCCCCCGGCAGCGTAGGCTTCGCCCAGTGCGTGCAAGGTATCCGCCGAGGTCTTGTCATGCCGCAGCGCCTCCAGCAGCGAACGCTGGGCGCCGTCGGCGTTGCCCAATTCGTAGAGCGTACGGCCGCGCCAATACCAGGCAATCGGGTCCTTGGCGTCGTAGAAGATGCTGTAGTTGAGCGCGCGCATGGCCCGACGCCAACGCCCCTGGAGGAAGCTGGACACGCCGAGCTGGACCCACGCTTCGGTGTAGCGTTCGTCAAAGGTGACGGCAATATCGAAGTCCACCGCGGCGTTCGCCGGCCGGCCGAGCTGCAGTTTGACGCGGCCGCGTTCGAAGTAGTATTCGGCCTTGGTCTGATCCAGCTCGATCGCCTTGGAATAGCCCGTCAGCGCGCCGGTCAGGTCGCCCTTCTCATAGAGCTTACGCGCGGCGATGGCATAGTCCACCGCCTGTTCCTGTGCGATGCCGATGCTGAGGACCGAAATGAACGCGACCAGCAGAAGTTGCAGACGCACTACGCAGCCTCCTTTGATGTATTCGACAGAAGTGTCCGGATGCGCGGTCGAGCCGACCGCGGCCACGATCGGCCTGCAGGACTTCTGTCGGCGGCATCTCCTTCAGGGGTCAGCCCTGGAGGTCCTTCAGCAAGTTCTGGATCTGCTCCAGCTTGCCGGCGAATTCCTCGCGACGCGTGCGCTCGCGCTCGACAACCTCCGCGGGGGCCCTTGAAACAAAGTTCTCGTTCGCCAACTTTTTGTCAATGCCGATCAGATGTTTTTCGAGCTCGTCGCGCTGTTTCTCCAAGCGTTTGGTCTCGGCCGCGACATCGATGATCCCGGCCAGCGGCATGTAGATCAAGCCGAACTTCCCGGCGGCCGACGGAACCGTGCCGTCCGGCTCGTAGTCTGCATCAATCGTGACCGCCTCGGCGTTGAGCAGCGTGATGACCGACGCAACATCGGCGTTCAGGAGGTCCTTGAACACGTCGGTGGTTGGCTTGACGAAGTACGGAATCTTCTTGTTCGTCGGGATGTTGTAATTGCTGCGCAAATTGCGACCGGCGCGAATCAGATCGAACTTCTCGCCGATCAGGGCGACTTCGTCGGCGTTGATCCCGTAGTCATCAGCCGTCGGCCACGACGCGAGCATGATCGAGTCGTTCTGTTCGACGTACCCGAGTTCGTGGTAGATCTCTTCGGTAACGAACGGCATGGCCGGATGTAGGACCTGCAGGATCCTGGCAAAAACATAGTCGAAGACCCGCAGCGTATTCTGCTTACGCTGTTCGTCCTCGCCGTAGAACGCGGACTTGGCGCTCTCGACATACCAGTCGCAAAACTCGTTCCAGATGAACTCGTACAGCTGCAGTGCGTAGGCGTGGAAGTCGAACTTGCCCAGCGTCTCCGTAATCTGCGCGACCGTCTGGTTGGCATGCGCAATGATCCAGCGGTCGTCCGGCCGCAAGCTGGCGATGTCGAGACCGTCGAGCGTCTGCCAGTCCGGACTGAGGTCGCCTTGCATCTGGCGGAAGCGCGCCGCGTTCCAGACTTTGTTGGCGAAGTTGCGGCCGGTGGCGCACTTCTCGTTGCTGTAGCGGATGTCAACGCCCATGGGCGCCAGGTAGATCATCGTGTAACGCAAAGCGTCCGCACCGTATTCTTCCATGACCTCCAGGGGATCCGGCGAGTTGCCCAGGCTCTTGGACATCTTCCGGCCCTGTTCGTCGCGGATCATCGACGTGAAATAGACGTCGGTGAACGGGACGTCGTCCATGAATTCCAGGCCGGCCATGATCATGCGGGCGACCCAGAAGAAGATGATGTCCGGTCCGGTGACCAGGCTCTGCGTCGGGTAGTAGTGCTTCAGGTCTGGGTCGTCCTCCGGCCAGTTGAAGACGCTGAACGGCCAGAGCCACGAACTGAACCAGGTATCCAGAACGTCCGGGTCCTGTTCGAAGGTCGTGCCGCCGCACTTCGGACATTTGTCCGGACAGGTCTTGCTGACGGTAATCTCGCCACAGCCGTCGGCCTGGCAGTACCACGCCGGGATACGATGGCCCCACCAGAGCTGGCGGCTGATGCACCAGTCCTGGATGTTCTCGAGCCAGTGGTTGTAGGTTTTGACCCAGCGCTCCGGGTAGAATCGAATCCGGCCGTCGGCGACAGCCTTCAGCGCCGGCTTCGCCAACGGCTCCATCTTGACGAACCACTGTTCGCTGATCCGCGGCTCGACCGGCACGTTGCCGCGCTCGGAGTAGCCGACCTCGTGCGTATACTCCTCGGTCTTCTCGAGCAGACTCAACTCGCGCAGTTGTTCGACGACAGCCTCGCGGCACTCGTAACGATCCATGCCGACAAAGTCTTCGCCGGCGTTCCGGTTCATCGTTGCGTCATCGTTGAAGATATTGATGAACTCGAGGTCGTGGCGCTTGCCGATCGCATAGTCGTTCGGGTCATGCGCAGGCGTGACCTTGACTGCGCCGGTACCGAACTCGGGTTTGACCCAGTCGTCGGCGATAATCGGGATCTCACGGTCGGTCAACGGCAGCTTGACCATCTTACCAATCAAGTCCGTAAAGCGTTCGTCATTCGGGTTAACCGCAATTGCGGTATCGCCCAGCATCGTCTCGGGTCGCGTGGTAGCAACGCAGACACTGCCGGAACCGTCAACGAACGGATAGGTAATGTACCAGAGATGGCTCTGGACGGTCTGGAAGATGACTTCTTCGTCAGACAAGGCCGTACAGGACTTCGGACACCAGTTGATGATCCGCGTGCCGCGGTAGACCAGACCCTTCTCGTGCAGCTTGATGAAGACCTCGAGCACCGCATCGGAGAGGCCATCGTCGAGAGTGAAACGTTCGCGCCGCCAGTCGCAGGAACTGCCGAGGGTGCGGAGCTGTTTGATAATGGTGCCGCCGTACTGCTTCTTCCACTCCCAGACGCGTTCGAGGAACTTCTCGCGGCCCAGGTCGTGGCGGGTCAGGCTTTCTTCCTCGCGCAGGTAGGCCTCGACCTTCGACTGCGTCGCGATGCCGGCGTGGTCGGTGCCGGGAACCCAGCAGGTGTTGCGGCCGCGCATCTTCTCATACCGGATCAGGATGTCCTGCAGCGTGTTGTTCAGAACGTGCCCAAGCGTCAGAATGCCGGTAACATTCGGCGGCGGGATGACGATGGTATAGGGCTTTGCATCGCTGTCTCGGTCCGAGTTGAAATAGCCGCGGTTCTCCCATTCCGGGTACCACTTGGCTTCGCACTGGTTCGGCTCATAGGCCTTGGCCATCTGATGGCTCATTGAGGTATCTCCAAAAAACAAAAGTTCGATAGACAAAAAGCGTGAGGAAGATCAGACAATACCGGGGCTGCCGACTGCGATACGCAGTCGGTTCTCTCAGCCCCTCGGGGCTACATCAACGGTGTTGATTCCGGTCATTGCCATCAGGTTCTACATCCTTGACCCAAGAATCCACGATTCACGCTGATCTCGGGCCTTCTGGAATGGAAAGGCGGACTATACCATCGGTTACGGTTCATGCAAGAGCTCCTGTCAGCCCAACGGCAAGGCGCCTTTGTCTCAACCTTCGTCATCCCTGCTCAGGCCAATGAAGGCCTCTGGAGCACTTGCGCGCTCTGACTGTGTAACCCCGCGCCCCAACGGGGCTGCAACAACTTAGCCCAGGCCACCGGCCTGGGAACAGTAGCCCTCCCACGACGAAGCCTGAAGGCCTTCATCAACCTGGACGTGATGGACAAGCGCTGTCTACGGCTTGGCCGGCTCTGCCGGCATCCTTTCGAGAGCCGCTTTGGCGGCCATCTGGACGACGCGATTGGGATGCTTCATGAGAGATAAGGGACTGAGAGATAAGGGACGGTGAGAGATAAGGCGAAAGATAAGGGACGGGGACTTTTTGGGAATTGCAAGCGTCTGCCTGGGAGTTGGG
>CAYLNH010000131.1:0-18616 GCA_964384625.1 uncultured Lentisphaerales bacterium
CTGTTCAAAAGCTCAACGGCGGGCGTCGAATCCAACTGAATTTTGGCACAATAGCCAATCCCGATCTGTTTGTACGAGTAAACCAGCTCTGCCATCCGCGCTTGCCAAAGAAACCCTCGTGGAACGGCTTCGGCAATCTGTTTCTCATTGAACGACCGGAGCTCATTCCCGTACAAGTCTCCCGACGCGCTACCCGCCGGGAGATCGACGCCCTCAAAACGGAGGTCGCCGAACGACTGGACATGGGAGCTGTCGCGATCTCGCCGTTCATCTCCCCCGGCGAGAAGGAAATCGCCGGCATGGTCATGGACCGCGACGCCGGCGAACTCATCCTGATCAGGCCGGTCGGCTTTCCGCCGCTCTATAAGCCCTCCGGTGCATACTTCGATCTCTGCGCCCAGGGGCGCTTACTCGTTCTCACTGCGTTCTCTCACTCTTCCCGGAAACAACCGCTCACACGGGAACGCTGCTTGCAGATCAACGCCTGGGTCGAAGACATCTGCGCCAAGAGATACTGCCAATGATGACAACGTCGGGCAGCGCCTCTGACCAGACCGCGCCCTCTCGGTTACGGCGCCCCGCCTGGCCGTCAACTTCATCACATGGCCAACTTGCGCAAACGCAAGCCGGCAAATGCCGCGTGAGCGCGGTCGACGAACAAACCGACTCGACCGCCGATACCGCGGTAGCGGCTGAAGGCCAGCCGCAGGTCGTCATTGACATAGATCTCGATGTGCTCCAGGCGATTGACCACGCGTAAGTGAATCGGCTGGCCGCGGGGGATCGCTGTCCGCCGCTTCTCGACAAAGTCGAATGCCGGCGCCGCGTAGAAGGCCACCGTCTGCTCCGCCGCTTCCAGAGCCACCACCGCCCCCATCATCTCGCCCTCCAGCCGTATCGCCAGCCCCGCCGCGACGCCCGATTCAATGGTAATGGTCGCTTCGAAGATGAAACTCCCGGCCGCCGCGTCAAAGCGCTGCACGCCCCACCCTGTCCGCGCTTCACCGACGATCGTGTCGCCCATCTGCCAACGCGCCGTCGGCAGCTGCCAGATCTGTCCCCAGAGGCGGGCATCGTCAACTACCGGCGCCTGCGACGGCCCAATGAGTTCTTCCGTCACGCAGGTTTCGACGCGCGGCGACCAGGCGGCATACAGCCGGTCGCCGTCGGTTCGCAGCGTCTTCGGCGTACTCAAAGTGCCCCAGGTCATGTTGCCGGCGTCCGTGTGATCCAAGCGCTCGCGGTCCGTGTACAGCAGATGGCGTTCGCCTTCGAACAGCACCGACCGGCAAGACAACGGCGCGGTGGTCCGCGCCGCCAGCAAGGCGCTGTCGGCCGGCTCCTCGAACGGCCCTTCCGGCTGTTCGGCAACGGCGAACATGGTACCGCAGACCAGGTTCGGATCACTGAAAATACCGCGATTCCCATACCAGTGGCCAGTCAAACAGGTCATGTACCAGAGCCCGTTCATCTCAAAGACATCGGGCACCTCGATACAGGCGTACTTCGCCGGCGCGAAAGCCGGCGGCCGGTGCTCCCAGTGCAGGAGATCCTGCGAGTGCACACAGGCGATCACCGCTGTCTCCGGCAGTTCCCGGCCGGGCTGCCGGGTGGCATAATAGCCCAGCCAGCCGCCCTTGGGATCGGGGATCACCAGGAGGTCCCGGCAGTCAACAAGCCGAGGGATCGGATTGCCTGCCGCCGCATACCAGCGCTCGTCCGGAACAATCACGGGATTGCCGGGATGCCGCGTCCAGCAGTCCGGATCCGCGGTGGTCGCCAAACCGATCTGCTGCCGGCGCGCGTTGTCCGCGGAGCCGCGCATCGTATAGAACAGGTAGCCCTGCTGTTTATGCCACAGGGCACAACCCGTCCACGGCTGGACATCGTCGTGCACGTTGTTCGGGTCCGGCCCGAACGCCGGCGGGCGCTCCTGCCAATCAACCAGATCCCGGCTGACGGCATGACCGATCTGCTCCTGCAGAGCCGCCGGCACCTCAGCGCCGGGACGGTTCCGCTGCAGATGGTAGACATGGACTTCATCGTCTTTGGGCATGCACCAGGCATCCCAGACGTATTGGCCCTGCGGCGCGTAATTCATGATGTCCTCCGATCCCGCTGCCGCGCTTATTGAATCCGCCGTTCGCCGGCGTCGTGATCCAGCACCAGCGATTGGCCGGCGCACGTCACTTCATAGTGCCCGGAGCCGAAGGCGGACCCGCCGTATGGGCAGTCGAGCCGCTTCTCCGGATGAAGATCGATGGTCTGCCCATCGACGACCAGTGGCTCCTGCCAACCGAAAGAGACCGGTCCCAGTGTCGGTGAACCGTAGTTCAGTGCCTGCCACGAGCCCTCCAGCGTCGCAGCAGAGACGTCCTCGACGAACCTGGCAAAGCTGCCGTTGCGGTCGCCATCGCCGAGTTCGCAGACCCAGGCATTCGCGGTGCCCGGCGCCATCAGGTCATAGTGCGACGCGAGCGCCCGCTGCTGCGCTTCTTCATCATAGCGATAGATCTCATGCACCACGGCGGGATCCGGATCGCGCCATTCGGTCGGCTGCAGCGAACGGAGTGCCAGGTAACCGTCTGCCTTCCGGCCGCAAACCCAGCCGTTCTGTTCCACCACCTCGTCAAACGCGAACTTCGGGAAGTAAGCATGCGTCACGTCCCAGAACGGCACCCGCCAGTCAACGCGCGCCGGATCGATCCAGTGGATGCAGATACAGACATTACGGTGCGCCGCGGCGCGCGGCATCAGGTTGTTGGCCGACCAGTAGTTCGGCCGTCCGGTCAGTCCGTGGCTCCCCGGGTGGCCGCTGAACACGAGGGCCTTCTCGCCGACCGTCGCCTGCCAGATATGCTGGCCGAACCCGAGCTTCCCTTTGCGAAAGTCCTGCACGCAGCTCAACTGCCAGTGCGGCGTCTTGCACAGGTACTCATCGGCCCGGCTGGTGCCGGTATAGTCGGGGTCCGGGTCAGTCGCAATCCCCGCCGCTGAACAAACGCGGTAGTGTTCGCGCCAGGCCTGGACGCGGCCGTTCATATAGAACCCGTCCCACGGCATGATGCGGTTCGAAGTTTCGATCACGTCCCGATGGTCATAAAGCTGCGCGCCCCAGAAGAACATGATGTTGTCGTCGTCCGCCGGATCGACGCCGTAGCCTTTGGCTTCTTCCACGTTGAGGCTTTCGCGCTCATAGACCACGCACTCCGGCCGTTGATCACGGGCGATGGCCTGCAGTACCGGCGGCACGTCGTAGGTGCCGCAGGCGAAGGCGACGCAGGCGGCCGAAGTGATCTCCGTGTGCTTGCCCATACCGAAGTTGAGACTGCAGGTCGAGCTGGGCATCTGTTCGTCGCCGCGGAGAATCGTCTTCCAGGACGAACGCCCCTGGCTGCAGGCAAGGTCGCCGTTGAAATTGTACAGCGCATACTGCAGTAACACAGTATCGATCACCATGTCCGCCCGCCGCCGGAGATCGTCGTCCGCGGTGAACTCGCGCAACGTCAGCATGATCAAAAGGATGACATCGGAGTACCCCAGCGACTTCCATTCGCTGAAACCGAAACGTAACCGCCAGCCGAGCCAGCGGCGGATCGCGGTTTCGGCGTGCTGCATATGCGCGGCGCCCGTCTTGCCGTCATGCGGGAAGACCTCCTCCGGCCAGGCCTGGCCGGCGAGATATTCGTTGACGTGAAAGATGATCTGGTGGTTCTCGGTAAAGTAGCAGTCCTGGTCTTCACCCGGCTCGTCCATCCAGTGCTTCGTCTCGATGATGGCGCGTTTCATGCGCTCGCGATCGGCACCGGTGAACTGCGGCGAATCGCCGTAGCGCAGCAGTAGCCAGATCAGAATCGGCAGGTTCCAGTTGATCCCATGCAGGCGTTCACAACGTGAAATTGCATTTTCCAGGATCGCCCGATCCACCGGCGGCACGTCCTCGCCGCGTCGCTCCAGTTCGAAGCCTGGCAGGAGCAGCCAGCCAATATAGGAGTCGCGCTCGGTGGTCTTGCGGCCCTCGGCCAGGCGGTCGGCGAAGAACGGGTATTCCTCGGCATGGCGGGCAATCAGATCGAGGTACGCGTCTTTGGCCGCGCGGTCGTCGAAGGCGGCGTCCGGTATCGGGTCGTCATTGGCTCTGGTTGTATTCATTGGGGTACTTCCTCTTTGTGTCGGAGCCGACCGCAAGCGGACGGCTGAACTAGTCGTAGGCCGCGGTCGTGAGCGACGGCGGCATTTCAGTAAGTGTACTGGGGTTGTCGACCCAGCCGCAGGGGCGGCAGCCGGCGCCGGTCAGGCCGCGGGCGCTGTCGCCCAGATCTTCCCTGGCCGACTGGGCCAGCGCGTCCAGCCGCGCTGCGATCGCGGGGTGGTCGGCCAGGCAGTTCCGGATCTCGCCCATGTCGTTCTCCAGATCGTAAAGCTCACGACGCAGCACATGCAGCTTCCAGCTGCCGGCACGAACGGCCTGCAGCTCGTTCCCGTGGTAGTAGAAGAAGGCGTCATGCGGCGACACGGCATCGGGTTCGCCGAACAGTAACGGCCGGATGTCGTGGCCATCGAGACGGTGGTTCGAGGGCAGCTTTGCACCTGCCAACGCCGCGAATGTCGGCAGCAGATCCATGGCCGTGGTCAGTTCACGGCAGACCGCGCCGGCGGGAATCCGCCCCGGCCATCGCGCGATGCACGGCATCCGCATGCCGCCTTCCCACGTGGTCCCTTTCTCACCGCGTAACGGCGCGTTACTGCTGCCTTCGTTGCCGGACCAGGCGCCGTTGTCCGACGTGAAGATGATCAGCGTGTCGTCGGCCAATCCGAGTTCCTCCAGCAACTCCAGAATCGCCCCGGTGCTCCAGTCGATGCACTCCACTTCGGCGCCGTAGGGGCCGTTGGCGGCGTCCGCCAGGAACTCGCGCGGCGGGTGCAGCGGGTTGTGCACGTACATATGGGCGAAGTAGAGGAAGAACGGCTCGCCCTGATGCTGCCGGATGAAAGCCAACGCCTCTTCCGTATAACGCGCGGTAAGGAGGTCCTGCGCCGGGTCTTCCTCAATCACCTCGTCGTCCCACATCAGCGGCAGCGTCGGCATACCGGCCAGGCCGCGATTCGCGATCAAGCGGTGATTGCCGGCTTCCATGTCGTTGCTGTAAGGCAAGCCGAAATATTCGTCGAAACCATGCCGGGAGGGCAGGAACGGGGGTTGGTCGCCCAGGTGCCACTTGCCGATGATCATCGTGCGGTAGCCTACCGCCTTCAGGACGCGGCCCATCGAGGTCTCGGCCGGATGCAGTCCCATCGGATCGCCGGGGAACAGCACTCCTTGTTTGTGTCCGGTGGCGAGACCGACGCGTTGCGGATAGCACCCGGTCATCAACGCCGCCCGCGACGGCGAGCAAACCGGCGAACCAACGTAGAAGTCCGTAAACTGCATGCCCTGAGCGGCCATCTGATCCAGGCACGGCGTCCGATTGCAGGTGGACCCGTAGGGACCGATATCGCCGTAACCGAGATCGTCGCAGTTGATCAGGATAACGTTCGGCTGCCGTGTGGTCATAGCTCCGTACGCGGCTCCCAGATTCGGTTTTCCTGTGCTTCAAGGAATCCCTCGTTAGCAGCATCGAGCGGCCAGACAGTGATTTCGCGAATCGTCGTCGGCCCGCCGTAGCTGTAGGCCTGCAGCCCGGATGCGGCGCTGCAGTCCAGGTGGTAGGCCACCACCGCCTGCCGATCATTGGCGAAGACTTCAACCAGGTATCGGTCCACGAAGATGCGCAGTTCGACGTCTTCATCGTCGTCCAGGTCCGCCACCCGGAACGGCGCGTCGGTCGTGCCGACATGCAGCGTACCGCTCTCCGGCCGAACCATGATGTCCAGTCCATCGGTGTTGTCGCCGGCGAACAGCCGTAAGCCGAATCGCTTTCGTGACGCTTGCTCGCGGTCCAGCACCAGGCGTAGTTCAAACGCGTCCCACTCGATCTCGGTGACGTCGATCAAGGCTTCGGCGCTGTCCGGTTTGTCCGGCGGCTGCAGCTCGATGTTTTCGAACCGCACCGGTTCCTGCCGCAGCGATTTCAGTTCGGTGAGCGGCTGCATCCGTAAATCGCCGTCGGCGCCCAGGCTGAGTTCACGCGGCAACGACTGCAGCGTCAACGAACCAAGTTGCGGGTCGAGACTGTACAGCCAGGCCCACATGACGCGGCGGCCGTCCGGCGTCAATACGCTTTCCGGCGCGAAGAAATCCCGATACTGCGTGACGTAGATCGGCTCCTCCGGCCGCCGCCAGTTCATGCGGCCGTGGGTCTCCGGGACGAATTGCTCGGCGTCCACATCCCAGTCGCCGAGGTAGTAGCGGCACCCGAACGGGTGGCTGATGCACAGCAGCATCCATTTGTCGCCGAGCCGGAAGAAGTTCGGGCAGGAGATGTCTTCGCCGATCAGGACGTCTACCGGCTGGTGCTGGAGGAAATCGCCGACCAGCGTCCAGTTCTGCAGGTCGGCGGATTTGATCAACGGCGGCCGGGCGCCGCCGGAGATCGCATACCAGGTCTCGCCGATGCGAAAACAATCCGGATCCCAGTGCCGCATCTCGGCCTCGCCGCCGGCGGCTGTCTTCGGCTCCACCGCATACGGCTGTTCCCAAGCGGTCAACTCCCGGTCGGCGGCGATCGCAATGTGATTGCGGCCGGAGCCCTGGCCGTGGTAAATCACCGCCGGCCGGCCGTCAAGCGTGATGAATCCGGTGCCGCTGAACATGCCGTGACCGGTGAACGCCGGCTGCAGTTTCGTTTCGTGCCAGCGCCAGTGCACCATGTCCGTGCTGCTGACATGGACGAAGCTGAAGGACTCCCCGTCCTGCCACGGATGGCACAGGATGTAATGCAGGTGGCAGACACCGTCAATAAAGAACGCGGCGTTCGGGTCTCCCGGTTCACTGGCGCCGCCGGGGTGCATCAGGTGGTAGTGCAACGCCCTGTCCGGCGCCGGGCACTGATTATCGTTCGTCATGTTTTTTGCTCTTCCTTTCATTCTAACGCGGCGAAGCCGGAATCAATCTCTCTCTTTCAGGTCCGCACGTCCGAGGCTTAGGAACGGGGCTTCCGCCCCTGGGAACTTCCGCCTTCCGGGCCCGTCGATTTCGTGTATTTTGTCAAGTTTCAGCGCCCTGAAAGGGCTGCCGCAACGTAGCCTGGGGCATCGCCCCAGGAAATGCAACAGGGATATCTCGAACGCTGTAGGCGTTCTACAATCCTCCGTCAAACGGATGGTTGTGGTCCCCCTTCAGGGAACGATTCGGATGTGCAAAAGGTTCCCTGGGGCGACGCCCCAGGCTACTATGTACACCGCCGTTGGCGCTGTCGGACGGCCCAATTCAGACTGAATCGACAGCACCTTCCTGCGGAGCCGACAAAGTCTATGACTGCCCTCTGGGCAGTAAAGAGCGAAGCAGACCTAAACTCCGCCCGAGCCACGCAAGCAAACTCGATGCTAGTTAACGGTTGCAACTTCATGGAAAATGGCTTAGCACCGAACCGTCGAATGAGAAGTTCAGATGCTGCCAGGCGGTACCGCAGCCGATGTCGTTGGTTTCGCGCATGCTGCGGAGCAGCCGTTGCCGACATTCATCCGCGACGTCGCGCAACTCGGGGTCGTCGATCCGGTTGGTCAGTTCGCAGGGGTCGGCGTCAAGGTCGTAGAGTTCGTCGAAGGCCGGCGCGTTATAGACGTACTTGTACTGCCGCCAGCGCAGCAGCCGCTGCCAGTAGTTGATCCGCAGGCCGTGGAACTCACACATCAGGTCCTCGCGCCAGTCGGCGTGCGGATCCTGCAGCACCGGCCGCAGACTGCGGCCCTGGTGTGCGGACGGCACCGGCAGTCCGGCCAGGTCCAGGGCGGTCGACGCAATGTCCATGTTCGAGACCAACGCATTGCAGACCGAGCCGGCCGCGGCCACACCCGGCACGCGGGCAAGCAACGGGATGTGATAGGTCTCTTCATACATGAACTCGCCCTTATCGAGCAAGCCGCCGTGCGCGCCGGTCATATCACCGTGGTCCGTGGTGAAGACAATCGCCGTCTCCGCCGCCAAGCCGCTGTCGTCCAGCGTCTCCAGCAGTTTGCCGATCTCGGCGTCGATGAAACTGCAGTACCCCCAGTACTTCGCGATCAACGCCTTCCAGTCGGCCTCGGAGAATTCGATGTGCTCATGATAGAAACTGCGGCGATAGCGATCGTGCACCGGCGGTTTGTCGGCCAGTTCGTCAACGAAATTCGGCCACAGCTCGATGTCGGCCGGGTCGTACATCGAAGCGTACGGCTCGGGGATGTAACTCGGGTGGTGCGGGCCCCAGAAGGAGACCACCTGAAAGAACGGCGTACCGTTCTCCGTGCGTTCCGCGGCAAATCGTTCCAGGAGGTCCTTGGCGTGTTCGACAATGAACGCCGGCTCACAGGCGGCAGCCGGTCCGGGCAACGTGCCGCCGGCCCAGCGCGCGCCCGGCACCGTCTGGATCTCCGGCGGTACGTCCCGGGGGTCGACCATGCCTTTATCGCGCAGGAATGGATGCGGGATCTGCAGGCCGTTTGCCGCCAGGTAGTCGTCGTACTCCGGCATAACATACGGATTGCCGTAGCCCATGGCGTCCATGCCCTCGAAGCCGTAGGCCGTCGGTCCCTTTTCTTCGCCGCAATGCCACTTGCCGGAGTAGCCGCAGTTGTAGCCGGCGTCTCGCAGCTGCTGACTGATCAGCGGAATGTGATCGGGGATCTCCCGTATCGGCCAGAACCGTGGGTTGTTCGTATTCGTGCGCACGTCGTGGGTATGCGGATAGACGCCGGTAAGCATGGACGTGCGGGCCGGCGAACACAGCGAACAGACGGTATAGGCGTTATCAAAACGCATGCCGTCGGCCGCAAGTTGATCCAGGTTCGGCGTCCGGCAGATAGACCGGCCGGTATAGCCCAGCGAGTCATAGCGCTGTTGGTCGGTGATGATATAGATGATGTTCATTCTTACGTGTCGGGTTTCGGCTGAGGGCACCCGTGAAGGGTGCCCGTACATCAGGGGGTCTTGGGTAGGTCAAAGAAGAAGCCGGCGAGGAAATTGCCGAAGCCTTTTCCCTTGATGTGATTGTAGCGAAGACGAAGCGCGCCCTGGACGTTCCAGGAGATGTATTTGCCCTGGCGCTCACCGCGCGCGGCGATCTCGCGCTGGTCCAGAACCGTGCCGGTGGTGGCGTCGACCAACTCGATCTTCGTCGCATAACCGTTGCCGTGGCCGGCCGCGTACAACGTCAGTCGATGCGTCTTGCCGTCGACAAATTCGAGCAGGTACTCCTGCTCCTTCTTTGCATAGCCGCTGCCGGGCGGGAAGGAGGTCCTTTGCTTCGTGCCGGGCGCAGCTTTGCGGAGGAAACGAACGCCCTCCACCGGTCGGGCTTTGAAGCCGGCCTGGCGGCGAAAGCCGGCGCCGTCGATGCGGAAATAGTCCGGCTCCGACGGGTTGTTTTCGCTGTCCCAGTCGCCGACAATGTAGAAGCCGTCTTTGCCGTACTTTCCTTTCCAGTCGCCTTGGCTTCTGTCGTCGACAGCAAGGAATTGCGCCGACGCCTGCTGCGGCAAAATCGTCACCGCTTTCGAAGGAGGTCCTTCGCCGGCGGCATTGACGATTGTCACGCGGTAGCGATAGCTGGTGCCGTTGGTGACGGTTCGATCAAGAAAGGTCGGTACGAGGACCGGTGCGGCATTCACCGTCTTGAAGGCGCCGCCGTTGGCGGCGCGCTGGATATTGTAGCCTTTGATCAGACCGCAGGTGGCGGTTCGCCAGGCGAGCTTGACGCGGCCGCTGCCCATGGTCGCGGCGACGATCTCGGGGGCGGTCTCCGGTCGTTCTTTCGGGCTGGCCTGCGGTTTCCAACGGTACATGAGGATCTTGCACCAGCCGTTTTCCTGACACAAGGCGACGTACTCGCCGCTGGACAAGCGGAAGGCCTGCACCGCGCTCTGGGAGCGGTCGAAATAGCCGCCCGCGCCGTTAACCTCGACGCCCGGGACGAATTCCATGACGCGGTTGCCGTGACGCAGGTCGTAGACCTTGACGTTGCCCGGCCGGCCGGTGGTGTAGAGGAAATCGTCGACGACGTCGAAGCCGACGGCGCCGTCCATATAGTAGTCGTCTGCAGTGGGCGCCATGACGAACTCGATCGCGCTCTTGCGGTTGCCTTTGCTCCAATTCGGGTATCGCGCGATATAGGTTGTGCGCCAGCGCACATCGCCGTGTCCCGGGTATTTCTGCGTCGAACCGGCCAGCACCATGGTATCATTAGTGACATCGTAGCGACTGCGCTGCAGGGTCATGAACGGTTCCGGACCGGCAATGGTTTGACGCTTATTCCAAGTGGGCACGCCGCTTTTCACGCCGGCGAACCGCATAACGACCAGCTCGTCGGTATGCCAGCCGGTGTGCCAGACATCGCCCTTGCCGTCGACATCCCAGCGGACACCGCCGGGGCTCTTGATCTTGCCGAATGCCAGGTACTCCTGCGCTTGCGCTTTGCCGTCGCGCGGCTGGCCGTTGATGCCGTCCATCCAGATCCACGGCTGTCGCGTCTTGTTCGGCGCGTGCGCCGGCCACTGCAGCGGGCGACGGTTGTCCGAGCGCGCACAGATCACGGCGCAGGGCACAGCGGTCTCACCGTGTTTTTGCGGTTCGAAGCGATAGAAACACAGTCCGGGGTTGCCGGCCAGCACGAGGAACTTGACGCCGTCGATCCAACGGATCCATGGCGTGCAGCGGCTGCGTCGACCGAGGGCTTCAAAGGTGAAGTCGCGCAGGTTCGAAGTAAACGCACGATAAGTGCCCTCGCGCCCGCGGTCTTCGCTCCAGTCCATTGCGAACACCTGGTCGGCGCCGGCGTACAGCTGCGTCTCATCCTTTGGATCCAGCGTGGCGCCGTCGAAGATGTAGGCGATGCTTTCCAGCTTCCAGAGTGCTTGCGGCGCCGCCTTGCTGATCGCGTTCGGCGCGAAGGCACGAAGCGTAACCGCGTTCGCCATCGTCCCCGGCGAGATGTAGCAGAACGGCCAACCGGTGGAACTGACATAGATCTTGCCCTTGGCGTCGACGCCGACGCCGGTGAGGCCGTTAAACTTGCCGTCGGTCACTTTGCCCATGGTGCCGGCGAACATGCCGCCCCTGGTGCCGAGCGTGCCGACCAGACGGTCGCCGTTGGCGACATCGTAGATCTTGACCTGCTGGTCCTTGCCGTTGTCGGCGACGTAGAGCCGGCCGCGACGGTCGAACGCGATACCGGTAGGGATCTCCGGGCCTGTGACCGTCTGGAGCACCTTGCCTGTCTGTATGTCGACGCGAACGATTTCGGCCCGGTGTTTGTACGGGCCCTCGAGAAAATCATAGGTTGACTTCTCAAACCCCTCGCGGATAACCCAGAGTCTGCCTTTCGGATCAAAGCACATGGGGCCGGGTCGAATGAAGTCGAACTGTCGCTTTGCTTCAAGTGTGCCGCAATCGAAGACCTCGATACGACCAGCCTCGGCGTGACTCGCAAAGACCTCCTTCGCGTTCGCCGCCAGGCCGCGAACCGTTTCGTGCCCCTTCCCTTTGGCGGCAAGCTTTACGAACTTGCGGCCGGACGTCAGATCCATCTCCAGACGATGGAAGCCGGTCTTATGCGAAGCGAAGACATACTTGCCGTTGCTGGTAACGGCGATGCCGGCGGGAACGGTTTTGCGCCCGGGCCCGATGTTTTTGCCGTCTTTGTAGGCGGCCAGACAATGGCCCTGTTCTTCAAAGAAACTCGTGGTCAGGCACGTGCCGTCGGGACGCACATGCAGGCCGGTCATATTGAAACTGACAGTATCGGTAACGGGCCCTGGCAGACTGTTGCCGACCCAGGAGGTCTTGTAGGAGCGCTGCACACCGGGCGTCAACCGGACGGCATCCAGGACCGCGGTTGTACCCTTGCCCGCCAGTTCGATGCCGATGTATACCGGGCCGGCCGCCGGCAGACTGCGACCGCCGCGATTAAGGAATCGGCGGCCGTCGCCGGAACGGAACATCGCCGTATTGCGTCCCTGCCGTTCCAGCCGCAGCCAGACCGGATCATCCTTGCCGGGGCCGCCGCGTTTCGTGACGCGTACGCGATGCGACGCACCGGCATCCCGGGCGTCGGCGTCCAGGCCCGGCAGGAGGTGCAGCGTAACGGAACGGTTCTTGTCGTTGCCGGACAAACCGACGATACGCACGTGAAACTCGAAATCACCGTCGACCCGGCGACAGAGCAAGAAGCCGTTGTCGCCGCGAACCGTTAGTGAGCGACCATCAAGTTGGTAGTTTCCCTTCCCTTCGGCGATCTTCCAGGTGTCACCACTGTGCGAGACCTGCAGCAGGAGTAGAAACGCGGCGGCAATCATCGTTGTATATTTCATGGGTACATCTCCTTAGATTGATGATTTCACTGCAGCGTCCAGCGAATACTGTTCGAGGGGCTCGGCTGCCAATAGGGGTGCAGTGTCAGTCCGTTCATCTTGGTAGCGCCGGCGCTTTGACCGAAACTCAGCGAACCGCTGGAGTTGAAGCGGAAGGTGAAGCCGAATTCCAGCCCCGCCTGCGGCTGCCTTATCCCCAATTCGGACCACGGGAGGGCGACCCGGTACAGCGTGCGGCCGGCGCGGTTCTCGACGCTTGCGTCGGCTGTGACGGCGTGCTGCCGGTTCGCGTTCTTCTCAGCGTGCGGGAAGTAGTGACCGCGGGGAATGCCCGGCGCCAGCAGGCACCACAGTTCGGGTTTGCCGTCGAGGCATTGGTACAACGAAAACTCGTAGTCTGTGTCCGGCACGGCCACCCAGCTGCGGGGCAGTTTATCAACGGGATAGTCGAGGTCGTGTGTTTTGGCCATGCGTTCTGCGGGCCGATCGAAGTCGAAGGCGAACTGGAACGTGTCCCCGCTGAACGGCAGATCGTTTATGAACCGCGGCGCCATCTGGCTGTAATGGAAGGACAGCTCTTCAAGCCTGGCCTTCGGTCGTTTGGCTTTGATCTCGAAATAGCCGCGGACCCAGCGATTCTTGGCCAGCTGGCTGAACTTCGGGTTGTCCTTCAGGAACGCCTGAAACTTGGGCCAGTCCGGATCCTGCTGCGCCTTTTTCAGCGCCCGCTTGTCATTGTTCCGAAATGACAGGAAGCGCGCCCAGGGCTCAAGTGGCCGCCATTCCGCCGCGAACCGTTTGCCCCAGAAGTACTGGTCCTCGTCCCAGGTTGCCAACCGCTGTTTCGGCTGGAGCTGCGCATCGTCAACGGCAGCGAAGAGATACAGATGCTTGCGGTCCCAGGCCAGGCGGACCTCGCCGCCGCGCGTTTGCTGCTTTTCGCCTTTTTGTTCGATGAACGGCAGCCAGATACGCTCCATTTCGTCGTTGGCCCCGGCTTTGCCGGCGCTCAACACGGTGACCGGCCGAAGCTTCTTCCAGTCGCCGGGTGCGCCGGTAACCGGAAGCGTGCCCTGGGGGATACCAGTGATCTGAATCACTTCCGACCATGGCTCGGCCTTGCCGGCCTTCGGCACGAAAGTGAAGGTCAACGGCAGACCGCCGTTCGGCATGGCGCTGACGCTAACATCGACAACGACGGTTTCACCGGCAGCCAGCGCGAGTTCGCGATCACCATCCACCGTGCCCTCAGCCGTTAACGACGCCACCCGGAACTGCCCTTTGATCGCCCGGTTGTAGACATTCTTGACGCGAACGGCCAGATTGACGGGCTGCCCTTTCTGCGGTGCGGCCGACAACGTACCGGGCGCGATGTGAACATGACGCAGCCCGTCCAGGCGCGCCCGGCGCACCAGGTCGATCACAGCCTTCGCCCCGGCCGTTGACGACAGGAAGTACGAGCGCGTGTCCATCATCAACCGGTATTCGCCCTGTTTCGGCTTGAGGCGATTGCCGGACAGGTCGCGGATCTCCAGGATCCCCTTGGCATCGTGAAGCGTCAACCGGCCGTTCGGCCCTTTCAATACCTGGTGCCAGGGATAATCGCGCAAGCGGCCGCTGCCGGTGGAGGTCAGTTTGCCGGTAAGAACAAAACGGGCATCCTCGTCGGAACCGAATTGATAGAGATAGGGAAGGTGAGTGGTGAAGCAGAGGCGTTCAAACGGGCGATCTTGAATGATAGCGTTCCAGGCAGCCAAGGTGACCGCGGCGGGCATCGGCGTGGCCACCGGCGGCAGGCCGCGACGTATGCCTTTCGGCTGCAGCCGATCCCGGCCGAAGCCCTGCCAGAGCATATCTTTGGTACAGGGGTTGATCCAGCGCTGACCGCCCGACAGGAACTGGCTCATGAACTGCGCGGCCAACACCTGAGAATGCACCCCCCAAGTCTCGGTCTCGCCGCTGACGATCCCGTGTTTCTCCGCGACCCGCGGGCCGTATGACGCCCAGAGACTGACGTAGTGATCGGACATGATGTCGATCATCTTCATATGTTTGCGGGACGGACCGGAGAGGAACTTATCTTCCGTGTTCATGACTGAGCAGGCGGCCACGATCTTGATCTTCGGGTCGACGGCTTTGACGCCGTCGTGAATGGTGCGCAGCAGTTGCCGATAGCGTTTGGAGTCGCCGCCCCAACCGGAGATGCCGAAGGGTTCCCAAGGCTCGTTCCAGTGTTCCACCGCCCAGAGGCCGGCCTTGCCGCCGCGCCAGTAACGCCGGGTCATGTTCTTGTACCACTGCCGCAATTCCGGATCGCGGTCCGGCGGCAAGATACGCGAAAACGGTTTACCCCGCGGCTTCCATGGAAGTTCGCGTTCATCGTGGGCGCCGAGCGTGATCATGACCTTGATCTTGTGTTTTTCCGACGCGGCGAAGAACGCATCCCAGCCCGGCAGATGACGCGAATCAAACACCGGATCTTTGCCGGTCTTCGCCACGGAAGAAGGCATTTCGCGGCGAACCAGACCGATGCCGAGTCGGGCCAGTGCAGCGCACATCCCGTCATGCGAGTATTCCGAATGGCGGGAACCCGGCAAGCCGTATTCCGCCATAATCTGCGGGAAGTCGCCAAGCCGCGGCGTCGGCTTCAGCACCCGGGCCAACCCACCGACGACGGTCCGCCGGCCGTCCGGACGCACCAGTACAACGGCATACATACCGCAGACATCGGGCACGTTCAGGGCGCCGGTCAGAGCGGTCTGGTCGACTTTCAAATCGGCCAGCACCGTGTACGTCGGCCGGATCTCGGTAAGCGCGATCAGGCGTGGATCCTTGCCTTTGACAAATCCCGTTTCGGTCGGATCAAACTGGCCGGTGTGAAAGCCGATGACTTCCAGTTTGCCGCGCTCCAACAGGGCTTTGTCGCGTGGACGCGCCAGCATGACGCGCACGTCCTCCCCCGGATAGTAGACGGCGCCGATGCGATCGAAACCGTAAAGGACAACGTCCTTCTCCTCGCCTGCCGCTTTGAGCATCTCGAGGTTGCGCCCCTGATCCCAGCGGACACCAAACCCCGCCGTCAACGGCGCCCCGATCAGCAAAAGCACAAGATATAGTTGGCTTCGGATATTCATACGTGGTTCTCTCCGGACACCGTCTCAGCCGTTCACCTGTGTCGCTCACGGGAAGACGGATGTCTCTGTTGTCTTAGCCCCAATTCTGGTTGTCCCTCCGGACCCTCAGCGCAGCGTACTCGCCCGCGCCACAAGATCGGAACTCAAACGAATCTGGGTAACCGCGGCTTCGCCGGACAGGACCTCCGCCACCAGGCGGGCGGCGGCTTCTCCAAGGCCTTCCATGGGCGGCACCATCGTACTCAAACCAAATCCGGCGGCCTGCGGGTCGCCGTCAAAACCGATCAGCCCGACATCGGCGCCGGGCGCCAACTCCTGTTTCAGCAGTTCTTCACGCACCAGCAGTGCCTGCGGATCATTCGGCGCGACAATCGCGTACAATCCACGATCGGCACGGACGGCGTCCCAATCGATCTGCGCCAGGGCCGCCTGCTGCAGCTTCTTTGACTTGGTGAAGGCGTGGAATTCGGTATCGGTTGCCGGCGGGACAACCTGCACGGTCGCATCGGCAAGCCCCGCTTGCCGGACGGCGGCTTCAGCGCCGGCCATGCGTTCCTCGGCCCAGGCAGCGGCGAACGGACGAAACAGAATCAGTTGGCGATAGCCGCTGTCCAACAGATGGCGCGCCGCCTGATAGCCCGCGTTGTACTGATCGTAGAACACGTGCGGCAGCGGGTGCCGCAACGACTCGGTCGTGATGTAGGCCAGCGGCACGGAGATCCGGTTATAAGCCGCCAGCACCTGGTCCGTCCAACCGACAGAATCGACACAGATGACAACCAACGCATCCATGCCCTGCTCGACCGCGGCATCGATCGCAGCCGCCGGCGTTGGAAACTTGTCCGGCCAACGGATGACGTTGAAGAACTTCGTGCGCGCCTGATAGCGCGACGCCCGGCGTTCGATGGCGCGAGTCACGATCGTCGTCCACGGCAAGGGTTCGCCCGCTGCCTCGTCGACAAAGAAACTGGTGGTGGCGATGATGCCGATGGTCTTGTTCTTCAATCCGGGGCCGCCGGCAGCCGCCGCCGTGTCAGCGACTGTCTGCGGCCGGCGGGCAACAAACGTGCCGCGACGATCGCTGGTGGTCAGGATGCCGTCTTCGAGGAGTGAGCCGACCGCCCGCTGCACCGTACCGAGGGAGACCTCGTACTCGGTCGCAAAGGTACGCAGGCCGGGGAGCATGGCGCCGATATTCCACTCGCCGCCGTCAATGCGGCGGCGCAGATCGCCGCGGATCCGTTCGTAGGCGTTTTCGCTGGCTGGTTGATTCATTTTCTCCTGAGATCCTCTTGACTTTGTCCAATACAACTGTATAGTCAACTGTATGCCCCAAAAGATGGATGTCAAGAATGATTACTGAAATAAATCAAACCACGGATAAACACAGCGCGGCCGTTGGCCGCAACCGAGACTGATCCCCATCCAGTATCGTTGTCTTGATCGTTGTCACTGTGTTGCTGCCTGCGGCAGCCATAGGCTGGAAGCCGTCTGTCTCCCATCGCATCCTATCGGATTCGGAGGATCGCTTCGCTCCTATTCTGGACAACGATCAAGACAACGATGGAGATTCTCGGAATATGTAGTTCGTCAAATCGGAACCTGTTACAAAGCGAACCTTGCACAGAAAACAAGAATCTGCGAGATAGTAGTACAGATGAAAACGAATGAACTAAAAATGAAATACTCGGCGGCACCGCCAAGACATCCGTGTCTATCCGTGTGCATCCGTGGTCCACGCTATTTTGAAAACGAACGCACAAGAAGATTCACGTTGATTGAGCTGTTGGTGGTGATCGCGATCATCGCAGTCCTGGCCGCGCTGCTGCTGCCGATGCTGGCCAAGGCAAAAGCGAAGGCGCAGGAAGTGGCGTGTCTGAACAACATGCGGCAGATCGGCGCCGGCATGCTGATCTATGAAAGCGATTACGACGGCTGCATTCCCCCGCTGCACGCGAACCATCCGTCGTTCCGTTTTGAGAACACCTGTTTCTTCCATCTGATCTGCAAGGAGACCCTGGGCAGCTATGATGTCATGCGTTGTCCGTTCGATTGGAACGGCGACGTCGCGGCCGATCGCGTTGCGGTCTCTTACAAGATCAATTTCACCACGGATCCGGACAAACTGGGTATGCCGGATCCACCGCCCGCGCCGATTCCGCATCCGATGTGGAATCCGGATATGAAGATCAAGCCGACGCGGGTGGCGCAGAACAAACGGTCACAGCCGTCGCCGGATGTCGTGCCGCTGCTGTACGACCTGCTCGGGTACGAACACCGTTTGGACGGCGCCTGCCAGAACACGACGAATCATTCGGGGCTCTATCAGATGATGCGCGGCTACTACATCAGCAACGACGCCTGGCTCGACGGCCGGCCGACGCGGCATCCGAACAGCTATACGGCGTTGTTTTTCGACGGCCACGTCGAACAACTCGGCGTCAGCCCGTTCCTTGTCGTGCCGACGGGTGATCCGGCCACCAGTGAGTTGGATATGCTCTATAACATGTGGATGTGGAAGCATCTTTGAAACGCAGTTACCGACCATGGGAGCAGAACGATGACGATTCACAAACGCAATCCCAGTCGCTCCTGCGCTGAGCGAAGCCGCGGTGCGGGGGAAGGGACAATGGCGGGTCGACGTCGGTGGTTTCCCGGCAACGATTCCTGGTGGAATGAAGTCAGTCGGGCTCACCGCGCTGACGTGATACCTGCATTTGCATGCAGTGCATCATCCGGATTTGCCGAACGTCCCGCAGGCGCCGGGATACCGAGCCCCCACACACATTGTCGGAACCGGAGTCGGAGCCGGCGCCGCCGGCCAGCGGAGGCGGGTTGTGCATCTTCACTGGTTGAGTTCCGCGTGGCGAAGCCCGGCGAAGCTACGAGCATTGCCTCTGGTAATGAGAGGGCGAAGACGAGAGCAACTCGATCAGCTTTTACGCTGATTGAGTTACTCGTGGTGGTAGCCATTATCGCCATCTTGTACCTGTTTACCGCGCCTCAAGCTGAGGCTGTCCAAGCTGGAATAATCTGCT